>CAZLXE010000078.1:1976-11450 GCA_964563005.1 uncultured Isosphaeraceae bacterium
CCCCCCTCCGTCATGGCCTTGGCATCCAGTAGTTCATCCAGCCGATTGGGATTGACGAGGCCGTGTTCGAGGACATATTCGCGTACGGTCTGGCCGCTGGCGAAGGCGCCTTTGGCGACTTTTGATGCTTCGTCGTAGCCGATTTCCGGGGCCAGTGAAGTGCACATCATGAGACTCTTTTCGACGAGGCCGGTGGCGATGTCTTCGTTCACCGTCAGTTCCACCAGCAGTTTGTCCACGAAGCAATTGGTGACATTGGCGAGGAGGGTGATGCTTTCGATGAGATTGGCGGCCATCATGGGCATGGCGACATTGAGTTGGAGGAGGGAGCCGATGCCGCCCAGACCGCCCAGAGTGATCGCGGCGTCGTTGCCGATCACCTGACACGCCACCTGCATGATGGATTCGCACATCACGGGATTAACCTTGCCGGGCATGATGGAGGATCCGGGCTGGGTGGCGGGCAGCGACAACTCGAACAACCCGCAGCGCGGTCCGGAGCCGAGCCAGCGAATATCGTTGGCGATCTTCGACATGCTCACGGCAATCGTCTTCAACTCGCCCGATGCCGCAACAATGCAATCCCTCGTCGCCTGGGCTTCAAAGTGATTCGGGGCTTCGAAGAATTTGACTCCGGTGGCTTTGGTCAGCCGGGTGGCCACGAGTTTGCCGAACTTGGGATGAGTGTTGATGCCGGTGCCCACGGCGGTGCCGCCGATGGGCAGGTTTTCCGCCATGCGCACCATGGCCCGTTCGGCCCGGCTCACGGCATATTCCGCCTGAGCCGCGTAGCCGCTGAATTCCTGACCCACGCGAATGGGGGTGGCGTCCATGAGGTGGGTGCGGCCGATTTTGACCAGGTTATCCCACTTGCGGGCTTTGGCTTTGAGGGTTTTCGTGAGATGTTTAAGGGCGGGGATGAGGCGATTCTTGACAGCGACCGCAGCGGCAACCTGCATGGCGGTGGGGAAGGTGTCGTTGGAGGACTGGCCCATGTTGACATGATCGTTGGGGTGGACGGGGTTTTTCGCTCCGACCTGGCCGCCGACTTCCTTGCAGGCGAGGTTGGAGACAACCTCGTTGACATTCATGTTGGTGGAGGTGCCGGAGCCGGTCTGGAAAACATCGACGGGGAAGTGCTCCATCACGGGAGGCAGGCCGTTGACTTTGCCTTTCACGGCCTTGCCCTGAGGTGACTCCTGGAGAGTTCCGGCAAGATCGCCGCCTATAGAGGCGGCCGGGTCTTCGATGGCGGTGATGATCTTGTTGCACGCCTTGGTAATGAGGCGGCTGCGGCGCTGATCGAGTTTTTTAAGGTCGAGATTTGCCTCGGCGCAGGCCCGCTTGAGGAGGGCGAAGGCATGGATAATCTCGGGGGGTACGGGCCGATGGGCAATGGGAAAATTGAGCACGGCCCGTTGGGTGGAAGCGCCGTAGAGGACATGGGCGGGAACGGGCATTTCGCCCATGGAATCCTGTTCAATCCGGGTATTGGGGTCGATTTTTGGTTTAGCCATGAGGGGAAGGTAGCACGAGGGCGGGGTACTGACAAACGCGGATTAATCAAGCAATTGGGGCACGATTTCTCCGGCGGGACCGAGAAGTTCGATATCTGCAATGTAACTCGCTTCGCTGGGTTCCGTATTCACGATGATGATGGTGGCTCCGGATTGTTTTGCGGTAACGATGAGGCCCGCGGCGGGGTGGACGGCGGCGCTGGTGCCGATGACGAGGAGGATCTCGCAGGTGGTGCAGGCGTGCTCGGCCCGGTTCCAATCGTCGGGAGGAAGCATTTCGCCGAACCAGACGATGTCGGGGCGCTGGAGGGCATTACACTTCGGACAGATTTTCAGATCTACTGGTGTCTGGGCTTCCGGGGGTTGCTCGAGGTCGATTTCATGGATATAGCCGCAATTCTCGGAGCAGCGGTCGTGGGTGATGCGGCCGTGGAGGTGGATGATCTGTTCTGAATCCATCCCCGCTTCGCGGCAGGCCCGGTCGAGCAGGTCATCGACATTCTGGGTGAGGTGAAGGATGTCCGGGCAGGCGGCGAGGGCCTGGTGGGCAGGGTTGGGCTGACACGAGGCGAGGGCTTTTCGGCGCATCGCATACCAGTTGGTGACTAAACACGGATCTTCAATGAATCCCTCGGGGGAAGCCAGAGTCATGGGGTCGTACTTCGCCCACAGGCCGGACTTAAGATCGCGGTAGGTAGCCACGCCGGACTCCACGCTCAATCCCGCCCCGCTGAACGAGACGATGGCGTTTGATGATTGCAGGAGGGAGCGGGCGCGATCGAGATCGGAGGGCATGTTGGAGCGGGTTATCCCGAGGGGTTGTCAGGATTCACTGGTGGAGCAGGAGATGCCGGGTTCGGGGAATCCGGGCGTGGGGGGGGGATTCGATCGGTAGCGGCCTGGTAGAGGGCGCGAGTGGGATCGTCCATCTGGGATCCGAAACGGCGGTTGATTTCGGCGCTGAGGGTTATGGCCCGGGGAGGATCGTCAGTGGCGAGGGATTCGAGGATGGTGATCCACGCTTTTGGATTCGGATTCAAGCCAAGGGCTTCATCGAAGTGTTCACCAGAGGAGAGGGCCACTTTAAAGCGGAGGGGTTTCAGGGATTCATCTTCAAGAGGGGCGAGAAGGGTGTGGGCTGCGGCGGGCAGGCGCATTTGGAGGAGGAGTTGAGCGAGATGCCGGGCGAGGGTGAGGCGGGTTTCGGGGAGGAATGATTCGGGAGGCAAGGCCCAGGCGGTTTCCAGAACTTTGCGCCGAATGTTCGAAGTGGCGACTGTTTTCAAGAGGTCGTCGGTGGCGATGATGGATTCATGGGGGAGTTTGGTGGCGAGATTGACCAACCCTTCTTCCCAGATTTGAGTGAGGGGGTTCGGGGAGTCCGGGTCTTCCGGCGGGGGCGGGGTGAGATCACCCAGACGCTGAAGATTTTCCTGGGTGGCTTCTGCGGTCACCAGCCCCTGTACGGCAAAGAGATACAGGGAGGGATTGGCCGCTCGTTTGAGGAGGGGATCGATCAGGGGCTGGTTGACCAATCCCTCGGCAAGGGCATCGCGGAGGGCGGCATCTTCGCCATCGAGCAGGGGCAGCAGGGGGGTGATGGTTTCCGAAGAGCCGAATCGGGCGAGGATGCGAAGGATGGAGGGCTGGGGGGTGTGGTCCCAGATTGGGGTATAGGTTTCGCGGATGGATTGGCGTTCGGGGCTGTCACCGGGAGGAAAAGCAGGAAGGTTGGCGATGCTCCAAACCGCGGCGGCGGCTTCGTCGGTGAAGGGGGGATCACTCGCGTGATGGAGGATTCCCGGCAGGGCGGAGAGCGTGGGGCGCTTGGCCAGAATGATGAAGATACGGCGGATGGTTTCTTCATCCGTTTCCTGCTCCAGTCGAGCAACGATTTGTTCCGACAAGCCGGGCCAGGCGAGTTCATCGAGGAGGCGCATGGATTCGCGGCGCAATTCGGGGTGGGGGTCGTCGAGCCGGGCGGCTAGTTTTTGTTGAACATCATCGGGAATGGGGCGGCTGTCTCGGAGGAGGCGGGCAATGCGGTCGATGGCGAATTCGCGGACGGGAAGGAGGGAGTTGTCGAGCATGTCGGGAAGACGCTTCAGTTGCTCTTCCAGGGGGAGAGAAGGGAAAAGGTCACGGTAAATTGCGGTGAACTGCTCTGCGATTTTCTGGTGGGTTTGTCGCTCGCGTTGAATCTCTTCCTGCAGCCGGGTCACCAGTTCCATAAGGGCGGTGACCTGGGCTTTCAGCCATTTACTCTGCGGGAGATCGCGAGCGGTGAGCCACCATGTGCGCCAGGATTCGGGATCGTTGCCGAAGGGCATGCCGGTGGCCTGTTCGAGTCCGGCGCAGGCGGCCTGAAGGATGGCTTCCGGCTCCTGGCGATCCGGACTGAGGAGCATCATGAGGCGTTGCACACTGTCGCGGGCGGCGAATGCCCCGAGCAGGTGGATGGGGGCCAGACGCTGCTCAACCGGGGCCTGGGGATCCAGAGCCAGTCGTCCGACTCGTTCAAGAGCATTTTTCCCGTATTTGGAGAGGACAGACCCGAGGGGGGTCATGGTTTCATCGGGTGGGTTGACGGCGGCGAGCAGGAGGGCTTCGAGGAGAGAGGAGGGAGGGGAATTGGCTTCCCGGAGGGCTTGCAGGGCGGCGGACATAGTGGGGGGGGAGCCGCTGCGGAGGGCTTCATCGAGTATGGCGATGGCTTGAGGTTTGCCCAGCGTAAGGAGGTTACGGGCGGCGACAATGCGTATTTCGGGGGAGATGGTGTCGGCATCGTTGAGGAGGAGGGCGCTGTCGGCGTGGAGGCGGTCTTTTTCCTGCAGGGTGAGGGGTGGATCCTGGATTTGATCGCTGCCCTGAGAGGCCCGGGGGGAGGCAGAACAGGAGAAAACGACGATGAGACAGGCAAAAATTGCGGGAATAAGGGCGATTCGACAGCCGGGGGGGCACAATTGACTAGAAAAACCGTCAACAATCCTCAACATGGGCGGAACGACCTGAACATTCGGGCTACACTGGACGATGTCATCACGGCGGACGCGGTATATAATACCGTTGTTTCGGCGACTTTTGTGGAAAAATTCGATCAAAGCCGCCGAAGAATCATCGTCTCTTCTGTTCTTCTTTCCCCCACCCTCCTCTTTTCCTGTCATGAGTCAATGGTTTGATGCAGAATCGTATGCCGACCGTGCCCTCGAAATGTACGAGCGAGGGCGTTGGGCGGAGGCCGAAGCGGAGCTTCGGAAGGCGATCGCTCTGAATCCGGATCAGGGCGAGTGGTATTTCAATCTGGGATTGACGCTGGAACAATCGGGTCGGGATGAGGAGGCCCTGGCGAGTTATCGAAGAGCGACGGAGTTGATGTCGGAGGAGCCGGAACCACTGGTGGCGGTGGGGGTGGTGTGCAATCGTCTGCAGCGATTCGAAGAGGCAGTGCAGGTATTTGAGCAGGCGGAGTCGCTGAATCCGAATCTGGAAGGGGTGTACGCCCATCGGATTGACAGTTATATCTGTCTGGGTCGACACGATGACGCGGAAATGGTGTATTACCTTTCGCAACAGGCGTTGGAAGAACCGTCGGCGGCGTGCCTGTCTGCGATTGCGGAAAGTTTGATTCTCCGTCGGGAATTTGAGCGGGCGGGATGGTGTTTGCGAGAGGCGTTAAGACTGGCCCCGAACATGCCCCGGATTCGGGCACGGCTGGGAACGGTTCTGGCGGCAATGCATCAACCCCGACGGGCCGTGCAACTGTATCTTCGCGATTTGCGGGATGATCCGGGCAATATCGATACGCTGTTGGATTACGGGGATCTGCTGATGTCGTTGGGTCGGCTTTCTGAAGCGGGGGAAAAGTTCCGGCGGGTGTTGGAAATGGAACCGGCGAATATCGAGGCCCATCATCGTTTGGGGCAGATCGCTCTGGCATCGGGTCGCATCGAACAAGCCCAAATCGAGTTTGAACTGGTGCATAAACTGCATCCTCAATTTCCCGGGATTCATCTGTTTCTGGCGGAAACCCTGTTGCGGCGAGGCCGGCAGGATGAAGCCCGCATTCACCTTCAACACGAGCGGGATGCGACCACGACAGACGATCGGCCCGAGGTCTTTCCGCCTCTCGAGCAACTTTCCCGATTCGGCGGGCTGTTGCTGGAAGCAGGCATGGCGAGTGATGCGGCGCAGGTGTTCGAGCAGGCGTTGGCGGGCGATGAGGATTCACCGGAATTGCTGCGGCAACTGGCTCTGGCCCGCTTTCAATCGAATGATCGGGATGGCGGAGTGGTGGCATCGCGACGGGCCTTGCGGCTCGATCCCCATTGCGTCGCCTCCATGCATAATCTGGCCTTGGCGGCGCTAAAAGAGGGGCGGCTGCGGACGGCCTCCGGGTGGATTCGGCAAGGTCTGAAGGTGAATCGACACGATAATGGCCTGCGCCGGTTGCGGATGCGGCTGTGGCTGTCGGCGGTGGGAATGATCTCCCGGCGCCTGCTCAAAGAAATGAAAGCACGGCTGCAGAGAAAGAAAACCGAAACGGCGAAGCAGGGTTGAGGGATCGCCTTATGGTGATTCAGGCATCACCATGTTCGCCGATCGGTTCGCCAATCGCAGAACCAACGAAAGATAATTTTTAAAGTGTGGCGCTGGTATAGGGCAGTAGAGCCATGTAGCGGGCGCGCTTAATGGCCTGAGCGACCAGTCGCTGCTCGCGGGCGGAAGTACCCAATCGCTTGCGGGAGTAGATTTTCCCGTTGGGAGTCATGAGGCGGCGGAGTTCATCGACGGCTTTGTAGTCGATATAGGGCTTGTCGCCGACGCCTTTTTGAAGGTAGGTTTTCGCCTGGGGACCGTAAAAATTCATAACCATGGGGCAAGACTCCTGTGCGTCGTGGATGCGCGGGGCAGCCCTCGGGGAACGCCGAGGGCGACGAGCGGGGCATGATAGCGGGTTTTTTGTATTTTACAACCGTGGATATCAGCGAATTGCGGGGTTCTTTAGACGAGAACGCAGAAAACTGCATCCTCGGTGGGGATTGTTGCGTATAGATGGGCAGAGACGGCGTTTCCATTTTGATCCTTTTCTTCCTCCTGGTGATGCCGCCGGTGGTGTTCGCAGCGTATCCCCCACAACGCTGCGTCCATACCGGCGGCGTTTTTTTCGTCTCATCCCGGCGGTTCGATTCACGGGGAATACGGGTCGGGCTATGATGACGGCGTGATGCCTACGCAAAATCCTTATTCGAGATGCCTTCCTCCGATCATCGGGATTACGGTGGATATTCAGGATGGGAGTTGGAAGGTGGGGCCGGGGTATGCGGACATGGTGAGGGCGGCAGGGGGGATGCCGGTTTTGTTGCCGCCGCTGGTGGATGAGGTGGGGCATTATCTGGAATTGTGCCGCGGGTTTGTGCTGACTGGGGGGGACGATCCCGAGATGGAGCATTGGGGGGTGGCGACGCATGCGAAGGCGACGATGGTGGATTCCCGGCGTCAGGTGTTTGAAATAGGGTTGTTGGAGGGGCTGGAAACACGGCCGGAGGTTCCGGTGCTGGGGGTGTGTTTGGGGATGCAATATATGGCGCTGCAGGGGGGGGGGATGATCGATCAATATCTGCCGGATTCGCTGGCGACGGCGGCGGGTCATTGGGGGAAGCGGGAGCATGCGGTGAAGGGAGCGTTGGGGACGGGGATGGTGCATTCGCATCATCGGCAGGCGGTGAATGATCCGGGCGAATTCAGGGTGGTGGCGGCGGCTCCGGATGGGGTGATCGAGGCGATTGAGCATCCGGACTATTCATTTCGGTTGGGAGTGCAGTGGCATCCGGAGCGGACGGCGTTGGAGGCGTTGGGGTCGGGGTTGTTCCGGCGATTGGTGGAAGCGACAAGTTCGACCCGGGCTCCGGTGCATTCGGGTTGATATTTTTCGGGCAGGGGGAATAGGTGGAGATGATGAGGGGTTGGTTATTCGGCGCAAGTGGGATTTTGCCTTTGGCCTGTTTATTGTATTGGAGGCGTATTTGATGAATCACCAGCCGGAAACACAGGAAATTGCCGCTGCCAAGCCGGGGTATTGGACGATGCCGCGAGTGGTTGCCGGGGTTTTGTTGATGCTTATTCTGTTGCCGCTGGGGGTGTATGGCGGGGTGCGCTTGCGGCACTCTCTGCAGGGGACGGAGTTTGCGCGGGCGGTGGGGTGGCATCGGGAGCGGGATACGCCTCCGCGCCAGCAGTCCGGGCTGGATTTTTTTAATACGAACAATTTGACGGTGCCGGAGGATTCCATCGGGGCGGGCGGGCCGCGGAAGGATGGGATTCCTTCGTTGACGAATCCGGTGCTGGCCGGCGTGGGTGAGGTGGATTTTCTGAAGGATGAGGATCGGGTGATTGCGGTGACGGTGGGGGGGGAGACGCGGGGGTATCCCATTATGATTTTGAATCATCATGAGGCGGTGAACGATTCGCTGGGGGGCGTGCCGATTGGGGTTTTTTACTGCCCGCTGTGCGATTCGGTGAGTGTGGTGGATCGGAGGATGGGGAAAAAAGTTCTGGAGTTCGGCATTTCGGGGTTGCTGATGAATTCGAATGTGCTGCTGTATGACCGGACGGATGATGCGCTGTGGTCGCAGGTGGGGCTGATGGCGATCAGCGGGCCGTTGGCGGGGAAGTCGCTGAAACACCTTGGGGGATGGAGTTTGCTGCGGTTTGATTCTTTTCGAGAGCAGTTTCCGAAGGCGCGGGTGATGACGACGGAGACGGGGCACAGCCGGGTTTATCAGCGGAATCCGTATTGGCGTTATTTTAGCAATGACAAACTTTATTTTCCGGTGGCGGGGTCGGATGGGCCGTATGTGAACAAGACGGCGGTGATCGGAGTGTTGATGGGGGAGAAGGCGCGGGCGTTTGTGGTGGCGGATATTGCCCGGGCGGAAGGGGGGGTGGTACGGGAAGAATCTGCCGAGGGGGTACTGGAACTGCGGGCGGACGGGGAGGGGACGGTGCGGGTGGTTTCGCTGCCGGCGGGGGCGCGGGCGGTGCATACCTTCTGGTTCGCGTGGCATGCGTTTCATCCGGCGACGGAGGTGGTGGGGGCGTTGCCGCGGAAGGCGGGGGGTGCGGCCAGACCGGCTACGACGCGCCCGGCATCGACTCAGCCGGAGGGTTCCATGCGGGATTGAGGGAGGGACTGTCGATACCGGGCCTCTCGCGGGAGGCGGGCCGGGTATGATGGGGGGTTCTTATGAGCCGCCATTCTCCATTGTGTGATTTGCATGAAGCTGAGGTGAGGGCACAAGCCGCGCGCACCAGTCATGCGGAGGCCGATGCCCGGCCGGGGGCGGCGGTGGGGGAGATGTCGGTTCCTCTTGAGGTGGAGTATCTCTTTATTGGGGAATCGCCGGACGAGGTTTGTGAAGTCGTGGCGGCGTTCGGGGTGGTGGAGTTGGAGTATGCGGCGATTCGGAAGGGGGCGGGTTTGATGGATTGTCCTCAGCGGGCGACTTTGCGGGTGACGGGGGGGGATCGGCGGGATTTTCTGGGGCGGCTGTTAACGCAGGAATTGAAGGGGTTGGCGGTGGGGCAGAGTGCGGAATCATTCTGGTTGGATCGGAAGGGGCGGATTGTGGCGGATCTGTTGTTGGTGGAGACGGGGGAGGAGATTCTGATTGATGTGGATATTCATAGTGCGGTGGCGGTGGTGGAGTCGCTGGGGGAGTTTGTGTTTGTAGAGGAGGTGGAGATTGAGGATGTTTCCGAGACGCAGCATCGGTTGGAATTGCAGGGGGCGAAGGCGGGGGAGGTTTTGAGTCAATTCGGGGCGGAAGGGGAGGGGTTGGGGGAGCCGCTGGGTTCGGGTGGGTTGATGATCGGGGGGGTGGAGGTTTTCTGGGTGCGGCGGGATTCGTGTGGGGAGTCGTGTGGTGGTGTGTTTGCGCTCTCCTGCGTGAGGTCCCCG
>CAZLXE010000079.1:0-11301 GCA_964563005.1 uncultured Isosphaeraceae bacterium
ATACCCCGTAGGGGAGTCGAACCCCTGTTACCGGCATGAGAAGCCGGCGTCCTGGGCCACTAGACGAACGGGGCGAGGAGCCATTGAGGATAGCCGCATCAATTTACAGGTCAAGTACTCCATCGCCGAATCATGATCCCAATTTCGAGAATTCCTCAATCCGGAATTGTTTCATCTGATCGAGCAAAAAAATAACGCTGAATTTCTCCATGGGTAAATCCGGGAGTGATTTGACGGCGGGAATTCACGGGCTAGCATACGGTTTTCAGCCGCCTCCTGCGTGAAAACGCAGGGAAGGAGTTTCAGTATGCTTCCTAAAGCGCCGCCCCGAACCGGGCAGGTTGGTTTTGTCTATCTCCCCCCCTACCGCGTGCAGGGGATCAGTGTCGCGGGCGAACAGACGGTTGTTCAGATCCCGGAACTGGACATCGCCTTCGATATCGGCCTCTGCCCCCGTCCCGCCCTCGCCTCGCCTTATGTCGCGATCAGTCATGGCCATATGGATCATGTCGCCGGGCTGCCCTACTACTTCAGTCAGCGCGTCTTCCAGAAAATGACGCCGGGGAAATGCATCTGTCATGCCCGCATTGCCCCCGCTATACAAAAAATGATGGCAGGATGGGCCGACCTGGAGCAACAGCATACCCCCCACGAAATCATTCCCCTCGAACCCGAAGAGCAGATTGAAATTAAACCCAACATCTTGTGCCGGGGTATTGAAGTTAGCCACACCGTACCCTCCATGGGGTATGCCATTGTAGAACGCAGAAATAAACTTAAAGAAGAATTACGCGGCCTCCCCCAGGAAAAACTTCGCGAACTGCGGGAAAAAGGCGAGGACATCACCAATCAATTCGAAATTCCTCTCGTCGCTTACACCGGCGACACGGAAATGGGGCCGTTCCTGTTTCGCGATGAGTTCGCCCTTGCCAAAATAGTCATCACCGAATGCACTTTCTTTGATGACGACCATAAATCCCGCGCCCAGATGGGAAAACACCTGCACGCCAAGGATATTGCCCAACTACTCGCCGTTTGGCAGGCGGAGGCCGTCGTGCTGATTCATGTGTCACGGCGAACGCATCTGGGAGCGGCCCGGGATCAGTTGCACGCCATTCTCGGCGAAGAGCAGGCCGCCCGCGTTCTTTTCCTCATGGATCATCGAACAAATAAAAACCGCTATGAAGGACAGTGCATCATGGCGGACACCGCCCGCGTTTAAAATTCTCTGATGTCTCAACGAATTATTATTTTCGGTTGACGCTGTTCGTTTCCTCCCGTAGATTTTACATATTGGGAGCCGAAACCATACGGCTCATCATGAATTCACTCGCCTCCAAAATGGAGCCACATGGGACGACCTGATCCAAACCTGAAGGAACAAATGCTCGAGCATCTGCGTCGGCACCACGCCAGCATGTGCCGTCATTGGTTCGAGAATATCGAGCCGATTGATCTCAGTGGAGGAACACTGAAACTCCTCGTCCGCGAAGTGGTGCAACTCAAATATCTCCAACGCTGTTGCATCAATCAATTCACCGAGGCCGTGCAGGCCGTCACCGATCGCCTCCTCGCGGTTCGCTTCATCGGTGAGTCAGAATTGGTGGAAGCGCAGAATGATCAGAAACAACCGGCAGCATCAACCCCGGCCCGGGGATTTCTCTCCCTCGATGACGACATGCTGCTCAGTCCGGATTATTCCTTCGACACCTTCGTGATCGGACCGGGCAATCGTCTCGCTCACGCCGCCGCCCTCGGCGTTGCCCAGAAACCGGGACGGGCTTACAACCCGTTCTTCATCCACGGCGGCGTCGGCCTTGGCAAAACCCACCTCCTTCAGGCCATCTGCCAGACCGCCATGCGCCAGAGCCCCCACCTGCGCATCTTTTACATCTCCTGCAACGCCTTCATGAATCAGTTCATGGATGCCGTGCAACAGGGCCAGATGAACGAGTTCCGGCATTGCTTCCGCCATGCGGACATGCTCCTGATCGACGACATTCACGATCTATCCAACCGGGACCTTACGCAGGAAGAGTTTTTTCACACCTTCAACTCGCTCTATCAGTCCGGCCGTCAGATCGTGCTCAGTTCAGATGCCCCCCCCAGCGAAATTCCCCACCTTGAAGAACGCATCACCAGCCGCTTCAACTGTGGCCTGGTCGCCCCGTTGGAAAAACCATCCTTCGAAACCCGAATGGCCATCGTGAAAAGTAAAGCCGCGATCCGAAACCTTTCCCTCCCCGACGATGTCGCGGGATACATCGCCGCCAAAATTGACACCAATGTCCGCGAACTCGAAGGGGCGATCAATAAAATTCAGGGCGTGGCAGAACTCAACCAATGTCCTGTCAATCTCGAACTGGCCAAGGCCGCCATCGGTCGTTCCTCCACCAGCCGCAATGGTCCTTCAACTCCCACCGTCCAGAACATCATCGAGGCCATCACGGATTACTACGACATCAAACTGACCGACCTCCTCTCCAAAAGGCGTCATAAATCAATCGCCCTGCCCCGCCAGGTCGGCATGTGGCTCACCCGCAAACACACCCGATTCAGTCTCGAAGAAATCGGGGTCTATTTCGGTGGCCGCGACCATTCCACCGTCATGCACGCCGTTCGCACCATCGAACACCGAAGAGGACTTGAATCGGGCATCGACCAGGATCTCAGCCGTCTGGAAGAGCAAGTACTCGCCCACGAAGGCGTGGCCCAGAGATAAGCCACCCTGATGCCCACCTGGGCCTTCGCCGAAAATTTTTCGTTCCCCCAGAAACCATCCGCAAAGGCCTTTTTGCTGACGATGGGCTGTGGATAAGTTTGGGATAAGTAAAAAATTAAAACAAAATTACCGCATTTTCTTGCTTTCCCGCCATGTTTTTTCCATGAATTGCTTTGTTCCGTATGTGTATAAGTTGACCGTAGTATTGTCCAGCAAAGCCCGCTTGCTCATCTCACAACCCACACACATATCCATAAATCCAACTGTCTCATCCGAAAATGCGCTCCCTTGCCGGCTTTCCAACCCTACTTGACGATCAAGCGACAGGTTGCCCCCACATCTAAATGTCTGTAACAATTTGTGAATCCATTGTTTATGTGTCTTTCTCCCAACTTGTCCACCAACCGGAAGGGTCTTTTTCTATGATGATGATGTCTTTAACTCAATAAAGAATCACAATCAACCGTTTGACACTCATCTGCCATAATCCCACTTATTCATTCGCAAGCGTTTCGGAAGAAAGACCCGAAACAAGAAACAGCCGACACGGTATTTTTAGCAGAGAACGAGACTTTGGAAATCCGACTCCGGTCGGCATCAACCCAGGAATGCACCCCATGACCGACCCGCTCGCCGCAAAACCCGAACAAAAGCCGATCGATCCCGAACAGGCCGTCTCCGAAGTGGTGTCCTCCTATCAGGCCATCAGCAACGAAGTCCATAAAGTCATCGTGGGACAGAATGAAGTCGTGGATGAACTCCTCATCACTCTTTTCTGCGGCGGCCACGCCCTCGTCGTCGGCGTGCCCGGCCTGGCCAAAACCCTGCTCATCTCCACCATTGCTCGCACCCTCTCCCTGGGGTTTTCCCGCATCCAGTTCACACCCGATCTCATGCCTTCGGATATGACCGGTACAGAAGTCATCGAAGAAGATAAATCAACCGGATCCCGAGAACTGCGCTTCGTCAAAGGACCGATTTTTTCCAATGTCATCCTCGCCGATGAAATCAACCGTACTCCACCCAAAACCCAGGCCGCCCTTCTCGAGGCCATGCAGGAACGACAGGTTACAGCGGGCGGTGTGCGTCATCGACTCCCTGCCCCCTTTTTCGTCCTCGCCACCCAGAATCCCATCGAGCAGGAAGGAACCTACCCCCTCCCCGAAGCCCAACTCGATCGCTTTATGTTCAATATCATGATCGGGTATCCCACGGCAGAGCACGAAAGCCAGATTGTCCAGCAAACCACTTCCGTCGAAGAAGACCAGATTAAATCCGTTCTTACCGGCGAAGACATCCTTCGCATTCAACACCTCGTCCGCCAGGTTCCCGCCTCCGAGCATGTCATCCGCTATGCCCTGCGTCTGACTCGTTCCACCCGCATCCGGGACGATGAAGAAGAAAAACCGAAGATTGTCCAGGACTATGTGGCCTGGGGAACCGGCCCGAGAGCCAGCCAGGCCCTCGTTCTCGCCGCGAAAGCCAAAGCCGTGCTCAGCGGCTGCACCCATGTCATGCCCGAACATGTGCGTCAGGTTGCTCTCCCGGTCATGCGTCACCGCATCATTACCAACTTCAACGCCGAGGCGGATGGCATCAACACCGATGACATCATCAACGAGTTGCTCAAGCAGACTTCATCGGATGACTCCGCGCCGCACACCGTACGCCAGATGGACGCCGTAATGAAATGAGCGATCCCCGCACCATGCGCTCGGAAAACTACCTCTCGCCGGACACCCTGGTGCAACTGTCCCCGTTCGAATTGCGGGCGAAAATGATCGTGGAGGGCGTGATGAGCGGCATGCACCGCTCTCCCTATCAGGGCATGGCCGTGGAGTTCGCCCAACATCGACAGTATGTCACCGGCGATGACACCCGCCACCTCGATTGGAAGGTCTACGGCCGTTCCGACAAACTCTACACCAAGCAATATCAGCAGGAAACGAACCTCGATGTCATTCTCATGATCGACGCCTCCGCTTCCATGGGCTACGGCTCGCTCGCGGTGCGCAAAGACTGGGGCGGCACCAAAGCCAGCGAAGCCGCGAAGAAATGGACCAAGTTCGACTGTGCCACCGCCCTCGCCGCCGCCCTCGCCTATGTTTGCATCCACCAACAGGATCGCATCGGCGTGTGCATCTTCGCCGATGGAGTACACACCCTCATTCGCCGCTCTGGTGCCCACACCCAATGGCGGAGCATTGTGAACACCTTGAGCACGGAACCGGTGGACGAAACGACCAACTTCACCAAAGCCACCGATCAGGTGCTGGGGAAAATAACCAACCGCGCCCTGTTCATTATTCTCTCCGACCTCTTTGACGATCCCGAGAACATCCGCCGTGCCCTCGCCAAGTTCCGCCACCGCCGCCACGATGTCGTCCTTCTCCACACTCTGGATCGAAAGGAAATGCAGTTCGACTTCACCCAGCCCGCTCCCTTTCTCGGCCTGGAAGGGGAAGGACGCCTGCGCATCGACCCCCGCGCCCTTCG
Source organism: uncultured Isosphaeraceae bacterium (assembly GCA_964563005.1). GTDB lineage: Bacteria > Planctomycetota > Phycisphaerae > Phycisphaerales > SM1A02 > CAZLXE01. The sequence goes on from CAZLXE010000079.1 coordinate 5,219, forward strand.
CGAACCCTATCTCAACGCCCTCGCCCAGCACATCGAAAGCATCTCCCGAACCGCGGTGGGTTTCGGATTCGATTACCTGCGCATCGACACCCACGATCCCGTAGGCCCCACCCTCGCCACCCTCCTTGCCCATCGACAACTCGTCAGCAAACGAGTGAAAACAGGATGAATAATCGCGCACCAACAAACGAGCATGAGGATACAGTTTCCCTTCGCCGCAGATGCGAGTGGAGGGTGAACCCATGTCGTTCATAACCCCCGCCCTGGCGCTCGCGGGAATCGCGGCGATGGCGGTGCCTATCATCATTCACCTGTTGTTTCGCCGTCGCCGCCAGCCCGTGCGGTGGGCCGCCATGCAGTTCCTTCTCGAAGCCATCAAGAAACACCAGCGTCGCCTCCACCTCGAACAAATTCTCCTTCTCGCCGTACGCATGCTCATTCTCTGCGCGTTCGGTGCCGCCCTTGCCCGTCCCCTGCTCGATGATGGCGGTCTGCTCGATCTCGGTGGATCCAGAACCATCTATTTTGTTCTCGACAATGGCCTCAGCGCCACCGTCGAAGATCAGCAAGGACAATCTGCATTTCAACACCATCAGGATCGGGCCGTGGATATCGTCGAGCATCTCGATCCCGGCGACCGTGTCTCCCTGGTGCTCGCGGCTCAGCCCAGTCGCGCCCCGCTTTCCTCTCCCTCCCTCGATCATCGAGCCGTCATCGACCTCCTGCGCTCCCTGAAACCCACCGAAGCCGCCACCGATCTGGATGGCGCCCTCCTTCTGCTCCACACCCTTCTGGATGAACGGGATGATGACGATCAGGAGGCCGTGGTCTACCTTCTGAGCGACTTTCGCGCCGGGTCAGCAGACCTCGAATCAACATTGCCTCCCGCCCCCGGAAGAATTAATAATGCAAAAACTGGGAATAAGATAAAAAATGAATCTGGGGAAGGGAACTCAGGCGGCTTAAATTCCGGGAGCGGGAATTCCGGGGGCGGGGGTGGGGTTCGGTATCTGGCTCAATCTCCTGCCGAAGAATTAATCAACAATATTCAGATTACGGCTATCGAACCCCTCCGCCGCATCGTGGCTTCCGCATCGGGCGAAGGAATCGAACGAATCACCGTTCGACTGAAGCGGACCGGCGAAACCGGAGAAAACGATGTTTCCCGGGTTCGATTGCTCGGCGATGGCCTGGAAACCACCCTTGAGCAAGTCGTCTCCTGGGAGCGGGGACAAGCCGAGGCCTCCGTCGATTTCACCATCAAAGTAGCAGCAGGACACGATGGTCAACTGGCCCTGACCGCAATCCTCGATGACGACTCCCTCCTCGCCGACAATCGGCGCCATGTCATTCTCGAAGTGCGCAGACAGATTCGCATTCTCCTCGCCGACCGTCACGGCTTCGGCTTTGCCCCGGGAATCGATCGCCTCCGCGCGGGTCAGTGGATGCGCCGCGCCCTCGCTCCCGTGGACACCGGCATGATGGATCTCACCGAAGCGGATCCCGCCGCTTTCGACTCCGCCGACACCCGGGGTGTAGATGTGGTCATCCTGCCCCGACCCGACCTTCTGAAGAATGAAGGATGGAAACTTCTCCGCGAATTTGTGCAAACCGGAGGCCTGCTCATCATTACCCCGCCCGGCGAACTCAATGTCCACCCGTGGACTGCGAACCTTGCGAATGAACTCGGGCTCCCCTGGCGCCTCGCTCTGGAAGTCGATACCCCCGCCAAACCCCTGCTCCTCGCCGATGAACAACCGACCTCCGGAGTGTTGCGCCTCTTATCCAGCGAACTCCAGAATCTCATCCGTCCGGTTGAAATCTACCGAACCCTGAACCTCAACCCCGATGACTTTCGCGGCACCCGCCTACTCAACTTCACCGATGGCTCCCCTTTCATCGTCATGGGTTCTCCTCAAGTCAGTTCCTCTATCACTGAAGAAGAAAACTTAAATGGCCGGGAAATCCCACCGGCATCAAACGCAGCAGGCGCCGTCATCTATATCGCCACCGCTCCCGAACTCGAGTGGACCAACCTTCCCACCAAGCCCCTCCTCGTCCCCTTGATGCATGAAATCGTGCGTCAGGGAATCAGTGAAATCCGCGCCTCCACCCGCTTGATCGTGGGCGCTCGTTCCCCCATAACCCACCTCGGCGGCCAGCCCATCGGATCCATGCAGGATCAGGATGGAAACACCATCATGATCGATGAAAACCATCAGGCCACCGAACCATTGCACCATGGCGGGATCTATCAACTCCGCGACCGGATGTCCCGGGAACTCGGTCAGATCGCCGTGAATGTTCAGCCCGATGCATCGAATACCACCCGTCAATCCGCCAGCGCGGTGGAATCATGGTTGCACGCCTCCGCCCCTTGGTCCTGGATCGATGAAAAAGACATCACCGGAACCGCCCAACAGAATCAAAGCAATTCGCCCATCGCCTGGATAATTCTCTGGACGGTACTGGCCTTACTCTTGCTCGAAACCGCCCTCGCCCGCTGGTTCAGCCATGCCCAGGTGCGGCGCGCCTCTCCCTCCCCCCATCACACCATGACCACCGGCGGTCGGCCCGGCGGGAGGGTACGGGCATGAACTCAAACCTGCTGCGCTGGCTGCTCGATATCGATCGCATTCCCAAAGATGCAGACCAGATCCGCCTTGTCTGGCAACTCGCCTGGCCCGGCTGGCTTTGGACAGTGCTCCTGCTCGTCGCCGCCGCGTTCGCCATCTGGAGTTACGCCCGACTCGATGGAAAACGCCTCGGCCGGGGAACCCTCGCCATCCTCCGCTTCACCGGGATTGCCTGGCTGCTGATCCTCATCTGCGGCCCCCTGTTGGAGATGCCCCGCGAACGAATCGAACCCGATTGGGTGCTTGCCCTCGTCGATCGCAGCGCTTCCATGAATCTCGCGGACATTCAGGACGGCTCCCGGAACATCACCCGCGATGAGCAACTCCAAAACATTCTTCAATCCTCCCGCGACACCTGGACCAAAATTGACGAGAAACATCATGTGCTGTGGCTGGGGTTTGATGCGGGCACCTTTTCCCTTGAACCGAACGACTCCAATGATGATTCGGTATTTGCACTCAATTTGGATAAAGCAGCAGGAAAACAAACCTGGCTCGGCCGCGCCCTCGACCAGGCCCTCGCCCGCGCCGCCGCCCGTCCTATCAGTGGCGTCGTCCTCTTCACCGATGGACGCACCAGCGACCCTCCCTCCCGAACCCTCCTCCGCCGTCTGCAACAGGAAGCCATCGGCATCTATGCCCTCCCCCTCGGCTCCCCCGATCCCGTCCGCGATCTTGCCATCGGCCAGGTTCAGTCCCCCCGCCGCGCCTTCATCCACGACAAAGTCCCCATCACCATCTCCATCGAACAATTCGGTGCAGCCCCGGATTCCCCCCGTTCAAACAACCCTGAAGGCATGGATAAAGCCACTGTTCGCCTGATCGATGTCGGCACGGGAGAAGAACTCGACCGCCTCGACCTCCCCTCAGATTCCAAAACCCAGCAAGTTACCCTCACCGCCGTGCCTCAACTCACCGGCGAAGCCACCTGGCGCGTCGTTGTCGAAACCTCCCGTCCCGACCTCATTCCCACCAACAACGGTAAACCCTTTCGTATCGAACTCATCGACCGACCTCTCCGCGTCCTCTATATCGACGGCTACCCTCGCTGGGAATATCGCTACCTCAAAAACCTCCTCGTCCGCGAAGAATCCATCGAAAGTTCCATCATGCTCCTCTCCGCCGACCGGGAATTTGCCCAGGAAGGCGACCGCCCCATCACCCGCCTCCCCAACTCCCCCGAAGAATTCGCCGAATACGATGTCATCATCGTGGGCGATGTCGCGGCGAATTCCTTTTCCCCCGACCAACTCGACATGATGCGCCGCCAGGTGGGACAACGCGGCGGCGGCCTCCTCTGGATCGGCGGCGAGCACGCCACCCCCCGTTCCTATCGGGGCACCGACCTCTCCGACCTCCTCCCCCTCCACGGCTCGCTCGAACTCGAACGCATCGGCCAGCCCGTCACCCTGATCGCCACTCCCCTCGCGGCCGCCTTCGGCGTGCTCCAACTCACCAGCGAAAATGAAACCAGTGAAACCGGAGGAATTGAGGTTTCTTCTAGGGATTCCGGGGGAGGGGATTTCGGGGTCGGGACTTCCGGGGGTTGGCCCGTGGAATTGACGGATTCCTCGTATGGCTGGTCGCGACTCTTCTATGCTCAGCGTATTACTCCGGATCTACTAAAACCCGCCGCCGAAGTCCTCGGCGAAACCGTCGCCGATTTCAACGGCACACCCCTCCCCCTCGTCATCTCCATGCGTTACGGCACCGGCCTCACCATGTATGTCGCCACCGATGAAATCTGGCGTTGGCGCTATGGCCGGGGTGAATATTACCCCGACCAATTCTGGGTGCAGATGATTCGCGCCCTCGGCCGCCAGCACCTCGCCGGGGCGGATGACCGGGCCGTGCTGGAAACCTCACCCCCGCGCGTGGCCATCAATCATCCCGTACACATTCGCCTTCGCCTGCTCGATCCCACCCTCATGGATTCCGATCGTGGAGCATTGAGCGTAACCATCGAGGATGAGGAAAACCGACCCACAGATGAATTATTCCTGCCCGGCGAAGGCGACACCGGAGAATCCTATTCCTCCACCTGGTTCCCCGATCGCGTGGGAAATTTTACCCTCCGTATCGACGACCCCGATCTTGCGGCGATGACCGGCGAAACCGTCGTCGAAGTGTTCGCCCCCGACGATGAACTCCGCCGCCCCGAAACCGACCACGAATTGCTCCTTTCTCTCGCCGCCTCCACCGGAGGCCGAGTCCTCAAACTGGATGAAATAGACCAACTCCCCGGGCTTCTTCCCAAACGCTCTGTTACCACCGAAAACCCCCTCACCGAACGCATCTGGGACACCCCCCTCGCCTTTGCCGTATTGCTTCTCATATTGACGATGGAATGGGTAGGCAGAAAGATGCTGCGGCTGGGATAGTCGGACTATGATTCAAGACCTTGAATCGTTTTAATAAATAAAACGGCCTCCTCAACCGTTCAAATACAGGATTGCTCCCCCACCGCCCTCCAGGAAACCGCGATGAAGCAAATCATCGGAGATATCAACCGGGTCCGCTCCCGAAGCCGGGCCATGCTCCTCTCCCAACACGCCGCGTGGCTGGGCGTTTATACCTCCCTCTCCATCCTCTTCCTCATCGCCGCCGACTATGCCCTCCGCTTCCCCGGCGGGGTTCGCTTCCTCCTCCTTCTCGCCGGGCTTGGTGCTCTGGTTTGGGTCTTGACCACCCGCCTTTTCCCCGCCTGGAAATATCGACCCACCCTCACCCAGGTCGCCCTCCGCATCGAACGCCGGGAACCCGCTCTTTCCGGCCGCCTCGCCTCCAGCGTCGAGTTCTCCCTCAGCGGCCTCGACCGGGAAAATCCCCTCGCCGCCCGCAGCGTGAAAGATGCCCAATCCCGGCTCCACGGCATATCGATCCTCAAAATCCTTCAACCCGGTCTCACTCTCCGCTGGATCACCGTATTGACCATCATCATCATCGGTTCGGGAGTGTTCACCGCCTTCCAACCCGCTCCTGCTTCCACCGGTCTGCAACGCCTTTTCCTCCCCTTCGGCGCCGCCCGTTGGCCCGCCCGCACCGCCGTCGCATCCCTGATGGATGAAGTCCTCGATCACCAGGGCGTATTCCCCCAGGGACAGGCCCTCCCCCTCCGCGCCCGAAACCTCACTCCCCACGGCGAAGATGAACGAGTGATCGCCGAATACCGCCTCCTCCGCAAAAACCAATGGACTTCCCCCCGTCGCGTCGTCCTCACCCATCAGGGATCCGGAATCCACGAACGACTCATCGACACCAACGGCGAACAAATAGAAATCTGCTTCCGCACTTCCGACTCCGCCAGCCCCCTCGAATCCATTATCCTCGCCCCCCCCCCCCCCCCACCTTCAAACCCCCCCCCCACCGCCCCCCCCCCCCACGCACTCTCCCCGCTTCATGATCTCACACACCAATACATGCGCGCGCCACGCGCCCACAACCGGG
>CAZLXE010000080.1:0-11219 GCA_964563005.1 uncultured Isosphaeraceae bacterium
CTTCTGAAACTCATTCGCCGTGCATACTTGTCCAAGCGCAGTGGGAATCATCCCCAGCATGACGAAAGCAATGACACTAGCCAGAGCAGCTCTCACTACTCTTTGACAGCGTAGATCATACCCAACACCATTACTGTTCGTTCGATTGTGCATCCCGATGCTCCTTCGCCTCCGGATTTTGGACCAGGGGCGTTCAATTATTTTTGCCGGGCGTTTGATACCCGGGCCGAGGAAGCGAGTCGGATCATTTCCTGCAAATGAGCGAGGAATCCGATTTCGCCTCTCACCCTTCACCGGGAATTCTGGTCCGAGAATCTGGACTCGGATACAGAATTCCGTTTTTTATTATGAGACTTGCGGCTGGGTATTGCAAGAGAATTTTCACATAAATGTCAGAATTAAGCCAATTTTATGGTGCTTTCTCATGATTGCCTGCTGCCCATAACTCCCAAACTGGCTATATTTACTATTTTGACTGTGTATATCAGTTGCATTTTTGCCTCGCACTCTCAGTCTTTTGCTTATAGATGGCCAAGATTCCCTCCCCCACCTTACATCACCATGTCACCCTTTTATTGATCAAGTGCAATATGGAGCGAGTGAAGGAGGAAGGAGATGTCATCTTCAGTGAGGCACATGGGAGGCGTGATGCGGATGACATTGCCGTAGAAGCCGCCTTTGCCGAGGAGGAGTCCCATTTCGCGGGTGCGTTCAAGGAGGGCGGCGGTGGCTGCTGGATCGGGCTCTTTGGTCTGGGGATCTTTGACAAGTTCGAGGCCGACCATGAGGCCGCGGCCCCGAATATCGCCAATAACGGAATGTTTTTGTTGAAGTTGGCGGAGACCCTCGAGAAGTTGTTGGCCGCGTTCTCTGGCCTTTTCCTGGTAATTTTCATCGAGGAGAACGGTAAGGGTGGCGAGTCCCTGGGTACAGGAAACGGGATTGCCGCCGAAAGTGTTGAAGTGGATGCGCTGGGTGAGGGACTGGGCGATGGCGGGGGTGGTGACAACGGCAGCGAGGGGGCAGCCATTGCCGATGCCCTTGGCCATAGTGACGATGTCGGGGAAAACGCCGTGATTCTCAAACCCCCAGAAGTTTTCCCCAGTGCGACCAAAACCAGTCTGGACTTCATCGGCGATGCAAAGCCCCCCGGAAGACCGGACATGAGCATAGACGGCTTGTAGATAGCCGGGAGGCATTTCAATGACGCCGCCGACGCCCTGGGTGGGTTCGCAGATAAAACCGGCGATGGCCCCGCTGGTGCCGTGTTGGATGAGACTCTGGACATCGGCGGCATATTTTTCTCCGGCGAGGGGGTCGTCGTAGCCGTGGGGACCGCGAAAGCAGTCGGGGAGGATGGCATGATGGACTCCGATGGCGTGGGGGACATTGAATTTCCAGGTGGAGTGGGCGGTGAGGGCCATGGAGCCGGGGGAGCCGCCGTGGTAGGCGTTGCGGAGGGCGATCATGTCAAAGTTGCCGGTGTGAGCGCGGGCCATGAGGGTGGCGAGGTCGTTGGCTTCGCTGCCGGAGTTGACGAAATAGACGACGGAGAGGTTGCTGGCTTTCGGGAAAGTCCCGACAAGTTTTTTTCCGAATTCGGCGATGGTGGGATGGAGGTAGATGGTGGTGGCGTGCTGGAGGGTCCGATTCTGCTCTTCGACGGTGGCAATGACCTTCGGGTGGCAATGGCCGACGCTGACAGTGACGATGCCTCCGAAGCCGTCGAGATAGCGTTTGCCGGTTTCATCGTAGAGGTACTGCATATGCCCCTCGACGAGCATGATGGGATCTTTGTAGAGGGTAAAAAGGGCAGGGGTGAGGTGTTGCTTCCGGGTTTTGAGTACTTCCTGCCGGCTGGGGCCGGTATAGGGTTGGGGGGTGTGGGGGCAGGGAGGAAGTTGGGGCATGGCGGTTTGAGTAGTGGTTGCGGGGGTCATGGGGTTGATTCATTCTGGGTGAGGGTATATTCCACAGGAGCGGGGTGAGCGCGGCCGATCATGAGGATGAAGTAGAGAAGCATGCCAAGGGTGAGACCGACGAACCAGGCGTAGTTATAGATCTGGTCGAAGATTGCGGGGAAGTGGCTCTCTTTGGTGGCCGCGTTGATGAAGCCCGGGAGGTTGGGAAGGACGGCGAGAGCAAGGGCAATGACAGCACGAATGTTAACTCCACGATAAGGACCGTGAGGATCGTAAAGACCTTTGGCATCGAGGCGGGTGCGGCGGAGAATGAAGTAATCGCAGAGCATGATCCCCGCGATGGGTCCGAGCAAGGCGCTGTAACCGATGAGCCAGGTGAAGATGTAGCCGCCGAGGTCGTTGTAGAGACGCCAGGGCATGATGATGACGCCAATGAGGCAGGTGATAATCGCTCCCGAGCGGAAACTGATGCGCCGGGGGGAGAGATTCGAGAAGCCGTTGGCGGGGCTGACCACATTGGCGGCGAGATTGGTGGACAGGGTGGCGATGGTGAGGGCGATGAGGGAAAGGATGACAACGGCGGGAGAGCCAAGTTTCGCGACGAGGAGGACGGGATCCCAGATGGCTTCGCCAAAGATGATGACCGTTGCGGAAGTCACGATGATGCCGATGAAACAGAAGAGGGTCATGGTGGGAGGCAGGCCGAGCAACTGACCTGTCGCCTGCTCCTTCTGAGAACGGCAATAACGGGTGAAGTCAGGAATGTTGAGAGAGAGGGTTGCCCAGAATCCGACCATGGCGGTGAGTTGGGGGATGAACACGGCCCAGAATTGGCCGGGAGTCTGAAACTGCGATTTCTGAGCGAAAAGATCACCGATGTGGTCGACTTTGAAGAATGCCCAGCCGAGGAGGGCCAGCCCCATGAGAAGAAGGAAGGGGGCGGCCCAGTTTTCCAGCCATTTGATGGAGTTGATGCCCATGACCACGATGGTGAGGTTGAGAAGCCAGAAGGCGAGGAAACAACCGAACTGGATAGCGGTGATGCCGAGGAAGCCGATGATGCGGGGGGTGTCGGCTTCGAGATCGATCCAATGGAGGGCACCGAGAATCTGGTAGATGGCCCAGCCGCCGATCCAGGTCTGGATGCCGAACCATCCACAGGCGACAAGGGCACGGGCGATGGCGGGGATGTGGGCACCGGTGGTACCGAAACTGGAGCGAATGAGGACAGGGAAGGGGACGCCATATTTTGTCCCGCCGTGCCCGTTGAGGATCATGGGGATGAGAACGATGAGGTTGCCGAGGAGGACGGTGAGGACGGCCTGCCACCAACTCATGCCCTGCTTGATCATGCCCGCGGCGAGCATGTAAGTGGGAATGCAGACGGACATGCCGATCCAGAGGGCGGCAAGATTCCACTTGGACCAGGTGCGACGATCTTGGGGGACGGGAGCGAGGTCGGGGTTGGTAAGGGAGCCGCTCATGATGATTTTTTCTGATCCGGCCTTATTTCCTGAGAGACGAATTCATTTCCGGGGGTTCAGGTTTGGGCGATCTGGGTGTAGGATTCAGGTCGGCGATCCCGGAAGAACTGCCACACATTTCGCACTTCCTGGATCATGTCGAGATCGAGATCGGCGACAACGACTTCATCTTTATCGCGGGAACCCTCGGTGATGATCTGGCCTCGGGGGTCGCAGAAATAACTGGTGCCGTAGAACTCACCTATATTCCAGGGGGCTTCGGTGCCCACACGGTTGATAGCACCGACGAAGTATTGATTGGCGGCGGCGTGGGCGGGTTGTTCGAGTTTCCAGAGGTGTTCGCTGAGGCCGGCGACGGTGGCGGAGGGGTTGAAGACGATTTCTGCTCCGTTCAGCCCGAGTTCGCGGGCGCCTTCGGGGAAATGGCGGTCGTAGCAGATATACACACCAATTTTACCGAAGGGGGTGTCGAAGACCGGATAGCCCAAATTTCCGGGGGTGAAGTAGAATTTTTCCCAGAAGCCGGGGTGGCAATGGGGAATGTGGTGCTTGCGGTATTTGCCGAGGAATTCGCCGGTGTGAGAGATGACGGCGGCAGTGTTGTAATACATGCCGGGCATGTCGATTTCGTACACGGGAACAATAAGGACCATTTTGTGCTTCTTCGCCTGCTGTTGCATGAGTTTGATGGTGGGGCCATCGGGGACTTGCTCTGTGGATTCATACCAGCGGGCTTCCTGCTCGGCGCAGAAGTAAGGGCCGTAGAATATTTCCTGAAGGCAGGTAATCTGGGCATTCTGATCGGCGGCCTGTTCGATGAGGGCGATATGTTTGTCGATCATGGTCTGCTTGATTTTTTCAAGCGGGGAATCAACGGGTTCATCGTTGGAGCATTGGATGAGGGCGGCACGGGTGATTCGGGGCATAATTGATACCGTAAATGTCTGTTGAAAAATTGTTAGTTTAAAGCCAGCGGGTAACGGTGATTCGGTATTCAGTGTAGAAGCGAAGGGCATCATCACCGTTGGCGTGGAGCGTGCCATAGAAGGAGTTTTTCCAGCCGGCGAAAGGGAAGACGGCCATGGGGGCGGGGACTCCGACATTGATGCCGATCATGCCGGCCTGAGTCTGGTTTTTGAAGCGATGGGCGGCGTATCCACTGTTCGTAAAGATGACGGCCATGTTGCCGTAGCGGGAATGGTTGATGGCGGCGATGGCATCATCAAGAGAATCCGCCCGCAGAATAGAAAGGACGGGACCGAAAATTTCATCCTGAGCGAGGGACATGTCGGGGCGAACACGGTCGAAGATGGTCGGCCCGGTGAAGCAACCACCCCCGGAACCTCCCCCGGATTCTCCCCCGGTTCCCCCCTCGGAATTCACCTTCTCAAATGTCCGACCATCCAGTATAAGTTCTGCTCCCTCTTCGACTCCCTTCGCAATGGCTCCGTGCACTCGGTTCCGACTTGCTTCATCGATGAGCGGCCCCATGCCCACGCCGGATTGATCGCCCGCAGCCACCTTAATCTGTTGCGCGGCTTTACATATCTGAGGGTTGAACCAATCGGCGGCGTCATCCACAACGACGGCAACGGAACCGGCGAGGCAGCGTTGCCCGGTGTTGCCGAAGGCGGAACCGATCACGCCGTCAATCGCAGCGTCCCGGTTGGCATCGGGCATGATGATCATATGGTTCTTTGCTCCCCCCATGCACTGCACGCGCTTCCCCGCGGCGGAGGCGGCGGTGTAGATGTGTTCGGCAACGCGGGAGGATCCGACGAAGGATACTGCTTTCACTTCCTCATGGGTAATGAGGTGATCGACCACAGCGGGGCCGCCTGTAACCATGTTGAGGACGCCGGGAGGAAAGCCCGCTTCGTGAGCAAGTTCAACTTCACGGGCCGCGCAGCGAGAAACTTTTTCGGAGGGTTTCAGGATAAAGGTGTTCCCACAGGCGACGGCGAGAGGCCACATCCACATGGGGACCATGATGGGAAAGTTGAAAGGGGTGATGCCGACGCAGACTCCGAGGGGGACGCGGTCGGCGGCGCTGTCGAGTCCTACGCCGCCTTCATCCTCGGTGCGGCAGAAGGAACTGGAGACGGCAATGCGGGGGAGGGAAAGCCCCATCATGAGGGTGGGAGCAGCGCAGGCGAATTCGATGCAATCAATCCCCCGGCGAACATCGCCTCTTGCTTCGGCCATCGTTTTGCCGTGTTCGGTAACAATGAGAGCGGCAAGATCTTCGAAATGCTCTTCGAGAAGTTGTTTGTAACGGAAGAGATGCTGGCAGCGTTCACCGACGGGGGTGTCGGCCCAACCGGAAAAAGCATCGGCAGCGGCGCGGACGGCCTGTTCCGCGCTCGCAACTGAATCCATAGGGACGGAGGCGACAATTTCTCCCGTGGCGGGATTATGGTGCGTGTAAGTCGAAATACCGGGCGATGATTCCGATGGAGATGATTCCGGGATGGATTTTCCGGCAATAAAGTGTTGTACGGGGGCGCTGGTCATAAACTCGCCTTTCTGCACCGTCAGGATGCAGGGTGAGTGTAACGGGGTTACACCCTTTTCGGCAAGAAGGCGATCATTTGTGGCAAATTTTCAGGCCACCCGGATGGCTGGAATCGCGTCAAGGAATGTTTCTTCCGTCGGAAGTTCCCGCATCTTGGAGACCTTTCGAAAGTCATCCACTCTCCGGAGAAACGATTGAGAAATGACCGGGTCGAAATGCCCTTCCGACTCCTGCTCGATCATGGTTTTGGCCACATCGTGGCTGAAGGCGTCTTTGTAGACCCGGCTGCTGGTCAGGGCATCATAGACATCGGCCAGGGCGACAATGCGGGCGGAGAGGGGGATATCCAGACCGATCAAGCCGTCGGGGTAGCCAGAGCCATCAAATCGTTCGTGGTGACTGCGGGCGATCTCGATGGCCATGCTGAATGCGCGTCCGGAGCGGGTGTGCTCCTGAACTTTTCCGAGGGCCTCTGCCCCGATAATTGTGTGTTGCTTCATCAGATCAAATTCTCGATCCGAGAGGCGACCGGGCTTGAGAAGAATGGCATCGGGGATGCCAATTTTTCCAATATCATGCATGGGGCTTGAACGGTACAAATCATCTCGAAACTGAGGATTAATCTGTTCGATGTAGGGGCCATTGTGGCTCAGTTCGTCCGCAAGAATATCACAATAGAAACGGATGCGTTCGAGGTGCAGCCCGGTTTCCGGATCCCGGGAATCGGTGAGTTTCGCCATGGCAAAAAGCGTGAGATCCCGGGTCATGATGATCTCTTCAGTCTGTTCCCGAATGAGGGTTTCCAGTTCATCGGCATATTGGCGGAGGGCGGATGTCTGTTCTTTAACGATGTCTTCCAGTTCCCGAGAATGGCGTTCGATCGCGGCATGAGCGAGTGTGGTTTCGGTCAGCGCCCGGCGCAAGCGGAGGTGGACCGCAACCTTCGCCAGCAATTCATCAGGATCATACGGTTTGGTAACATAATCATCGGCGCCAACTTCATACCCCCGGAGTCGCTCTTCGCGGGAGATCTTGGCGGAAACGAGAATGATCTGAGGGGTAGAAGTAGAAACGCAATTTTTGATCCGCTGACAAGTTTCGTAACCGCTCATTCCCGGCATGTCGATGTCCATAAGAATCAAATCGGGTTGAAAATCGGGAATTGCATCGATACACGCTTCCCCGGTTTCCGCTTCCCGGAGGGTATAGTTTTTATTTAATAATCGAACCAACAACAGCCGCTGCATTTTGTCATCATCGACAATGAGGATTCGGTCGGCGGAATCGTTCTGAATCGGGTTGGGGCTTGATTTTCGCTGCGTCATGGCAGGGGCGATCTGTCCAAAGTTATGGAAGAAGATTGTTTGAAAGGGGATCAGGCAGATTTCAACCATTTGTTGTCGGATCGAATTAATTCGGTGGCGACCTCGACGGTAACCGGGGGAGAAAACATGTAACCCTGACCAAAGTCGCACCCCATGAGCAGGGTCTGTTCGAATTGGGATTCTTTCTCCAGACCTTCCGCTATAACGCTCATCTTGAGATGATGGGCCAGGACAACGATAGCCCCGACGATGGCACAGTATTGAGAATCACCATCCATATTGGCAACGAACTGACGGTCGATTTTCAGGGCATCTATGGGAAATTGATGCAGACAACTCAGTGAGGAATATCCGGTGCCGAAGTCGTCCATGTGCAATGCCATGCCGAGGGAACGGAGATCAGAAAGAACATCGGACACGAGAGCCGGATTCTCCATAATGACGCTCTCAGTGATTTCGAGGGTTAATTGATGGCCGGAAACACCTGTGGATTCAAGAATGGCGGCGACCCGGCTCGAAAATCCCGCCTCGACGATCTGACGCCAGGAGACATTGGCGCTGATGGTGAAATCCAGCGGAAGTGACTCCGTTTTGTTCCAGACAGTAATTTGTCGGCAGCATTCCTCCAGGACCCATTCTCCAATGGGGACAATGAGCCCCGTTTCTTCAGCAATGGGAATGAACTTGTCGGGAGGGACGATTCCCCGATCGGGGTGATTCCAGCGGAGAAGGGCTTCGAACCCGGTGATTTGGGAAGTGGTCAGTGAAACGATGGGTTGATAGACCAGATACAACTCTCCCCGCTTATGAGCATTTCGAAGGTCACTTTCGAGTTGCAATCGAAGCATGGCTTCATCGTGCATGGAAAGATCAAACACCGCATGCCCGGCGCTGCCGGATGATTTGGCGCGATACATGGCGGTGTCGGCATCGCGAAGCATAGTGTCGGAATCTGAATATTGACCGGTGCTCATGGCGATGCCGATACTGGCGGAAACGCACACCTCCTGACCGTTGAGGTCGATGGGCTTGGCGAGAGCGTCCTGAATACGCTGGGCGATGCGAACCGCATCTTCGGCCCCATGAATATTCGGAACAAGAATAACAAACTCATCGCCTCCAATGCGGGCTATCAACCGATCGCTCAAGCGGGACAAGGTGTCCGTAGACCGGAGGCAGGATCGCAGGGAATTGGATATGGAAATCAGGAGTTGATCGCCCGCGGCGTGACCAAGACTGTCGTTAATGACTTTGAATCGATCGAGATCCACAAACAGGAGCGAAAACCGGAAATCCGGATGTCGCTGTGTATGCTGGAGGCAGAGATTGATATGATCGAATAGGAGAGCGCGATTCGGCAAACCGGTGAGATTGTCGTGCAGAGCATGATGACGAAGTTGCTCTTCCACCGCCTTACGGTCACTGATGTCCCGGGCGATAGCGATGAAGCGGCCATGGACGCCGATATCGGGAACAAATTGAATCACGAGTTCAACGAGTTTTTCTGCTCCCGATTGACAGCGGTGAATTGTGTCAAAGGTTTTTGCCGATCCTTCTTCCTGCCTGAGAGCATCCAGCATCTGGCGCATGGAAGTTTCGGAGTACCCCGGTGTAATGTCCGTGAGGGTCATATTCATGAGGGCTTCACTGTCGTACCCCGTATGAAGCTCAGCGCCCCGGTTCGCGTAGCATATGTTCATGGTTCCGGGATCAATCATGAACACACAATCGCCGGCGGCGTCGAGCGTCGATTTGAAGTCCCGCAGGATTGCCACTTCAGAAGAGACAGAGCGCCGGGATGCAATCGGAGCTGAAGTTCGGGGTGGGCGATTCATTGAGCCATCTTCCGACGATCGAGCATGTTCCCTGCGTTCTCTGGTCACTCAACCCCCCTCTCATTACTCCGGCGACCGTCATAGTGCGGATCGATCGAAATCAGGGGGCTGAGGCAAGGGTGATACATGGGGTGAAGAACTTCTTTCCCGGTGCCTTCGGTACGAACTACCACACCGCAGCAAACGGTGAGACTCCAAGTTTATGTCGGTCAGATTGGCCGCCCGGTTTCGGGGAACCCTTTGGATCCCGGTCATTCCGTCGTGGCGATGTCCCATAAATTATGGAGCGAATCACGCCAAACCATGAGTGAATTACTTAGTCCCCTTTCGTATCACCCATGTATGCTGATAAGTGAAAATGAAAGAAAAGGGAAGAGATCAAACATAACTCAATCCGATGTCGAACCACCGGCCTTCGGGATTTCGACGAATCCAGGCGACCATCGCGGCCCGGTCGATAACTTTTCCCCTGGGCAGTAGATTCAAGACCGTTCCCATCATGCCTTCAAGCACGGGCAACCCGCTGCGAATACAGATCCCCCCCTCGCCGACATCGAGCAGTTCATAGCGCATGGTGGTATCAACATCGTGATGCCAGCGGATGGTAACTTCCGCCGCACCGGTCGTTCGGATTGATGATCGCCTCTCCTCGTGGAGTTCGCTCTCTGTATTTTGGTGCATTTTGGATTCATGGATCATGGTGGAATAAGTTTCTGTTTTATTTGATGGAAATGACAGTTCGGATTTATCGGTTGGCGACAAGAAGTGAGAATGATTCGGGTTGGGTGGGCTGGGTTGCAGTGGAGTCAGGCAGCGTCATCCGATAACCCGAAGTTGCTTTCTGGAAGCAGGATATGCTCAAGGTTAGGAAGGCCGATCCTTCCCTCACCTGATGCCTTTTTTGTAAACGAAGCGTTGCGACAAACTGTACCACCTCCGAATTCTGAATTCTCCCATGATGACTCAGATGACCCCGGATTCTGGATCCAAATCCAGTCCAAATTGAATTGGGCCGATAAAGATTCACATGGGGTGGCGAGTGCTGTTCTTATGGATTCATGGCAACCAAAACCCCCGGAGTTCCCGGATTCAACCCCTCCGAATCCTCTCCCTCCGGATCAACCATCGGTCGATCTGGAGGCGGAGCGATCATTGAACTCCTCCGAGGCCCTCATTCGATCGCTCTACAAACTATGGCGATTTGCGGCCAGCGGTGACCTGGCGAACAAACTTGAGCATGCCGCACAAAATGAATGTGAGCAAAAGGAAGACCCCATGCCCGAACCCACCTCCCGTCCAAATGATGAGCCACAAAAAACAACTCCAGATTCTTCGGAATTACAGAATGTTCCGGAGTCCCCGGAGTCCCCTGATTTCACCAAGCCCTCGGAATGCCCAGTACCCCAGGAATCTCCGGAGTCGCAGAAATCAGACGAACCGCCAATGGCGCCATCCATCTCTCCCGAACCGAATGTGGAAAGAGAGCAATTGAAGAGCGGTGAGGATCAAATAATTGATGCGATTAATACCATTGAGAAAGATATCAATATCCTGACCGATGAAAATACCCTCGATGAGACTCCCGAATCAATTGATGATTTGAAACAGGAAATTGACCAGATCATAGAAGCGACTGCTTCGATCGACCAAATAAATGCCTTGGATGACAAGGAGACAGGAACGCCGAATGCTGCACCTGATTCGGCGATGAGCGAGGAACAGGAATTTGAATCAATCTCCAACGATGATCTGATGGCGGAATTAAACACTCTGATGAATTCAGATAGAGACGCTCCATTGGCATCGGAAACAAATAAGCCGGTCCAAGCCCCGCCGTTTGAATTGGTCAGTAAGCCAGCCAGGGAAAACATCGAAAAAAATACCGCACCAGTTGCAGAACATGCTTTTGAGGCCATCTCCGATGATGATCTGATGGGGGAATTAAACGCTTTGATGTCTCCTCGGCAGGACCAGACCTCGATGAACTCTGAAGAACCTGCACCTGAAGTCGAATCGAGTGCGAATTCGATTGAAGAATCCGTGGCGCCAATGGAAGAATCCCCAGCGGAAGGCGTTTTGGATCAGGCGATGATTGATGCGGCAATGAATGAGGCCAGCGAAACACCTGTTGTGGAGAT
>CAZLXE010000081.1:0-11206 GCA_964563005.1 uncultured Isosphaeraceae bacterium
ATATCGCGGATGACTACGGGATCATCAACGATGACGCGCAGACAGGTGTCGGGATGGTCAAGCCAGAATTGGCGAAGGCCGCCTTCTCCCGAATACTCAATTAATTGTGTCGTGAGCAGCGAGGGAATGATGACCGGATGCCCGCCTTTTTCTTCATATTCCGGCATCACCGCCCACTCGGGATGCTGTTTCCAGGCATCATGCAAGCGTGAAAGTGTGAAGGGGTGGACTTCCGGGTGATCGGCGGGGTGGAGGAGGATGGGGAATTGTTTGTCTATTTGTTGCGATGCGATGAGGCCGTGGCGAATGGATTCGTACATGGGCGCGTCGGGATTGCTGGTGACCGTTTGGAATGACCGGGGAGCGAGGGCGGTGGCGACTTTTTCGGCATCGTGACCGAGGACGACAATCATGTGGGAGCACCATGAGGAAATGGCGTCGAAGGCGGCGGCGACGAGGGGCTTTTCGCCTTCCCCGGTTTTCCAGGGGAGAAGTTGCTTGGTGGTTCCCATGCGTCGCCCCCGACCGGCGGCGAGGAGGACACCGATGAATTCACCGGGGGTTGAGCCGTGCGGATTCATGATTGAGTCACAATGGCGTCGGTGGGATACGGGCCGGAAACGGATCGTCCATTCTGTTGTCGTTTCTGCTGAACGAGTTGGGCGGCGATAGAGAGGGCGATTTCCTCCACGGTTTCCGCGCCGATGTCGAGACCGACGGGAGCGTGGACGGCAGCGAGATCTTCTTCCGAAATACCTTTTTCCTTGAGGTCATCGAAGATGAGTTTCACCTTACGACGACTGCCGATCATGCCGACATATCCCGCCCCGCGCCCGACCACGGCATGGAGGGCCTGTTCATCGTGGCGATGGCCTCGGGTCACGATAAGCACGAAGGTCTGGCTGTCGAGAGGTGCTTCGGTGAGTCGTTCGGCGATGTCACCGGCAACACCGATGGTTCCCTCTGGGGCATACTTCTTCAGCATGTCGGCCCGGTCGTCGAACAGGGTGACCTCGAATTCAAGGGGAACGGCAAGGCGGGCTACGGCCTGGCCGATGTGCCCGGCTCCTGCGATATACAGTCGCTCGCGGGGCGGGAGTTCCAGGGTGTAGCATTCCGCCCCCTCTTCTGTTTGCACTTTCATAGAGAGCGAGGTGGTTTGGCGGTGTTGAAGATGATCGACGATTTCATCGAGCGAATCGGGATCGGGGAGGGGGGCGACGGCGAGGTCGATGGTGCCGCCGCAGATCAGGCCGTCATCCCAACCGTAGTCGTGGTCGAGTTTGAAGGACATCAGACCGGTGGCGTTCTCGGCAAGCAGAGCGTGGGCGCGGCGGCGAATTTCGGCTTCAACGCAACCGCCGCCGATCGTGCCGTGGGTGTTGGCGATGTCATCGACGAGCATGAGGGCGCCGGGAGATTGGGGGGTGGAGCCGCGGGATCGAACAAGGAGGCAACCGACAAGTTTGCGTCCCTCGCGCTGAAGGACGGCGGCGCGGCGAAGCAGATCGGGCAGGGGCTCGTTCATAATTGGTATTTCAGGAACCGGGGCAATAACAGGATCGAGCGGCGCCACATTCATCGGGGCTGACCGGATCACTGTCGGGACCGAGAGCGTCCTGGGTTTGCACACAGAAGAATACCCTGGTGTCGGAAGAATCATCCACCTGGCCGGGCGATTGATGGCGTTCGTCCACATACATCAACTTGTGGCGCATGTGGAGGCAGCAGGGTTTGAGTTTGAGTGGGGTCTCGTCATTCATATTATGCGATCCCCCCCGGATTCTCCGGTTCATACACACGACCGGCCGCCCGGAGCACGGCCCGGCGAATGGCGACGGGGAGCAATTGGAGTTTGTATTTATTTTGGGACATCGGCTGGGCGCCATCGACGGCCCGGGCGCAGGCGTTTTTCAATTTCGCTTCATCATCGAGGTTCACTCCCCGCAACGCCTTTTCTACTCCAGGCAATGACCAGGGGATTGGAGCGACGGCTCCGGCGCAGACCCGGGCGTTGGTGATGGTTGATTCTTTAATTTCCAGAGATACTGCCGCCATCACCAGTGGCCAGTCGAACGATTGTTTTTCCTTGATAGCATAGAACCCGCTGTGGGGGGCATGATCACAAGTGATGTGGGTGATGATTTCACCTGGCTTCAGGGCATATTCGGAGTGGGCGTCCTGATCGGGAAGATGAAACAAGTTGTCGAGATCAATTGTGTTTCGCTTGCCGCCGATCACATGCATTCTGGCGTTACATACCTGCAAGGCGGGAGCGAGATTGGAGGGATGGACGATATGACAGGGGCCATCACCGAAGATGGCGTGGTATTTGTTCTCTCCTTCCCGGGCAAAGCAGATCATGCCTCCTTTTTTCAGGCATTCAAACTGCTTATTACGGTAATACCAACAGCGGGGGCGCTGGAGAATATTGCCCACAGCGGTGGCGACATTCCGGATCTGTGGGGTAGCGGCATCCGCTACGGATTGAGCAAGCACGGGGGCATTCTGATTGATGAGTGAAGAGTCGGTGATTTCCGAGAGCGTAGAAGACGCGGCAATGGTAATGCTGTTTCCCTCGGTTGAAATGCGCTCGCCTTTTCCGTCCGGGGCAGATAATCTTTTGATATCCACCAGCAGATCCGGTTCGATCAGTCCTTCCTTGAGGTGGTCGAGAATGTCCATGCCTCCCGCCTTGAGCACGGGCAGGGAATAGCGGCTGTCCAGAAGCGCGGCCTTCGCCTCGGTATATGATTTGGGTCGGGCCAGGGCGAAGCGGTTCATGACACCCTCCCTTCCAGAGCGGCCAGCACCTTGTCCGGGGTGAGGGGAAGGTGGCGCACCGGCCTGCCGAGGGCGTTGAAGAGGGCTCCGGCAATGGCCCCGGAGGTGGGAATGGTGGGTGGTTCGCCGAGTGAGCGCACACCGGTTTGTCCCTTCGTCCACAGCACCGGTTCGATGTGGGGGGTGTCGGCGGTGCCCGCGATTTTATATTCCTCGAAGTTCGGGTTCAGCATTGCTCCGATCCGGGGATCGAGAAGTTTATTTTCAAAGAGAGCATAACTCAGACCCTGAAGCACGCCGCCGATGATCTGGCTTTCTGCGGTTTTTCGGCAGATTACCCGGCCACACGCCTGAATGGCAATGATGCGCTGAAGGGAGATGACGCCGGTTTCTGTATCGACGAGCAATTCCACGAACTGAACGCCTTCGCTGTGACCCTTGCCGGAATCCGAACGGAGTTTTTTCCGATTCCATAACCCTCGCCCGAGAATGTGCTCGCCGCCGATTTTGGAGCAGGCATCGATCCACGACATGATGGATTCGCCTTTGTGGAAGACATATCCTTCTTTGAGGTCCAGATTTTTCTCTGAGTGATTCAGACGCTCCGCAATTATGGCCAGGAGTTTTTTCTTTGCTTCCTGAGCCGCATCAAACATGGCCGGGGCGGTGTTGTGGGCGGTCATGGAGCCGCCGGAACCGGGACCGATAGGGAGGGAAGAATGCCCGATCTGCACTTCCATCGCTTCGAGTGGCGCCCCCAACCCTTCCGCGGCAACGATGGCCATGGCGGTGCGCTGACCGGTGCCGATGTCCTGCGTTCCCGTGCGAACCTCAACCGAACCATCCCGATTCACGACCACTTCGGCTTCGGTATGCGTGGGAAATCGTCCCCAGGAGGATGAGCCGAGACCGAATCCCCGGCGCAGAACACTTTTCTGAGAACCGTTGGGTTTGCGTTGTTTCCACCCGATGATCTCAGCCCCCATCTCGAACATCTCGCGTCGGTCATCACTGTTTTCGAGTTTGAGACGCAATTGAAGTGGATCGAGATCGATCATCGCGGCGACTTCATCGAGCATGAGTTCTTCCGCGAACGCGCCCTGAGGACTTCCGGGGGCGCGAAACGCGCGGGGAGCACCACCATTGAAACGGACATTGTCGTGGTTTTTTTCAATGTTCCCCAAGTTGTAGCGCCGGGACGGAACACTGACCCCTCCCCCACCGCCGACCCCTACCCCGCCCCAGGTGTGAACCTGTCCGCCGAGAATCGTTCCATCATTGTTCACACCAACCCGGACCAAGGTACGGCTGGAGGGTCGATTGCCGGTATCCAGATGCTCCTCCGCTCGATCCACGAAGAGGTAAGTTGGTCGTTTGTATTTCGCAGCAACTTTCGCGGCAGTAACTCCCTCCCGACCCGCCCCCTGGAGTTTCGATCCGAACCCGCCACCAATGTATTCGCACACGATTTCGTATTTTGAGCGGGACAGGCCGAGCGGACCGTCCATTCCATCGCGGGCGGCAAAGGTTCCCTGAGTGGAGATGTAAACCGTGGCCCGGTCGCCATCGTGGTCAATGGAGCAGCCGTGCGTTTCCAAAGAGGAATGCGTCTGGACTGGGGTGGAATAGACGGCTTCGAGGGTGTGATCTGCGCCATCGAGGATTGATTTTACTTTCGAGGACGGGTCGGGTGACTTCGGGGGTTTGCCTGCGGTGTCCTGCATACCCGCCTTCACCCGATCCATCCTCCATTTCGGCTGCAGAATGCTCAATCCGCGCTGCAGGGCCAACTTTGATTCGGCCACGAGATAACCCACCGGATGGCCATGATATTTTCCCTCTTCGCCATTCAACTGAACTTCCACCACCCCATCCGCGGCCAGAGCAGCTTTCTCTTGAATGGAAACCAGCGTGCCCGCCCCAAAAGGACAGCGAATGAAACCTATAAACAGCGAATTTGGCAAATAAGTGTCGCGACCATATTTGGCGCGGCCCGTTACTTTGGCAATACCATCGAGGCGGCTGGTGTCGTCATTGAGTGAAGCGCCCATATTCCGCCGACGATTCGCGGTCGGCATGGCGGTGACGGGGGTTTGTTCTTTTCCGCTCATGTCAGCCATCCTCCCCATCAACGATCACCGGCTGCCCGGACGCTTCGAGCACGGCGTTGAACATATTGGTATAGGCCCCGCAGCGACAGATGTTGCCGCCCAAACCTTTTTTGATTTCGGCCAGAGAGGGACGGGGGTTCTTATTCAGCAACGCCTTGGCCGCCATGACCATGCCGGGAATGCAGTAACCGCATTGGAGGGCGTCGTGGCGGATGAACGATTCCTGAATGGGATCGAGTTGGTCTCCATTTGCCAATCCTTCAATGGTGGTGACTTCTGCTCCCACCGCATCGGTCGCCAACATCATGCAGGAATTGACAAGTTCACCATCCACGAGCACAGAGCACGCCCCGCAGGCCCCCCGATCGCATACTTCCTTTGTTCCAGTCAGATTGAAATCATGGCGGAGGGCATCGAGGAGAGTGGTCGCGGGATCCACCGAGGCGGAATGCTTCTTGCCGTTAACTCGCAGCGATACCTTGATCGGATGAGGTCCGACGATATCAGGATCGTTTTTTATGCGTTCCATTGGAGTCAAAGTGGCATCCAATCGCCGGGTCAAAGCACCGGCAGAAGCAGACAATCCCAAAGTTTTTACAAACGAACGACGAGTCAAACCCCCGGAATTCCCAGCACAATCCCCGGAATTCCCAGAACGAACCCCGGAATTCCCCGGATAATCACCGGAATCACAGGACTCCTCGGCTTGGGGACTTTGTGGTTCCCGTTGGTTCATATCAATATCGGCCGGATCTGGCGGCATAAGGCAAACTCCCGCGTGGTTGAGGGAGTATACAGCCGGATGAGGGGAGGGATGCTGATTCCTCTCTCAAGAATAACTATTTCAATATGAAGGAAACCCGAATCGGGATTATCACTGTGAATCAGCAAGCCGTCTCCAGCGGCGTGGTTTCACCCGTATCGAAAACCAGCAGGCGCTCCGGCCAGCGGAGGGCCGCCAGACGGGTTTGATATTTTCCCTGAAACTCCGGCTTAATTCGCTCGCTCCATCGTCCGCCCACCGAATAATCGATGCACATGGCCTGGCCACCGCCCAGTGCGGCATGAGGAGGAATTTTTGCGAATAGATCCGGGCCATGAGCATTACCCGGGGGAGGCGTGCGCCAATAGTGTCCGAATACACAGAAGGCATCGGCATCATATTCATCCCACCAGGGCACGCGGGTTTCGGTTCGCCACTTGCCGTTGGCGTAGAATTTTTCACCCGCCCGCATTTCCGGCCCGGAGGCCAGAAGACGCACCGGATTATCGTTTTGATAGGCAAGGTTTCGCTGCGTTCGATCGGTGATGTCATGCTTCTCGAATTCCGCCTCGATTTTCGCTATTGAATCGTAGAACAAGTGAATGACATCTGTATGCCTACGGCACCGCTCAATCGCTTCATCATCCCATGCCGCATGGACCACCCGGAGATCTTCCCGTTCCAAGGCAATGGGAAGCGTGCAAAAGAAGTCCCGTGTTGCTCTTTGAATATGCTCATCAGCCAGAACCTGCGGCGTATGCTCTCCGTTCTGAGAAAGCATCTCTTCCTCTCCATAGAACCATTTATTGCCCTGCTTGCGGTCATTCTTCAGGATATTGAACTCGTGATTCCCCAGAATACATTGAGCCCCTCCTGATTCGACCAACCGCCGCACCAGATTGACCACAGCGGGACTGTCCGGTCCCCGATCCACAAGATCGCCGAGAAATACCAGATGACGGCCATCGGCATGAACGCCTTCGGTGGTATAGTCAAGCGTGTTTAAGAGATTGCGCAGGGCATCTATTTCACCGTGAATGTCCGCGATAATGTCAAGTGGCCCTTCAGGGAGGGGTTGCACGAGCGCGGGAGCATTTTTGGGGGGTGTGGTCATCATTTTCCAGCAGTGAGGGAAGGAATCGCTTTCCGGCGCCTCCATTGTACGGTCTTCCTTCAAGATCATCTTCAGAATAATCTCGGGCTTTCTGCTCCCCACTGACACACTGTTGTCACCCCGGTTGATTATGGTTCGCTCCGTGCCAAGTATGTAAGTCGCCCACATGGTGTGCGGCGAGATCATTCTTAAGGAGTTTGCTCATGGTCATGTTGAAACCGGTTGTCGATCGAGTGGAAGAAGTGTCGCCATCCCAGGCGGATCCGATGGGTGTGTTGCGGGTGATTCCCATCATCGGCCCATCGCGTGAAGACCCGAAGTATCGGGTTCTCGATAAAGAGGCGCAGGAGAAAGTCGTAGTGAAGGAGGTGGATGAAAGCGGCTCGGTGCCGGAGTTGCTGGTGAACAA
The DNA here is from genome assembly GCA_964563005.1 of uncultured Isosphaeraceae bacterium. Taxonomy (GTDB): domain Bacteria; phylum Planctomycetota; class Phycisphaerae; order Phycisphaerales; family SM1A02; genus CAZLXE01. The sequence continues at coordinate 7,182 of CAZLXE010000081.1, forward strand.
TGGGCTGGATTCGCTGGTGTATCTCATGGATGGTCAGGAACTGGTGGGAGCGAAGCAGAATCGCATTCTCAACACCGATGTGCTCATCCCGGCCGGGGTCACCCTCAAAATCCCCGTGAGTTGTGTGGAATCGGGACGCTGGGGATATGCCAGCCCGAATTTTTCGCCGGGCAAATCGGCCTCGCACCTGATTCGCTCCCGCAAAACACAACGGGTACACCAAAATCTTAAATCCCGCAATCAACACGATGCCGATCAGCATGCGGTCTGGCGCGAGGTGGACCTTTGTATGTCTATGGCCGATGTCAGCAGCCCCACTCAGGCGATGCACGAGGCGTACGCACAGCGGGAAGGGGAACTGAAACTGGCCAAGGAAAAGTTGCAGTTGCCGGACGATGCCGTGGGGGTGGCTGTCTTTCGCGGCGGAAATTTCATGGGACTGGATCTTTTCGATCGCCATACCACGCTCCGTTATTTCTGGGATTCACTGGTGGACAGTTACGCCATCGAGTTGATTCGCTCGCTCGATGAAGAAAATGAAACCGTGGAATCATCCCTCAAAACCGATCTCGAAGCGGCTCTCCAGCAGGCCGGAGAAGGGGAATGGGAGCAATTTGATTCCCCCGGCGAGGGAGATGATTATCGACTCGAACATGATGCGTTTGCCGGCTCCGCTCTCATCTGGAACGATCAAGCCGTAGTTCATTTTCAACTTTTTCCCAAACAGGACCTTTCTCAGCCGGAAGATGTTTCAAGACAGGCAAGGCAGTCGCTCCGTCCCGGTCGCATCCGTCGAATCTACGACATCCCAACTCAACAGGAATAATCTTTCTTCTTCAGACCGCAGTTGAACGCCTCTGATTCGTTTTGAGGACACCCTCCCGGACGACGGGAAGTTGAGGGTTTCTACCCGGGGACTTGGACGGGGTTTCGGGTTTCCCCGGGGTTGGGTTTGTCGGTTCGTCGTCACCGTTCGGTGGCGGCGAGCAGGCAAGTCCTTTAGAGTAGGCGACTTCTTTGGTTCCCTTCCCGAGGGATGGTCATGGCCGCAAACTATGGACGCATTCACCGCCTGCTCAAAATCCTCACCCTGATCCAATCGGATTCGGGCTGGACGGCGCAGCGGCTGGCGGAGGAGTGCGGCGTGACCAAGCGGACTATTTTCCGCGATCTCGACATGCTGGAAGGAGCGGGCATTCCCTATTTTCACGATTCGGTAAAAGGAGGATACACCATACGGCGGGATTTTTTCATGCCTCCGGTCGCCCTGACGCTGGATGAATCGCTCGCCCTTATCGCCCTCGGTGAGCATATCGGAGGAAAGGAGCAGATTCCCCTGACCAAAGTAGCAGCCCGGGCGATTCAAAAAATCCGCTGTCATTTGCCACAGTCCATCAAAACCGAACTGTCTCGAATCGACAAGCACATCGCCATCCAACTGGCCCGGGCCGGCCCCCATGAAGGATTCGATAAGGTATACGCCAATATCCGCATGGCCATCGCAAAACGAAGAACCCTGCGCTGCAAATATGAATCGATCGAACGGTCCCTGAATCGAACAAAGGGGGAGGAAGAGGTTTTCGAGTTCAAACCTTACTCTCTCTTTTTCAGTCACCGGTCGTGGTATGTGCTGGGTCATCACTCGGGACGAGGGGAAATCCGGTGCTTGAAAATCAACCGGTTTGCCGCCCTGGAAATCACGAAGAGGCCCTACAAGATTCCTGAATCATTCTCGACCGAAGATCATCTGGGCAATGCGTGGCTGATGATCCGGGGGAAAAAATCGTACCCCATCGAGATCGAGTTCGATCCGGAATTCGCCGAGACCATCGCCGAGACCCATTGGCATCGCACGCAGGATGTGCAGTGGCACAAGAATGGCTCCATCACCTTCCGCTGCACCGTGGACGGTCTGGATGAAATTATCTGGTGGATACTCGGCATGGGACCGCACTGCATCGTGCACAAACCGAAAATACTGGCCACCCGAGTCCAGAAACTCGCGACGGCATTATTGAATCTTTACGAATCAGGACCAGACACCAGGGCCGCCCCGGCCTGACCCCAGGAACCCGACGCATGGATGCGATCGACGAACAATCATTCTCTTCCCCCGAATCCCTCGTTCCCACCCTGGCCTGGCGTCAGTGTGTTGATCGGACGCTGGAAGACATGCGAGTATCCCTCCGCCATGATCGAACCATCACAGAGCCAAACCTGTGCCGCCTGTTCTCCAGGCGGTGGCATGAAATCGCCTGGTCGAATGATGGCCCGGTCTGTCAAAGCACACTCGAAGCAGGATGCACCATCGGGCGGCTCATTATTCAACAGTCACGGAAAGAAATCTGTGAAAACCACTCGGATTCTGGTAAAATTGACCCACCGATGGAGTTGAAGATGGCCGATGATCCGGCCGATGGAGAGGGAGAAGGGGATCGGCCACAGGATAATTCACCGTTCAGGGATGCCTGGTCGAATAGGGACTCGTTCTTGGGAAGATAGATAAACCCTGATTCTGATTAATCTATCGTCTGGATCCTTTCCCGGCGAAGAGACCAGATCACACTTGACAACCGGTGGGGAAGCGACTTAAGATATGTTTGTGGCGAGTGAGCCGTCGAGTACGGCCCCGCCAACCGGCTGAACAATGCATTCTCCCACCCCGGGTCGTCAGGTGATGGCCACAATCACGGTGTGTTTTTCCCCCGGTTCCCCCCCCGGTTTCCCCCTCGGTTCCCGATTCAGCCCCGGTGTCTGATTTCCGGTTTCCGCTTCCAATGGTGATGACTGTAATCCCCCAATCCTTCTCGGGAACAACCACCTGACTTTCTCACCACTCCGATCATTCGCCCTACAAAAGGTAGAGAGCCATTTCAGACAATAACACTCAGGCCACCATGACCAAGATGAACGGCATCCTCGAATGGAATAATCGAGGCGCCGAGGGGCGTATTCGCCAGTTCGACAACGGCATCGTGGAAAGCAACGAAGACCCCTTTGTCCCCATCGCCATCGGAGATCGCTATCAACTCCGCCCCGGCCAGCGGCTCACCGTGAGCGTCGTCTCGAAAAAGGCCCGCCGCCGCAAGGGGAAGGGAGGGCGTCATCCCCGACCCATGGTGGATGAAGTCATTGAGATTGAGGGACTCAAGCCGGGCCAATATGCCAAACGCAAGGCCTTCGAGGATCTCACCCCGATTGATCCCTCCCCCCGCATCACCCTCGAACACCCCGGCTGCCCCCCCTCCTGCCGCCTCATCGACCTGTTCTGCCCCATCGGCTACGGCACTCGCGGCTTGATCGTCTCACCACCCAAGGCGGGAAAAACCGTTCTCCTGCAGAACATCGCCCACGGCATCAAACACAATCATCCCGATATCGAACTCGTCGCCCTGCTCATCGACGAGCGGCCGGAGGAAGTGACTGATTTTCGGCGGAATGTCCCCGCACAGGTCCTTGCCTCATCGAATGACAACGATATCGAGGCCCATATTTCCCTCGGCATCCTCGCCATTGAGCGGGCCAAGCGCATGCTTGAGGCAGGCAGGGATGTGGTTGTTCTTCTCGATTCCATCACTCGCCTGGGACGGGCGTTCAACAACTCAAAATATGCCAAAGGCGGCCGCACCATGTCCGGCGGGCTGGACTCCAAGGCCCTCGACATTCCCAAACAACTTTTCGGGGCGGCCCGTAGAGCGGAAGAAGGCGGCTCGCTCACCATCATCGCCACCTGCCTCGTGGACACCGGATCCCGGGCCGACCAGATCATTTTCGAGGAGTTCAAAGGCACGGGCAACATGGAACTGATCCTCGATCGCTCCATCTCCGAACTCCGGCTCTTCCCCGCCATCAACCTCGCCTCCTCGGGAACCCGCAAGGAAGACCTCCTGATGTTCCCCGAAGAAGTAAAAACCATCAACGCCCTCCGCCGTCGCCTGCTCAACATGAAACCCCCCCACCAGATCGAGCAACTCCTCGCAGCCCTGAAGCGATATCCGACCAACGAATCCCTGGTCAAGGGATAA
>CAZLXE010000082.1:0-5441 GCA_964563005.1 uncultured Isosphaeraceae bacterium
CGGCGATCGAAGAGATCGAGAGTGATTTTATGATCACTTTCTTCTGGTTTTTGGAACCTGAAAATGTTCTGTTTGGATTTCTCATAATGCTCGAAGGTGCCGTGCCAGTCGAGATGGTTGGGGGCGAGGTTGGTCAATACCCCAACATGAGGTGACCAACCGCCCCCGGAATATTCCCCTGAACCGCCCCCGGAACCCCCTCCCCTACTCTCCCCCATAAAGGGAGGGAGTCCCAACCAATACAACATGGCGCTGGAGAGTTCAAGGACGACCCAGTCTTCGGGTTTGATGTCATCCAGTGTGTCCAAGAGCGAGCCGCCGATGTTACCGCCGAGGTAGGAGGTTTGACCGTTTTCGATCAGGATGTGGTGGATCATGGCGGCGGTGGTGGATTTTCCCGCCGTGCCGGTGATACCGATGATCTGTTGGCGGTCGAGTCGCTCCACGAGGAGGCGGATTTCGGTGGTGAGGGGTACGCCTGCTTCCTGGGCCGCCATCAGAAACTCATTGTCCCAGGGGTGAGGCACGGCGGGATTGACCACCACGAGATCGCAGCCGGTGAAGTCATCTTTCCGGTGTTCGCCCAGATGGAGTTCGATGGAACCGGAATCAATGAGGGGTTGGAGGGGTACAAGAGATTGCCGGAGGTCTGCTGCCGATTGCAGGTCGGTGATGCAGATATTCGCCCCCTGCCCGGCCAGCCAGTGGGCGACTCCTGCGCCACCCCCAAATCGCCCCAGGCCCATGATGGTGATATTCAGGTTTGAGAACGACCGGCTCATGGGGGGAGTGTACAGAAGGCAGGGACAATGCTTGAATTGGCGAGGGGTGAGGTCTCGCGTAGTATGCCCCAATTCTCATACTTCGGAGCCGACCCATGCCTCAATTCGACAATCCCAATCCCTTTTCGCAAGCCGAGGGCATGACGCCTCCCGCCGAGCGGCGAACCAGCGGCCTCGCCGTGACTTCCTTCATCATGAGCATCATATTCTGTTGCCCGCTGACCACGATTCCCGCGTTCTTCATGGGATTGATAGCGGTAACGAAAACCGGCCCCCACACGGCATTCAAGGGACGCGGACTGGCCATCGCGGCGATTCTGATTTCGGTAATCGGGACGGGGGCACAGATTTATTACGGTTCGCTGGGGTATGGGTTGATTAAGAAATTCATGACCACCATGCAGGAAAAACCGCAGGAAGTGATGGATGCCGGATTCCAGGGCGATTGGTCGGCATTTCGTGAGGGGATTCATCTCAAACAGGGGGCATCCTTCACAGATGAGGAAGCAGCACAGTTCATCGAAACCCTGCGGGAACGCTATGGAGCGATTATCAGCATTACCCCCGATGAGCAGGGCATGTCGAACATGACCCCGAATTATGGTCAGCCGGAAACGACATTTCCTTACCAAGTGGAGTTTGAGAACAACGCCTCTGTCCGCGCCCGGGTAACGATCATCTGGGCGGATCCGGATCAAAGCGATGATTTCATTCTGAAAATCGGTTCCATTACCATTCTCGATCCCGATCTCGGGGATGTAACCTTCCCGGCGGCTATAACTGAGGGGGCGGGAGATGCGGCTCTTTCGCCCGATGTTTCACCCGATGGATCATGAGCCAGGTCAGTCCCCAATGAATTCCCGCACCAACCCCTGGGCCATCGCCTCGTTTCTCAGTGGACTGGGTTTCTGGTGTCTGCCCTTTGCATGTTTGTCACCGTGGATGGGGTTGCGGGCATTGAAGCAGATTAATGAGCAGACGGGGCTTCCGGGAGGGAAAGAAAAGGGCAAGGGGCTGGCTCGGGGGGGTATCGGGCTGGGATTTGTGGGGATTGCGGTCTATATCGCATTCGGCTGGTGGTGGAGCGCGACCATTCGTCCGTTCTATCTTTATGGCCCGAGAGAGGCGATTATGGCCGGTCAAATTGGCGATATGGAGGCATTCCGGCATGCTTTTCGGGATGTCGGTGATGTTGACGATGCGGCCGGATTTCTGGGGATGCTGAGAGAGCGGTACGGTCTTCTTTTGGCTGTTCAGCAGGATACCGAGGCCCAACGCACGGTTGCCAATGAGGATTACCGCCATCCCGTCCTCGCTTATCAGTTGGAGTTTGAGCGGGGGACGGTGGCCGCGGATTGTCGCCTTTTTATGGAGAATTATTTTCGGGCCGACGAAAGAAAACTTGAAGTGCTGACGATTCACGATCCCCTGCGGGGCGATCTGACCTATCCTGTGGGGGCGACCATTCCCCCGCCGCCCGTTCCCGACGAAGCCGACCATGCCGAATCCGACTCCTGAACCCGTCATCGAAGTGTGCGATCTGGTCAAAATATACGGCGACCAGACCGTGCTGGATGGGGTGAACCTCAAGATTTATCCCGGCGAAACCATGGTCATCATGGGCGGATCCGGCTCAGGGAAATCCACCATCCTGCGACACCTGATCGGGGCCATCCTGCCCGAATCAGGGTATGTAAAAATCTTCGGCAAACGGCTGGATGAACTCGATGAGGAAGGGCTGAACGGGGTGCGCAAGCGATTCGGCATTCTCTTTCAGTCCGGGGCGCTGTTTAATTCGATGACCGTGGCGGAAAATGTGGCGCTACCCTTGAAGGAGCACACGAATCTCGATCAGAACATCATCGCCATGATGGTCAAAATCAAACTGGAACTGGTGGGGCTGCGCGAACATGCGGATAAATATCCCTCCCAGATTTCCGGCGGCATGAAAAAGCGGGCGGGGCTGGCCCGGGCCTTGGCTCTCGATCCCAAGGTACTTTTTTATGATGAACCCTCGGCCGGGCTGGATCCCGTAACCAGCGCGGAGATCGACCGGCTGATCATGGGTCTGACCAAGAAAATGGGAGTCACCGGCGTGGTCGTAACGCACGAAATGGACTCGGCCTTCACCATTGCCGACCGCATGGCCATGCTCGACAAGGGAAAAATGCTCATGGTGGAAACGCGGGAGGTGTACGAAACCCTGCGCGATCACCCCGTCGAGCGGCTGGATGAACTTTCCGAGAAAGAGCGCCTCATCCGGCAATTCCTGCGCGGCGATCCGGATGGCCCGATCACCGACCGAAAAACCGCCTCGAACTTCGCCGAAGACCTGCTGGGGGAACTGCCCACCACTTTCGGGGAGGGGCCATCGGTGGAATCGACGCGAATGGTTTAGGAGGTCGTTGGTGGTTTATGGTAAGGTGCGGGTTCGTTGAAAATGATCTCGAAATTTTGCCCTGTATTTTTCCGATCCCCGATAATCCCCCCGAGAGGCGCATCCCATGGCGAGTTTAACGGAACGAAACCGCAACAATGTCCGGGCGGGTGTTTTCGTCAGTGTGGTCATTATTCTCGCGATGGCGGTGGTGTTTGTGCTCGGCGATGTGAAGTCCTATTTTGGTCCTCGGCATCACACTTATGATGTGGTGTTTCCCTTTTCCGCCGGAGTAGAGAATATCCACGGCGGGGCGGGCGTTCGGGTGGGGGGGATGCCCATGGGCAAGGTGTTGGAAGTGAAAACGATTCCCGATCCCCAGGCCACTGAAGACACTTCGTTTGTTGACCATATCCTGATTCGATTCACCCTTGATCAGAAAGTGCGGCTGTATCACAACGCCCTGATCCGGGTGGAGGCCTCACTCATCGGGGCGGAATCCTGGCTCGATATTGATGATCTCGGGGAAGGCGACCCCATGAAGGACGGCGACACCCTGACCCGGGCTGGTAGTCCCCCCGCAAACCTGCTGGACACCGCTATGGGTGAGGACATGGAAGACATGAAGGAGCAGGCCCGGACCATCATGAACAATGTCAAGAACTTTTCCGAAACCCTTGCCACCGTGCAGGAGGATTACGAAAATGAAGTGCGCCCTGTCCTCAAGGATGTGCGGGAAATGGTCGCCCTGGCAAGAGATGAACACTGGCAGCAATGGCTGAACTCAATCGATCAGGCGATGGCGTGGATTGAAGCCGCCCCCGATGATCTGAATGAACTGCTCGATGAAGGAAAGGCGATGATGGCCGATGCCCGGTCCGTGGTGACGGAAAACCGGGAGAAGATTGATCATATTATCGATGATGTTGAAGTCACCACCGCCAATTCCCGCGAAATCACCGGGCGCATCAACAATGAGACCATCGATAAAATTCACCGGGTGCTGGATAACGCCGGCGAGGGATTGGATTCCGCCCTGGCAATTATCGACAAAGCCGGAATGGATTATGAGGGATGGTCCACCGATGTGCAGGCCACCCTGGGCGGCGCCATGCAGGCCTCGAAGCAACTTGAACTCACCATGATCGAAGTGCGGCGAAATCCCTGGAAACTGCTCTATCGCCCCACCACCGATGAACTGGAGCACGAGTTGCTCTATGACGCCGCCCGTTCCTTTGCCTATGCCGCCGCCGATCTCCGGGCCGCCACCACCACGGCAAATCTTATTCTCGAGCGAAGCAAAGGGGTCGAGGGTGAAACCGGAGAACAGCTTGATCCGGAAGCCCGGTCGCTGCTCATGGAACGCCTGAAAACGACCCTGATCGACCCGATGGATCATTATGAAAAAGCCCAACGGAAACTGTTCGATATCATCCTCGCCGACACCCCCGGTTCCCCGTGACCCCGTCCGGGCGCATGCCGATTCTGATTGATGATCTTGATGATCCCAGAGTGGTCTGCTTTCGGGATGTTCGCGATGCCGATCTCCGGGGGAGAGAAAAGTTATTCATGGCGGAGTCGGAACTGGTGGTGCGCCGCCTGCTTGCCTCGCCGGATCGTCTCCATGCCTTGTTCCTCAGCCCGCAGAAGTACGAACGACTGCGCGATGCCCTGAGGGATTTACCGGAGAGCGTTCCGGTGTATTGCGCCAAGGTTGAGTTGATGTCCGCCATTGCCGGTTTTCATATTCACCGGGGCGTGCTGGCGGCGGGAAATCGACCACGGGCGGAGGAACTCACCCTTGACCGCGCCCTGGACCACCTGCGTCAGCAATCATCATGCACCCTACTGCTGGCGGAGGGCATGACCAATGTGGACAACATGGGCGGCTTGTTTCGCAATGCGGCGGCGTTCGGGGTGGATGGCGTGGTGCTCGATCCCACCTGTTGCGACCCCCTGTATAGAAAGGCCATCCGGGTTTCCATGGGGCATGTGCTTTCCGTGCCCTATGCGGTGAGCAGGGATTGGCCGGGCGATCTAAAGCGGCTGAAGAAGGAATGGGGCATTCATCTAGTCGCGGCAGAAGTCACCCCGAACGCCCGGTCACTCTGGGAGATTCCAAAGCATGAAAAAACGGCCATTCTTTTCGGATCGGAAGGAAAAGGCCTCACCCCCAAAACCCTCAAACTGTGCGATGCGGTCGGTGCTATCCCGATGACCGCCACTGTCCCCTCCCTCAATGTCGCAGTGGCCTCGGCGGTGTTCTTGTATGAGTTGAGGCG
>CAZLXE010000082.1:5541-10983 GCA_964563005.1 uncultured Isosphaeraceae bacterium
CCCTCATCCTCCACCACCTGATCCGCATTGAACCGCTCGATCTGCGCCCCCAACGCATTTAGCGTTTCTTCCATTCGCGAATAGCCCCGGTCGAGGTGATACACGCGGCTGATGATCGTCTCCCCTTCCGCCACCAGTCCCGCCAGCACCAGGCACGCCGACGCCCGCAGGTCGCTCGCCATCACCGGCGCTCCGACCAATCGCGTTCCTCCCTGCACCACCGCCGTGGCTCCTTCCCGGTGTACCTGCGCCCCCATCCGCGTCAGTTCCGCCACATGCATGTACCGCTCCGGGTAAATTTTTTCCGTGATGATGCTGTTCCCCTCCGCCAGACACAACAGCGCCATCATCTGCGCCTGCAGGTCCGTCGGGAATCCCGGGTAGGGCTGCGTCGCCAGAATCACCGGTTTCAGCCGCCGTTCACACGACACTCTCACCGAGCATGAAATCGGATCCTCTTCCTCATTCACCCGGTCCACATGCACGCCCACCGCCCGCAATCGATCGATCACCGCGAGCAGGCAGTCGTAGGGAAAATCATCCAACTGCACTTCGCCATTGGTCATCGCCGCGGCAATCGCATAAGTCCCCGCCACGATTCGATCCGGCATCACGGCATGATCCGCCCCGCCCAATTCCTCAACCCCTTCAATCGTGATCCGGGGGCTCCCCGCACCGGTAATTTTCGCTCCCATCGCATTGAGTAATCGGGCAAGATCGGCGACCTCCGGCTCGCACGCCGCCGACTCGATAATCGTGGTTCCCTCCGCCAGCGCCGCCGCCGACATCACATTCGCCGTACCCAGCACGGTCGAACCATACGGCCCGCCGAGGAAAACCATCGCCCCCTGCAAACGATCCGCCGAGGCAATGATATCGCCGCCTCTTAATTCAATCTTCGCCCCCAATGCCTCCAATCCTCTCAAATGCAGATCCACCGGCCGCGCTCCGAACGCACACCCGCCCGGCATCGACACCACCGCCTTTTTCCGCCGAGCCAGCAATGGTCCCAGCACGCAGATGCTCGCCCGCATGGTTCGCACGATGTCATATCGGGCGTGGACCGCCGAGAGATCGGTGTTTTGCAGGGTCAGAGTGCCGTGCTCCTGATCTGCTTCGCAGCCCAACTCCTTTAATAGGCGGATCATGTTCGCCCCGTCTGATAAATGGGGCACGCGGCGGAGCATCACCGGCTCATCCGCCAGCAACGCGGCGGCCATCAGGGGCAGCATGGCATTTTTCGAGCCGTCAATCGCAATGCGGCCGCTTAATCTGGCTCCGCCCTGAATTCGAAACGCATCCACTGTTTCAGACCTTTCGGCAAATTCTGTTTGCTGACCAATCAAAACGACTGGTTTTCACATCGACCACCCCATCGTTTCTCGCCCAACAGAATACCCGGAATGGATCGCTTTGCGTTCGCGGTTTCCCAGATGGAATGACCTGCCCATATTCACCCCCGAATTGCCCGTTTTGTCAATGTGATATTTGGAGATCCGCGTGAGAATCGTACAGTGATGTTCTACGCGAAAGGATCGGCAATGAATTCGAAACAAATGGCTCTGATAGGCGCGGATTGTTCTCTCATGGCGATCATCGGGGGAATGATGGTCACCATGCCCACTGGCCCAACTCTGGCCCTGGCCCAAACCCCACCTCCACCACCTCCCGATACCATCACGCTGGGCGGCGTGGTGCGCGACTTCCGGGAATACAGCGAAGCCGGGGGTCATCCGGATTTTGAAGTCACTCCCGAAGGCGGTTTCGGTCACTATTCGGCCAATGTCAGACCGGTTCTCGGAGCCGACAGAAACCCCATTCCCACCCTGACCGGTTGGAAAGTCACCAAGCAATGGAAGGATTCGGGCGGTCGGCCCATCTGCTATGCCCTTTACGATCACAATCTCGGGGACAAAAAGGGGAAAATGGGAGTAGTCAGTGCCGGGGGGATTCAATCCATCAACAGTTTTAATCAATGGTTCAATGATGCCCCGAGTTTCAATCAGTCTCAATTGCTCGATCTGACCTTTATTCGGCAGAGCGACGGCACATATGTCTTCGATGACAAACTGGATCCTGTCTATGCAGGTCTGGGCGGGTTTTTTCCCATCGACAATCAACTTTTCGGAAACCCCGGGGGATCGCCCGATCATAATTTCCACTTCACCTTCGAGTTGCACACCCAGTTCACTTATGACGCGGTCGGCGAGCAATTCTTTCAGTTTGTGGGCGATGACGATGTCTGGGTGTATATCGACGGGCGGCTGGTGATCGATCTCGGCGGCATCCACTCTGCCACCGAGCAGTATGTGGATCTCGCTCGCCTCGGCCTGGTGGATGGCGTCTCCTACAACCTTGATTTTTTCTTTGCCGAGCGCCACCGCACCGCATCGAATTTCCGCGTGGTGACGACGCTTCAACTTGAAAGCGTCGGCTCACCCACCATTACCGCTGCGTACGACTGAATGAGATCACGGGCCTCGTCGGATGAATCGAAGTATCCTCCCCTGGCGATGGTCCGGTTTCATGCCGGGTCATCGCCTTTGTTATGGGGGGCAAATCTGATGAATGTGGGGGATTTTCGGTAAACCGTGTGGATTAAAATGGTTATACCCCCGGATAAATGAAATCGAGCCAGATGGTGGAAGGAGAGAGGCGAGGATATACCGATTGAATCGTACTCTCTGATGAGAGTGAAAGGGGGAGAACCTTATGCGCATGGATAAATACATCCTGATGAGCGGAATCCTTGGAGGAGGAATAGCCCTCTGCTTATGGCTTTCCCCCACCCTCGCCGATCCCCCCGGGGGTGGAGGCGGGGGACCGCCCCCTCCGCCTCAAACCATGGTTTTGAGTGGAGTGCTGCGCGATCTTCATGGGTCGCATCCGGATTTTGAAGCCATGCCCACCTTTGGCTTTGGCCTGTATTGCAGCAATATGTCCACGACGCTCGGCACCAACAATAAGCCGCTTTATGTCGGGAATGGCTGGCGGCTCAATATTCCCGCCGATAACTGGCTCGACGGATCGGGAAATCGGATCTGCTGGAATGTGGCGGAAACCTGGCCTGCCGTGGGTGATGTGGTTGGCGTGAAGGGTGTGACGAACAATGGGGCTATCAATTCCGCTTCCGGCTTCACCAGTTGGTTCAGCGATATTCCCGGGATCAGCGTTTCCATGACCCACGATCTCACCCTGACCCGGCAACCCAGTGGAGTGTATCTCTTTGATGATACTGTGGATATGCCGTATGCCGGGCTTGGGGGATTTTTTCCTCTCGAGGGATTGCTCTTCGGCAACACGCCGGCGGCGACGCCCAACCGCAATTTCCACTTCACCTATGAGGTTCACGCCCAGTTTCAGCACGATGCTTCGGTGGGGGAATTCTTCAAGTTCACGGGGAATCAGACGGTGTGGGTGTATATCAATGGGCAACTCGTCATCGACCTTGGTGGGGTGGGCAGCGACATCAACAATCAATATATCGATGTCAACCGACTTGGCCTAATTGACGGCCAGATATACACTTTCGATCTCTTCTATGCCCAGCGACATACGCCGGAAGCGAAAATGCGGCTGGAAACCACCATGAAATTGATCAGCGTGCCGATCAGCACGGTGTCGGTGGTGTACGACTGAAAAACGGAAATATTGCGCGGCGGATTCGGGGTTTTTTCGCTATACTGTGGGGTATGAGCCAAGACACAGTTATTGATGAAGTCGTCCTGCCGGAGGCGAAAATGCACCTGGTGAAGCCGAAGGAGCCGGTGATCGGGCGGGTGGCGGCGACGGAGTTGTGTTTGAAGGGGAAGTCGAACAGTTTCATACGGCATGTGCAGATTGATGTTTCGGGAACCCCTTTGGAAGGTAACTTCATTGCCGGGCAGTCTTTCGGAGTGGTGGCGCCGGGGGTGGATGAGAAGGGAAAGGCGCATAAAGTGCGTTTGTATTCGATTGCCTGCCCGAGTTGGGGGGAGGATGGGGAGGGGAAAATTGTATCTACGACGCCGAAACGGGTGATTGAGGAACAGGAGCCGCAGAAGGAGGGGGATGACCCGAATGATCATTCTTTGTTCCTGGGAGTATGCAGTAACTACTTGTGCGACCTGAAGATAGGGGATGAAGTGTTGGTGAGCGGGCCGAATGGGAAGCGGTTTTTGCTGCCTGCGGATACATCAGCGCATGACTATTTCTTTGTGGCGACCGGGACGGGGATTGCGCCGTTTCGGGGGATGGTTCAGGAGTTGTTGGAGCATCCGGAGGGGCCATGCGGGAGTGAGATACATCTTTTGATGGGGTCGCCTTATACGACGGATCTCCTTTATGACCAGACATTTAGGGACCTGGCGGCGAAGCACGAAAACTTTCATTACCACACGGCGATCAGCCGGGAGCCGTTGCCTGACGCCCCCCCCGGCAGTCATCGGGGCATTTATGTGGATCAGTACATCAAGAATAACCTGGAGGTATTTGAGCCACTTCTGTCAAATCCTCGGACGCTGATTTATATGTGCGGCCTGATGGGGATGCCTTATGGGCTGTATCCGATTCTGGCAAGTCTGGGAGTGATCGAGGGTTATGCGACGGTGAAAGATGAGCTGAAGGGCGTGGATGCTTCGGAATGGGATTCGGCGTCGATGCGGCGACACATAAAACCGACGCACCGACTGATGCTGGAAGTGTACTAAGTGCCATTTTTTGCCTCTGTTTAAGCCCGAGTTCGTGGGAAAAAGTGAGCACATTTGAGAAGAAGTGAGGGGGAAGTTTCTCAAACTTTAGGGAAAATGGTGTTTGTATACGAATTTCGGGGAGTTTTTTGTGCGCGTTTATCGGACCTGTATTTTGGGGGTCGGGATAATCTATCGCGGCGGATACTTTGTGCCGACATGCGGGTTTCCAGGATGGGAGTTTCAGAATTGGATTGCCCACGATTGGCTTTACCCAGAGATTCGCACCATGACAACTCTTCTCAACCCATTTCAAATTTCTTCACATACGCTTCTGACATTTCGGGGAGCCGGGCGACGGAATCCGTCGGGGAGGCATTGCGGGCCGGGAATTTCCGTGGTGGTGATGGGATTGGTGGGGTTTTCGGGGTGCTCTTCGATGATGCATTCGGCGGGGCCGGAGAGCATGTTTGTGAATGCTGACAATAGTGAACTGGTGAATATGGGAGAGCGGAGAGACGGAAAAGCAGAGCGGGAAGATTCTTCGTTGTTGGCGTATGTTCCTTCTGTGCTTCCGCCGGGATTTCGGTTGCGGGAGTGCGAAGACGGCTCGGTAATTTATGAGTTTGATTTTGTAATGGAGGCGGAACGCGACACGAATGCGGGGGCCATGCGGGATGCTGCTTTTTCTGATTCGGGGTATCCGGTGTTTGCGATGCCGGAAATGGAAGTGTTTTTCGGGCCACCACCCCCGGAAACCCCGCAAGCCCCGGAA
>CAZLXE010000083.1:0-2741 GCA_964563005.1 uncultured Isosphaeraceae bacterium
GAATCCGGGGGAGATTCCGGGGGGGAAATCACGCTCTCCCTTGCCGAGGTCCGGGCCGCCACCCTCGAGGGCAATCTCGATCTCCAGGTGCAACTCTTCAATCCCACCCTGAGCCAGACCAGCGTGAATGTGGAAGAGGCCAAATTCGAATCCACCTTCTCCGCCAGTGCCCGGCGCAGCGTCTTCGACTCCCCCACCGTGGTTTCCACCGCGGGCAGTTCTGTCACCAGTGAAGACCTCAGCGTCGGCCTCACCATCCCCCTCCGCACCGGCGGCACCACCACCATCACCCTCCCCGTCAACCGCACCGAAACCAACAACCCCTTCGCCACCCTCAATCCCTCGGTCAATTCCGATCTGAGTTTTCGTATCCAACAACCCCTCCTCCGAGGGGCCGGGCCTCGCGTCAACACCCACTCCATCCGCATCCAGAAATACAATTTGCGAATTTCCGAAGCCCAGACCAAGATCGAAGCCATCCGCGTCCTCGCCGGGGCCGACCGCGCCTATTGGAATCTCTACGCCGCCCACCGGGAACTCGAAGTCCGCTTTCAGCAATACAAACTCGCCCGGGAACTCCGCGACAAGGCCCAGCGAAAAGTAGATCTCGGGGCCGGCACCCGTATCGAAGTCACCCGGGCCGAATCCGGCATGGCCGCCCGCATCGAATCCATCATCATCGCCCGCACGAATGTTCGGCGACTCCAGCGCGATCTCAAGCGCATCATGAACCGCGATGATCTTCCCCTCGATTCCCCCACCCGTCTCGTGCTCGAAACCGAAGCCGTCCCTCCGGTCGGGCTACGGCTCGATCCCCGGCGCCTCGCCGACCACGCCATCGAAAACCGTATGGAGATGCTCCAACTCGAACTCCAAATCGCCCAGGACGCCAGCACCCTCGACTTCAATCGCAACGCCCGCCTCCCCTCCGTCGCCCTCGACTTCACCTACAACATCAGCGGCCTCGGTTCCACCTTCGGGAACTCCTTCAATCAACTCGGCGATAAAAACTTCGAAGACTGGATCTTCGGGCTGAACGCCTCCATCCCCCTCGGCAATGAAGCCGCCAAAGCCGGAGTCCACCGGGCCATCCTCCAACGCCTCCAACGCCTCGCCACCAAAGAACAACAGGAACTGGCCATCCGCCAGGAAGTCTATAACGCCGTCGATACCCTCGAACAGAACTGGCAACGCATCGTCGCCGCCAGCTACGCCTCCGATCTCGCCGAAGAAACCTATCAGGCCGAACTCCGCCAGTTCTCGGTCGGCCAGCGCACCAGCACCGATGTCCTCGACGCCGCCACCGAACTCGCCAACGCCCAACTGAGCGAAATCAACGCCCTCACCCAATACCGCATCGCCGAAGTCAACATCGCCTTCGCCACCGGAACCCTCCTCGGGGCCAATCGAATCCAATGGGAACCCGTCGCCATGCCCACGGAATAGCCCACCCCGGGTTCCCCCTGTATCACCCCCGACCTTCATGTGGCTCTGTCGCTGAAATGTTGACCAATCATTTTCATGCGTGCAATTCCTCAGATTAAATTTCCCCACTTCGTTACCATGTGAGCATCGATTCCCCACGCCTACCCCCAGACTAACAACCGCTGCACCCCCGCCGATTAAATCACCAGTATTCCCTTCCCCCCTCTTACCTTTTCCCTCTTACCTCCTCCCTTCTAAAAATGCACGATCCCAGAATAAACACCCTCGCCGAACTCCTCATCAACCACTCCACCCGCCTCCAGCCCGGCGAACATATCCTCATCGAATCCTTCGACATCCCCGAGGAAATGACCATCGCCCTCATCCGGGCCGCCCGGGCCGTGGGTGGCCACCCCCATGTAACCCTCCGCTCCAACCGCGTCCTCCGCGCCCTCGATGAGTCCGCGGCTGAGGACAACTTCACCACCTGGGCCGACTACGACCGCTTCCGCATGTCCAAAATGAACGCCTACATCGGCCTCCGCGGCAGCCCCAATGTCAGTGAAATGGCCGGCATCCCCGACGCCCAGATGCAGGCCCGGGCCCGTCTCTATGCCAAACCCGTCCACTTCGAGCAGCGCGTCAACCACACCCGATGGTGCGTCCTCCGCTGGCCTTCCCCCAGCATGGCCCAACTCGCCCAGATGTCCACCGATGCCTTTGAGGATTTCTACTTCAAAGTCTGCACCCTCGACTACAACCGCATGGCCGAGGCCGTCAATCCCCTCGTCGCCCGCATGGAAAAAGCCGACCGCGTCCATATCAAAGGCCCGGGCGACACCGACCTCTCCTTCTCAATCAAGGACATCCCCATCATCCCCTGCTGCGGCACTTACAACATCCCCGATGGTGAAGTCTTCACCGCCCCGGTCAAAAACTCCGTCAACGGCGTCATCCACTACAACACTCCAACTCTATACAACGGCATCTCCTTCGAGAATGTTCGGCTCACCTTCATGAACGGCAAGATTGTTCAACATTCCGCCGATCAGGGATCTGAACACCTCGAAGGCATTTTCAATACCGACGAAGGAGCCAGATTCGTCGGAGAATTCGCCATCGGATTCAATCCCCATATCACCACCCCCATGAAGGACATCCTCTTCGATGAGAAAATCGCCGGCTCCCTCCACTTCACCCCCGGCCGGGCCTACGACGAAGCCGACAATGGCAATAAATCCGAAATCCACTGGGATCTGGTGCTCATCCAACGCCCCGACTATGGTGGAAACGATACCGGGGGTGATTCCGGGGGT
>CAZLXE010000083.1:2841-10770 GCA_964563005.1 uncultured Isosphaeraceae bacterium
ATTCCGGGGGTAATTCCGGGGGCGGTACGATTGCCTTTGACGACGAAATCATCCGCAAAGACGGCATCTTCCTCCCCGATGACCTCCTCTGTCTGAATCCCGAAAACCTCGCCTGATCCCCCTTCCCGCGATATCCTCCCCCCATGAACCACGCCGTCTTCCTCGACCGCGACAACACCCTCATCGCCAACGAAGGCGACCTCGGCGATCCCGATGAAGTGCGCCTCCTCCCCGGCGTTTCCTCCGGGGTGAATGCCCTCCACCAAGCTGGCTACGCCCTCATTGTCATCACCAATCAGGGCGGCGTCGCTCGAGGCCGTTACACCGAAGAGGATGTAGACGCGGTAAACTGCCGCATCGCCGACCTTCTGAGTTTAGAAAGCAACAAAACCAACGAATCCAAAAAACTGTCACCTGCCACCTGTCACCAGTCACCTCCCTCCTCACCCATCCACCGTTTTTACTACTGTCCCTACCATCCCGAGGGCACAGTGGAAGAATATCGCCGCGAACATTCCTGGCGCAAGCCCCAGCCCGGCATGCTCCTCCAGGCCGCCCACGATCTCAATCTTGACCTTACCGCCAGTTGGATGGTCGGTGATCAGGTCCGAGACATCGAAGCCGGGCACTCCGCCGGTTGTTCCACTGTTCTCATAACCGACCAGCACGACCAGATTGAACAGGCCCACCCCTCTGCTGCTGTTGAGTCCTTTTCCGCCGCCGTGCAGCACATCCTCTCTCATGCCCCGCCCCGGAATGATCAACCCATGGGCAATGATGTGGGTGATCCGACCGAGCCGAACAATCCGGCTATATCAGTGGAAAAACTCTCGAAATCAAATCCATCGGAAAACATTGAGAATTCCAGAGGAAGCGGAGAAGATGGGGGCGATTCCGTAGCTGCGTTCCGCCATGTCATTTCCGAACTCACTTCCGAAATCCGCAACCAGCGCCAGCGACAAATAGAATTCACCGCCCTCCGTATGTCCGCCTTCATGATGCAGATGCTCGTCATCCTCCTCGCCGTCCTCGGACTCCTCCAACTCGACTCCCTCGAAACATTCGCCAAGTGGATGGTCGGTGCCGTGTTAGCTCAACTAGTTACCATCTCCCTTTTATTGATGGATCTAAAGGGATGACCTCCGGATCAAAGCCCGGTTCCAAATTGGAAGATTCTTCTTCCGGGGGTTCAACCATCACCCTCCGCGCTCTCGAAGGCGAACCCCTCGCCGACAACTCCATCCGCCAGATCATCGTCTCCACCGCCCACGCCATCGCCGAGCGGCAGGGTGTCACCGTCCTCAATCTCGAAACGACTCCCGATTCCATCACCGTCACCCTCAAAACCGGGCGCATCCAGTCCCTCGGTTTCGCCGCCGAGCTCCGCACCCTCACCACTCGCTGGTACACAAAAAAGTTCAACATGGACACCCTCTGGGGAAACCCACCCCCCGAAACAGAAGAAAAATGGAAACAGGACTGATCCATCTCCCCAATCCCGCCTCCCCTCATGGCTCATGTTGCTCGGAATCCGCCGTGGAGGAGCTAATGGCACATGGCTGATCCTCCCCCCATCCCCCCCAACCTCCAGCGCCTCACCATCATCTGCCCCTCCTGGGTTGGCGACATAGTCATGGCCACACCGGTCTTCCGCGCCGCCCGCGCTGCTCTTCCCGAAGCCACCATCACCGCCCTCCTCCGCCCCGGCCTCGAAGAAATCCTCCACGGCTCCCCCTTTTTCGACCACCTCGAACCCTGCTCAATGAAAGGGTTTTCCGGCCCTCTCCATGCGGGAAAGGTCATAAAAAAACACCATCCCGAAGCCGTCCTCCTTCTCCCCAACAGTTTCCGCGCCGCCCTCACTGCCCGCTTCTCCAGTTCCCCCATTCGCATCGGCTACAAACGCGATGGCCGCGGCTTTCTTCTGACCCACCCCCTCGATATCAAGATATCCAACATCCCCACGCCTGCCGTCGAGTATTACCTTCACCTCGCCCGTTTCGCCTTCGGCCAGAAAAATCTCGACCCCACCCTCGAACTCCACCTCACCGATCACGAAAACCAAGAATCCGCCCGGCTTCTCTTCACGGAAGATGGGGTACTCGGGATTGACCGCCCCTTCATCCTCCTCAATCCCGGAGCCAACCGCGAAGATAAACGCTGGCCCGCCGACCGCTTCGCCCGCATCGCCGAAGCCCTTCATCATCGGGGCTACGCCATCGCCATCACCGGCTCGCCCCCGGAAAAAGACCTCCTCGATTCCATCGTCAACTCCTCCGCATCTCCCATTCTCAATCTCGCCCAGCGCGGTCTCTCCCTCGGCTCTCTCAAAGCCGTCATCAAGCGGGCCGAACTCCTCATCACCAACGACACCGGTCCCCGCCACCTCGCCGCCGCCCTCGGCACGCCCACCGTCGTTCTCTTCGGCCCCACCGATCATCGCTGGACCACCCTCCCCCACGCCCGCGAACACCTCCTCCTCGCTGAACCATTTCTGCCCGAAGACCTGGCCGCCGATTTTTACCCCGATCTCTGCACCGTTGACCGGATCACCGTCGGAGATGTTCTCGCAGCCGCCGAAAAACTTCTCCCCGCTCCCGTTTCGTCATCCCCTTAAGCGCCGCCCGCATCACCGGCCACCACGCCCACCCCCGCTCCGCCAGCAACTCCGGGGTCGCCTGAATAATCAGCCGCTCCAGCATCCGAAAAGTAGCCCGAATCCGATTTCGGCACCGCCGCACTCCCACTGTATCAATCACCCAAACCTCGGGTCCATCCTCCCCCTTCGCCAAAATCAGATTATTCAACTTAAAATCCCGGTTCAGTGTCCGGCTAGACGCCATGATCCGCACCATCTCCCCCACCTGCCCCGCCGCCGGAATCAACCGTTCCCGATCCGGCTCAACGACATGCCAAAGGTCAAAAGCGTCTTCGCCCGGGACATAACTTAATCGTAGGGTGGGTCGAGCGAAGCGATACCCACCACTCTGTAGGGTGGTCCGAAACTCCCTCCCCCCTACCGGGGGTTGGGGGAGGGCTGGGGAGGGGGTTTGCCAACGCTCCCATCCTTTCCCCACCACCTCCGGCGTCCGAATCCCCAACCCCTGCAACCGCCTCGTCCCCCGCACCTGCCGCTGCAACTGCGAAATCCCCAGAATCGTCTTAAACACCATCCCCCCCGAAAGCGGCCAGGTCTTCACCGTAAACCGCTGCCCCTCCCCATCCTCCACCAGCCAAACACTCCGCGCCCCCGCTTCCTTCAGACAACGAATATTTTGATAATCCGGCTGACCCATCCCCCCAGCATACCCGCACCCACCCGAGACTTGCGATTACACTGATTCCTGTTTTTCCCTCTTCGGAGCGCACCTCGTGCCGGATCCCATCCCCTGCCCCCTTTGTGCCGCAGTAGACACCAATACCCTCGGCCCCATCGTCCACCCCCAGCCCCCCCAGGTGGCTGGCATCCCCATAGACCTTAACGGCCTCAAATTCCACCTCCGCGGCTGTTCCCACTGCGCCTTCCAATTCAAATATCCCCCCATCCCCGAAGAAAAACTCCTCTCCTGTTACGAACAGGCCACCGGTGACCACTGGGAAGATGACCCCAATCCTCACCAACGCCGCTTTGATGCCATCCGCAAAGCAATTGAACGATACGCCTCCCCTTCTCCAAACCACCAACCCCGAAGCATCCTTGACATCGGTTGCTTCAATGGTGCATTTCTGAAATACCTTGGCCCCAACTGGAGTCACCACGGCATCGAACCCTCCACCCAGGCCGCCGACCTCGCCGAGCAACGGGGAATCTCCATCCTCGCCCCCACCCTCGAAGAACTCCCCAAATCTACTCCTCCCTTCGATGTCATCATCGCTCTCGATGTCATTGAGCATCTCACTCACCCCGGGATTTTCTTCTCCACCGCCACCAAATTCCTGAAACCCGGCGGAATCCTCCTCGTCCTCACCGGCGACACTGCTTCCCCTGCTTGGAAACTCCACGGCAGCCGCCACTGGTACTGCTCCCTCCCCGAACACATCAGTTTCTATTCAGAGGCCACCATGCTCTCCCTCGCCGATCAACTCAACCTGAAATCCCTCACCCACATTCGCCTCAGTCATGTCCGCACCCACCTCGACCAGCACATCAAACAGATCATAGCCAACCTCACCAGCGCCTTTCTGTATCGAACCCGGGGACTCGGTATTCCACCCCTCTATCGTCGCATAAAAAACTCACCCGCCCCCGGCTGGCTCACCGCCCGCGATCACATGTTGCACATCCTGCAAAAACTTCCCCACAAATAGCCGTCGATCGCGTCGAGTGGCCAGCGGACGCCCACTCATAATCTGATCCACATAATACGCCACCCGCCCCAGCGTATGCCGCCCCTTCCGCCCCACCAGTTCCGGATACCGCTCCTTCATCAAATCCCGCTCTTTCTTGTACTCCTCCCCCATCGTCGATCCCTTCGCCTCTCCGTGCAATCGGTACGCCGCCAGATACCCATCCACTCCCGCCCACGCCGCACCATCCCGAAAAAACTTGTACCACAACTCCGTATCCAATACACAATGCAAATCGTGATCCAACCCCCCCACCCGCTCATACAACTTCCTCTTGAAAAAAGTACACGGCTGCACCACCCGGCAATACCCCCACCGCGCCCAACCCGGCGAATCATGCGGCCTCCGCTTCAATCCAATGATCTGCCCCTCCCCATCAATGGGAACCCCCCACCCCGACACCACCCCAACCTCCCGCTGCCTTTCAAATACCTCCCGTACCCGCCGAATCGCCCCCGGCAACAAAACATCATCCGAATTAATCCAATACAAAACATCCCCCGTCGCCCGTTTAAACCCCTTGTGGATCGCCTCACATTGCCCGGAATCGGCCTCACTCACCCACCAGTCAACCTCGCCGGCGTACTTCTCAATAATCTCCACCGATCCATCCGTACTCCCCCCATCCACCACAAAAAACTCATGGATCTCCCCTCTCTGATCCAAAACCGACCGCAGCGTCTCCTCCAGAAACTCCCCCTGATTGAAACTCGGCGTAATGACGGAAATGCGAACGCTCATGGTGCCCACCATTGTAAGGCAGCCAGCCCCTGATACGATCCCTCCCTCATGCCCACCTTCTCCTCAAACCTCGACCTCGCCGTCGGCATCCCCACCCACAACAACGCCCGCACCATCGAGCGCTCCCTTCAGTCCCTCCAGAATCTGGCCACTCGCGTTGTCATCGCCGATTCCGGCTCCACCGACGGCACCATCGAACTCTGCCAATCCTACGGGGCTGAAGTCATCCCCCGCGATTGGCCCGGCCACGCCCGCCAAAAACAATTCCTCCTCGATCAATGCGCCGATCACACTTGGGCCATGCTCATAGACTCCGATGAATCCCTCGAACCCGAACTCGCATGCTCCATCCGCCGCGTCATCGAAGAAAACGATCCCACCTACGACGCCTGGGCCGTCAATCGCAAAGTCTGGTTCCACGGCGGCTGGCTCCACCACTGTCTCCAACCCGAATGGCGCACGCGACTCGCCCGAGGAGGCAAAGGCCGTATGAAAGATCTCGACCACAATGATGGCAAAAACATCGCCATGCTTCACGATGCCATCATCGTCGATGGACAAACCGGCCGTCTCACCGGCGATCTCCGCCACGACTCCTGGGAAAACCTCGCCGACATGTGCCACCGCAACATCAACTACGGCAAACTCCTCGCCTCCTACGACATCCCCGGCGGCTCCCTCACCCGCATCATGCTCTCCCCCCCCGCCGCCTTCCTCAAACAATACCTCCTTAAACGCGGCTTCCTGGACGGAAAACGCGGCCTCATTTGCTCCGGAGGCGTCGCCGCCGGCGTCCTCATGAAACACCTCTTCATCGCCCTGAAAAAATCAAACCTCGACCCCGATTCCGGTGAGTAATAATGCCCCTCTTCCGCTCCGATCTCACCCGCCCCCCCGGCTGGCCACCCCCAAAATTCGGCTCTTCCCAAATCGATACCGCCCTCCAATACGCCCGCCAGCGCGATCCCCTCGGCCACACCATCCACACCACATTCGCCGTCCTCTTCTTCATCACCCTCCCCTTTTCCACCTTCACCAACGCCATCGCCACCATCCTCCTCTACAGCTACGCCATCCTCCGCCTCCACGCCACCTGGCCCGCCTACTCCACCCTCCTCCGCCGCCCCACCCTCTGGATCGTCCTCGCTTTCGCATCATGGACCGCCATCTCCCTCACCTGGTCTCCCGATCCCTCTCAAGGAGCCAGCGAACTCTGGTCCTGGCGCATGATGGCCCTCCCCCTCGCCCTCTGGCCCGTCCTCCACAATCTCCCCCTCCTCATCGGCTCCCTCCTCCTCGGCATATTCATCCAGAACTGCTGCCAGTTCCTCCAATTCTTCGACCTCCTCCCCCTCAGCCGCCACCATCAGGATTCCCCCAACCTCCACCGCTACGGCGGCTTCATGTACTTCATCCAGACCGGCGCCTGGTCCGCCGTCGCCCTCGCCTTCCACACCGTAGCCATCCTCTTCAACAGAGACAAACAATTCTGGATATCCCTCCTCGGACTCATCGCCGCCACCATCGGCCTCATCGCCTCCGGCAGCCGCGGCGCCTGGATCGCCACCCTCATCATCCCCCTCGGCGTCATCCTCATCACCATCCAACACCCCACCACCCGCCGCCCCGCTCTCATCCTCGCCACTCTCGCCCTCATAGCCACCGCCATATCCTGGCCCTACCTCCAAAAACCCGTCATCTCCCGAATCGAAATCGCCACTACCGAAGCCCAACAGGCCCTCGACGAGCAAAATTACGAATCCTCCGTCGGTCTTCGCATCGGTCTCTGGCGCTGGGCCTGGCAAATGTATAAAAACGACCCCCTCCAAGGCACCGGAGCCGGCGGCTACCTCCCCACCCTCGACACCCTCCCCCTCTTCACAAAAACAAAAGAACGAGTGAACCAAAACCCCACCCGCATCAACTGGCATCGCCGAAACCACGCCCACTCCTCCCCCTTCCACATCCTCGCCACCCTCGGCACGCCCGGCATCGCCCTCTTCCTCACCCTCCTTCTCCTCCTCACCAACCACTCCCTCAAGCTCTCAAGGCAATCGAATATTCAACCTTGCCCGGTGCCACTGCCTGAAGCGGAGCGGAAGGCAGTGCGGGAATCCTGGAGTGACCGGCACGACCTTCCCCGAGCATCAGGTCGTGGCACCGAATTGAGTGAGATTGCAATTACCCGCCTCCACCTCCCCTCACCTCACCCCTGGCTCATCGCCCTCCCCCTCGTCCTCGCCACCTGGATCATCGGCTCCCTCTTCGACTGCTACCACCTCAACGGCAACCTCGTCGGCCTCCTCGCCTTCATCATCACCATAACCATCGCCCCATCGCTTAAGATGCCCACTCCCCCGTAATCCCCGCACCCCCGTCATCCCCGTCATCCCCGTCATTCCCGCGCAGGCGGGAACCCAGTCAACTCGCTTCCCCCCTCGATTCCTCGATGCCTTGATCCCTCGATGCCTTCCCCATGACCTGGCTCCCCATCATCTTCGCCGCCTACTTCCTCGGCTCCATACCCTTCGGCGTCATCATCGCCCGTAGTCACGGCATCGACATCCGCGCCCACGGCTCAGGCAACATCGGCGCCACCAATGTCGGACGCATCGTCGGCAAATGGCCCGGCCGACTCTGTTTCATCCTCGACATGCTCAAAGGTGCCATCCCTATCCTCATCGCGGGCTGGCTGAACGAAACCCTGGGCCGCGACGCCGCTCAACTCACCTCCGCCCAGATGTGGCTCTGGCTCAGTGTCGCTCTTGCCGCCGTCCTCGGCCACATGTTCTCCCTTTTCCTCAACTTCACCGGCGGCAAAGGCGTCGCCACCACCTTCGG
>CAZLXE010000084.1:0-8249 GCA_964563005.1 uncultured Isosphaeraceae bacterium
CGTTATCATGCCCTCCCATGCGAGCGGCGATTCTTTCTATTGGTGATGAACTGGTGTTGGGGCGGACGGTGGATACGAACGCGGCGTGGCTGTCCGCCCGGCTGGCCGAGTTGGGAGTGGTGACAAGGGAGCATCGGACGGTGGGAGATGATCGGGCGCACATTGCAGCGGCGATAGGGGCGTTGGCCGGGGAGCACGATCTGGTGATTCTCACCGGGGGTCTGGGGCCGACGGCGGATGATCTCACCCGCTTTGCCCTGGGTGATGTCTTTACCCCCGGAATTAAACTGGTGGAGGATGCGGAAGCGATAGTGGAGATCCGGCGGTGGTTTGATGGTCGGGATAGAGCCATGCCGGAAAATAATCTCCTGCAGGCGTTGCGCCCGAAATCCATGTCCTGTCTGGAGAATCTGCGCGGCACGGCCCCCGGATTGAGCGGTGAAATGGAGGGCAGTCAGGTATTCGCGCTGCCCGGCCCGCCGGGGGAAATGAAGCCGATGTTCGAGCGGTGGGTGGCTCCCCATCTGCCGGGGGCGGAATCGGTTAATGCGGTGCATACACTCGCGGTACGGTGCTTCGGGCTGGGGGAGTCGGAGGCGGCTCAGCGGCTGGGCGACATTCTGCAGCGGGAAGTCAATCCGCAGGAATCGCCCCTGGTGGGCATCACCGTCAGCCACGCCATCGTCACCGCCACGGTCATGATGCAGGGAGTCGAGGAGCGAGTTCGGGGATTGATGCTGGAGAAGGCGGCGGAGATCGAAGCGGCCTGGTCGCCCTTCGCCTATGGCCGGGAAGAGGACACGCTGCCTTCAGTGGTCGGAGTGTTGCTCAAAGAAAAAGGAATGACCCTGACCACCGCCGAATCATGCACCGGCGGTCTGCTCGGAAAAATGATCGTGGACATCCCCGGCAGCAGCGATTATTACCTTGGCGGTTGGGTCACCTACTCTAACTCCCTGAAAGAAAATCAACTCGCCGTGCCCCCGGATATTATTGAGGAGCAGGGGGCGGTTTCTGTTCAAGTTGCGGTGGCGATGGCGGAAGGAGCAGTCCAGATGAGCGGCGCAGACCTCGGCCTTTCCATCACCGGAATCGCCGGCCCGGGCGGAGGAACTCCCGAAAAACCCGAGGGAACAGTTTTCATCGGTCTCGTGGATCGGCAGGGAAAAACAAGGGACAAAACGATGGTACGACAGTTCCGGTTTCGACCGGGAAACCGCTATGCCATCCGCGAACGATCAGCCGAAGCCGCTCTGCAAATGCTCCGCTTGCATCTTCTCGGCGTTTCCCCGGAATGCACTCTGCTCTGGGAAGTGCAAGGAGATACCGAATGAATCCCATCACGGCCTGCATCGCCCTCGGCAGCAATCTGGGCTGCCGCGAAGAACACCTTGCCTATGCCATCAAATCGCTCAATAATCTAGAGGAAGTGAGCAGGGTACGGGTGAGCCAATTCATGGAGACAGAACCGGTGAGTCCAATCGCCCAGGGAATGTTTCTTAACGCGGCGGCAACCCTGCAAACGACATTGGCTCCCCATGATTTACTCCAGACCATGCTGGAAATCGAACGGCAGCGGGGAAGACAAAGAGAAAATGAAGTCCGGCACGGTCCCCGCATCCTTGATCTCGATCTCCTGTTATACGGTGATCTGATCCTGAACACCCCGGAACTCACCGTGCCGCATCCGCGATTGCACGAAAGAACCTTTGTGCTCGAACCGCTCGCCACCATCGCCCCGAACCTGCGGCATCCCCGGCTTGATCTGACCGTGACGGAAATGCTAGCAAACTGGAATCAATCGAAATCCGAGGAGCGCATAAAGACAAGCACGGCGGGCGTTTCCGACTGAGCGCTCTCTGCGTACACTGCCACTATGTCCCCCCGGCCCTCCATATATTCCTATTCTGCAGAAGAAGTGTTTGAGCGAATCATTGCCGGGGATTCGCTTAACTGCTGGTTTGCCGGGATGTTACGCGATGATCTGATGGAATCTGGGGATATCACTACTCAGTCGTTTGTGGGGGCGGAGGCCATAGTTTCGGCTTCGATTGGGTGCCGTAAGTCGGGAGTGGCCAGTGGGTTCCGTCTCTTGGAGCATCTGGAACATCCACTGCTGGAAGAGTTGGGGGGGAATTGGAATGTTCGGGTTCGGGATGGAGAGGAAATTTCACAAGGTCAGTCCCTGGCGGACATTACGGCAGATACCCAACCACTGCTGGCCTTGGAGCGGACACTGCTTAATTTTCTGGGGCATTTATCCGGGATTGCCACGAGCACCCGGCAGTTTGTGGATGCCGTAAGTGGAACGGGGGCAAGAATTTGTGATACGCGAAAGACATCGCCGGCACCCGGATTGCGGCTGTTGGAGAAGTACGCCGTGGGGTGTGGTGGGGGAGCGATTCATCGGTTGGGGTTGTATGATGCGGTTTTGATCAAGGATAACCACCTTGCGGCAATGATGACACAAGCCAATTGGCAACAACGATTTATCGGTAATCTGGAAGCAGTGAAAAAGAGGCATCGCCCACGGTTTATCGAGATTGAGGTAGATACCCTGGAGCAATTGGAGCAGATGTTGAGTTTGCCGGGGGAGCCGGGGGGGTTGATGGATATTATTCT
Organism: uncultured Isosphaeraceae bacterium; assembly: GCA_964563005.1. Lineage (GTDB taxonomy): Bacteria > Planctomycetota > Phycisphaerae > Phycisphaerales > SM1A02 > CAZLXE01. The sequence goes on from CAZLXE010000084.1 coordinate 2,623, forward strand.
ACTGGACAATATGGGGCCAGCGGAATTGAGGCAGGCGGTGGAGTTGCGTAACTGTAGTGTTCATAGTATATTACTTGAATCTTCTGGCGGCGTTTCACTGGAAATGGTCCGGGATATTGCGGAAACCGGCGTGGATCGGATTGCCGTGGGAGCGATTACGCATAGTGCGCCGTGGCTGGATATTGGGTTGGATATAGAATTATGAGTGAGCAACTGGTGGATTGGCTTGAGAAGTTACAGCAGATAGTGAGCGAACGCTGTCCTCGTTTTCATACCGTAATTGTAGAGGAGAAAACGACTTCCACTCAGGATGCGGCGAAGGACATGGGTGCGCAACCGGGCTGGATCATCACCACTTTACGGCAGACCGAGGGGCGGGGGCAGTGGGGAAAAAAGTGGGCGGATACGGGGTTTGAGGGGGTGGCGGTTACTTTTGTTTGGGAGGCGGAAGAAGAGGCGGAAACTATGGTGCGGAAGGTGGCGGCGGGGGTGGCAATGGGGATAGAAGTGCTGCTGGGACAACAAGTTGGAATCAAGCCGCCGAACGATATTTTGGTGGGGGGGAAGAAACTGGCAGGGATTCTGGTGGAGCAGGGGGAGGGGGTGGCGCGGATTGGGATCGGGATTAATGTTTTGCAAACAGAGTGGCCGCAGGAGCTTAGGGATAGGGCGGTGAGTATGAAGGAATTGGGGTGCGACTGTTCGCGGCTGGAGGTTTTGGCGGCTCTTTTGCCTTCCATTCACGATTTTATGATTGATACAAGTGGAGTGGTGACAGAATGTTATAAGAGTCGAAAGATTTTTCCGGGTTAAGGGTTCCCTCGGAGGGCAGGATCGGATAATCTGGGGGTTCATCGGGGGTTGGAAACCATGTGTTTTGAGCGATATATCTGCGCAATCTGATTCTATGTTTGACTGGACTGCCCATCCGGCGGGGGAGGATATGGGCCGGGCGGGCTGGACGGTAGCAATTATAATTGCATTGTCGGCAGGAGTTTATCTTTTAACTGAGGGGATGGGCATGGGGCCTGGAGGGCGCGTTGCAGCGGCTCTGGGAGGGATGCTGGTACTCGTTCTGGCTTTGAATCGATTCTTTTTTGTGAGTCGGTTTTCGATTGATGGGGAGGGGATCACGGCTCGTTACCCCTTGAAGCGAATGAGTTTACAGTGGAAAAATCTGCGGCGATTCGCGCATGATGCGCGGGGAGGATATTTATCGACGCGGGCAGTTCGGTCTCGGATGGATGCATATTCTGGTATGCATGTGATGTTCGGGGATTGCAGAGAAACGGTTATCTCTTTGATACAGAAGTGTTTACGGGAGAAGGAGGGTGAGGGATGAAGTGGTTTAAGCATGCATTTGCGGTAGATCCGCCGGGGGAGCATGAACCGTTGCCGGAGCAGCAGGAGGTGGTGGATTGGGTGTGTAAACAGATTGCCCGGCGGCGATTGACGACACCGGGGCTGATTTTTCTGGAGATGGGTCGGCCGCTTAACTTCCTGGCATCACAGATGATGCGCTTCTTTGATCCGATTCTGAGTGCGGTTTTACGAGAGAAAGGTTTCGGGCATTACAAGCATTTTGCGCAATTTCTGGAGCATCGGGGTTCGGTGGATTATCTCTGCCGTCGGATAGAGCATTTCGAGCAGGAGTATGACGAGAAGGACAAAAATAAGGCCGCGCAGAGGAAAAAAGCGGCGAAAAGTGAGGAGAAATCAGACAAAGTGGACTGATTTCCCCGGTCGCCGGTGAATATTGAACACCCGATTAACCCAGAATTTTACCCTTTCAGGCATCCCATTTTCCCATGATATCCAAGAAACCAGAATCGATTAAAGTAATTCTCGCGACCGACTGCGGCTCGACCACGACGAAGGCGATCCTCATCCAAATGGTGGATGGTGAATATCGGCAGACCCATCGGGGGGAGGCGCCGACGACGGTGGAGGAGCCGTTTGCGGATGTGACGATCGGAGTAGCGAACTCGGTGACGGAAGTGGGGGAGTTAGCAGGGCGTAAGTTCATTGGCAGTGACGGGAAGATTATACAACCGGCAACGGAGACGGAGGGATGCGATATTTATATTTCGACCTCATCGGCGGGCGGGGGTTTGCAGATGATGGTGGCGGGGGTGGTGGCGCAGATGACGGCGGCGAGCGCAAAGCGGGCGGCGCTGGGAGCGGGGGCGATTGTGATGGATGTGATGGCGGCGAACGATAAGCGAAAGGCGCACGACAAGATTCAGCGGATTCGGGAACTCAGGCCAGACATGATTCTGGTTTCCGGGGGTACGGACGGAGGGAACACGACGCAGGTGGTGCAGTTGGCGGAATTGATTGCCCCGGCGAAGCCGCAGCCGCGGTTCGGGAGTAATTTTACCCTGCCTTTGATTTATGCGGGGAACAAAGATGCGGGGCCGTTGGTGGATGCGGTGTTTGATGAGGGAATTGATTTGCAGATTGTGGAGAATCTGCGGCCGACGATGGAGGTGGAGAATCTTTCGCCGGCGCGGGATGCGATTCACGACATGTTTCTGGAGCATGTGATGGCGCATGCCCCGGGGTATGACAAGTTGATGGGATGGACGGATGCGCCGATCATGCCGACCCCCGGGGCGGTGGGGAATATTCTGCAGCAAATTGCACGGACGGAAAAGATTAATGTGGTGGGGGTGGATATCGGGGGGGCGACGACGGATATCTTCAGCGTGTTTGATGAGACCTTCAACCGGACGGTGTCGGCCAACCTGGGAATGAGTTATTCGATTTCAAATGTGTGCGCGGAGGCGACGATGCCGAGCGTGCTGCGGTGGGTGCATTTTGATATGGATGAGCGGGAATTGCGGAACCGGGTGAAGAACAAGATGATTCGGCCGACGACGATTCCCCAATCGAAAGAGGCGCTGGTGTTCGAGCAGGCGGTGGCGCGGGAGGCGCTGCGGCTGGCGTATGAACAGCACAAGGAATTCGCGACGACGCTGAAGGGAGTGCAACAGCAGCGGACGGTGGGGGACACCTTCAGCCAGGAGTCATCGGGGCAGACGATTGTAGACAATATGAAATTGGACTTGCTGGTGGCATCGGGCGGCGTTTTGTCTCATGCACCGCGAATGCATCAGACGGCGATGCTGCTGATAGATTCATTCCAGCCGGAGGGGGTTACAACTTTGGCGAAGGACAGTATTTTCATGATGCCGCATCTGGGGGTGCTGGCGGAAGTGCATAACAAGGCGGCGGTGGAGGTGTTCGAGCGGGACTGCCTGGTGTATCTGGGGACCTGCGTGGCGGCGAAGGGAGATGCGGCGAAACCGGCGAAGTTGGGGGCGCCTTGTTTCAGTTATTCGATTACGGGATCGAGTTTGAATGAAAGCGGTTCAATGGCGGTGGGGGATTTGAAATTATTGCCGCTGGGACTGGAGGAGAAGGTGATGATTGTGTGCGAGCCGGCGAAAGGGTTTGACCTGGGGGCGGGGCCGGGGAAACGGATCGAGAAGGAAGTGCGGGGGGGGACGGTGGGACTGATTCTGGATGCTCGAGGTCGGCCACTGAAGCTGCCAGCGGATCGGGCGGCTTGTCAGAAGACGATTGGGGAGTGGGTGGAGCAAATGGAGATGTATCCGCCCCCGGAAGGGGGAGCGGTCAGCGATCAGGGATCAGTGGTCAGGGGGGAGATGGCGGAGGTTTGACCCCCGGAAATTATTATTCACCACAGAGGCACAGAGGACACAGAGTTTTTTAAGAAACAGATTGATGGCAACATATAAAGCAATCCAAGAAGCAGTCAAGCATAAGCATCAGAAGAGCATCAAGACTTGTTGGATCGCTCATGTCAAGGAGTTGAACGGGTTCTCTCTCCGGAACGCACCAAATCGTATTTCACCTGGACAGCGTGAATATCCGTGTCCAGACTGGGCACGATCGATGATTGAGGATGCCAAGCGGAAGCTTGGAGATTTGTAACGCATTCATCCATTGGCTCTAAGCGAGAGGCCGAATGGGTTCGAATCGTGAGGCGGTACGGTTTGTGAGGCGGTGATCGTTAGCAGTAGCGTTGACACAATCTATCACGATACTTGCGTACCACTTTAGCAATTGATATACATTATGGGATTTTGTGCGCCTTTTTTGAAATAGTTGGCAACGGATCTACCGAGATATTTTTTACGAACTTTCTCTTCCGCGAGCTGGCCGACGAATTCCCAGCGACCATCTCGCCGATGGGCGCGGCCTTCCGGGTCGCTTTCTCTCATGGTTGTGCCGCCTTCAATCCAGCAGGTGATGTGGAATACTTCTCTGATGATGCCACGGTGAATGCTGAGGGCATAATCGGCCTCGTGGGAATCAGGGTTGACCTTCCATGAACTGCGGGTGACATCATAGATCTCCTGAATGCTCATATTCGGCTGGTAATTTTTATTGATGTTGATGAGGATGACAGGATGCTGGATTTTCACTTCTCGAGCATCCAAACCGGTGGCGATTTCCTCGACTGGGGCGCGGGCGCCATGCTTGGAGCCGTGGCCACGGGCTTGGTTTGTGAGAAAATCAATCCCGATCAGGTCGATCGCAGTTGCTTCGACAAGCAGGGCTTGTTCTTCTGTAAGTCCAAACTTGAGAATTTCGATTTGAGGATTGAGGCCAAGTTGTCTGAGTTCATCCAGCATGGCAACCTTTTTGGAATCTTTGCTTGCTTTTAAATGGGCAAAGCAACGATTATTCTTTCCTTTGCCGATGTAGAATGGTTTACCGGTTCGTGGATCAATATAGAGGTAGACATAGTTTTTCAGTTTTTCTCTTACTTTGGAAGAAAACATGATTCGTTCCTGGTGGTTTGAAAATAAGACCGATTTGCGTGGTCACATCATGAGATGCAGCAAAAATCTGGATCAGTGACAAACTTTCCCGCCTTGCAGAATGGACACGGCTGCCCGTCCAACTGAAAGGTACTCGAGATATTGTGTTCCTTGCACTTGGGGCACACGGTTATTGGAGATAGCGAGTCTACCACAAACTCGTGCCCGCACGACAGGCAAAGGTGCGGGGTGTCATTGCCAATGCATCGAGCAAGTCTCTCGTGGTCGGGATGGTAGGCATACTGTCTGAGTCCGGCGTCGTCGATGTAGTACGGGTTGCCGTCTGACCATGCCTCAATGGCATGGTCACATTTATTGCATACATATCGTCGTGATTCAGCCATTAGAGAATTGTCGTGCACGATGCTTGAGCTACTGGATATCCGCCTGCGCGGGTATGACGGCCGAGACGGCCGTCCCATTTTCAGGATAAATCCTGAGCTACTTTCTTTGCATTTTGAAGTTGGCGGTGTAGGTTTTTTCTCCCTGATCGTGGAGGAGCCATTCGAAGGTGAAGTTGTTTTTGTTGATGAAGTTGATGGTGCCCTGGTGCATGTGCATATCGTTTTCCGAGGCCATGTTGGTTCCACCCCCGGATTCGCCGGTGCATATGAAGACGAGTTGGTTTTTGGCGTTCGGGTCGGTGGCTTTCATGCGGGGCTGGTTGCCGAGCGCGCAATAGTGAGTGAGGATGAGGTCTTTGCCGTCGTGGTGGAAGACGGTGAGCATTTCCTGTGGGGTGCCGGGGAATTCGGTTTCTACGACGGCAGAGCC
>CAZLXE010000084.1:8349-10611 GCA_964563005.1 uncultured Isosphaeraceae bacterium
CGACGCTCGGTGGTAGATGTAAGCCCCACTGACAAGAGGACTTGTCAGTGCCACACGAAAAAAATAACCCCGATCTTCACGCCGAAGCGTGAGACCGGGGCTTCTGGGGGTCTGGGGGAGAAAGTTTTTGGTTCTTGGTTTTTAGTTTTTGGTGAGCCGGGCGACTATTTCTTCGAGGTCGAGGAGGGAATAGTCGGTTTTGGTTTCGAGTTCGGATTCGGCTTTTTTCTGGGCGGCCGCGTGTTCTTCGAAGGCCACGCGGATTTTGACGAGGGCTTTGTTCTGGATCTGGCGGACGCGCTCTTTGGTGACGCCGATGATCTGACCGACCTGCTCGAGGGTGAGGAACATGGCGTCATCGGGGGCGTCGATACCGAAGCGGTGGTGGATGACGGTGCGTTCGATGTCGGTGAGGTCGGCGACATTTTCGGTGCCGAGGACGATTTTCTTGACCTCGTGGGCGCATTCCTCTTCGTGCGTTTTGCGGGTGGTTTCGAGGTGGTTGGATTTTTCCATCGCGGGGTCGAAATCGGTGGGGAAGCGCTGACGATATTTGCTGAGTTTCATGCCCTGACGACTGAAGGCCTTGAGGATGGCCCGGCAGGCGTAGGTGGAGAACTTGAAGCCGCGGGCGAAATCGAACTTGTCGATGGAGCGGAGGAGGGCCATGTTGCCTTCGCTGACGAGGTCGGCGAAATCGACTTCGCTCATGCGGGTGCGTTTGGCCATGGCGAGGACGAGGGCGAGATTGGTCTCGGCGATCTGCTCGCGATATTGGGTGGCCGTGCGATACCAGCGGAGGAGTTCCTGGGCCTGTTCGTCGGTGGGATCGCTGACGCCGATTTCCTGCTGGATGCGGGCGACGCGGCTGCGGGCGTAGTTATATTGGCTGAAGAGGATGCCCTCTTCCTCGAGGGTGAGGACGAGGGTCTGGGTGTTGCGCATGGACTGATGCTTGGTTTCGGGCGTGAGTTTGTCCATGAGGGGGCGATACCATGCGACATCGGGGCGGCGGACGGGGGGGACATCTTCGTAGATGTTGTATTCGGCGTCCGCCTCTTCATAGATGGGGTTGTCGATGTAATCCATGGGGGCGGAGAGGATTTCATGGACGAGTTTTTCATCGCGACGGCTGAGTGCCGAGGCCCGGCCGGTGGCGCGCACGACCCGTCCCTGGCGTTGGCGCAGGCGGTCGAGGGGAGAATTGTGGCCGATCATCTTGTGGAGCATGGTTCTGATCTTGGATTCGGGGGCGATGGGGGATCGCGGGACGGGTGTTATTTATTCGATTCGTATTGTATGGATTATGTGGCTTCTTCTACAAAGACGCATAATTCAGGGGTTTGTTTCGATTTTCCGGCATATTTTGCAAGAAAGGGGGGCAATCTTCCAGTAAAGGGTTTTTGGGGAGCTTTATTTATACGGATTCATCCGATAAACGGTTCACTTCTTAGAAGTATTCTAATCTAAAACGGGAGAAATACCAGTATTATTTCCCGAATTCGTTAATTATTGGTCGGCGACCCCTGGATATTTCATCCAGAAATTGATTATTATGGAATCAAGGGCTGATTCAGGGGGTATATTTGGTTTATATTCGGGTATTTGTCGGGGCTGGGGGGGAGTGGGGATTATTCGGGTTTTCCGCCGGATTGGTCGTAGATCCAGTTTTCAGAAGCACGGTCGTAGGAGAGGAGTTCTTCGGGTTGGAAGAAGAGTTTGAGTTCGCGCTGGGCGGCTTCGGGGCTGTCTGAGCCGTGGATGAGGTTGAAGGAGTTGGAGAGGCCGAAATCGCCTCGGATGGTGCCGGGATCGGCTTTGGAGCCGAAGGTGGCGCCCATCATTTTTCGGCAGACCTCGATGGCGCCCATGCCGCGAAGGGCGAGGACGAGGACGGGGGAGCCGGTCATGAAGTTGACGAGGCCGGGGTAGAAGGGTTTTTCGCGGTGGGCTTCGTAGTGGGTGGCGGCGAGTTCGGGGGAGATCTGCATGAGTTTGCAGCCGACGATCTGGAAGCCCTTTTGTTCGAATCGGGTGATGATCTGGCCGCAGATTCCGCGTTGGAGGGCGTCGGGTTTGCAGATGATGAGGGTGGATTGCATGGGGGTTTGGTCCGGGATTTGGGGGTTAATGGGTGGGGTGAGGGCGGGGAGGATAGCCGGGGTGGGGTGGAGAATCCAGTGGGGTTGGTGGACGGGAGGCGGGGGGGGTGCCGGTGGTGTCTGGGGGCGGGGGGGGTGGGGGTGGGTTGTGTGTCTTTCC
>CAZLXE010000085.1:0-10196 GCA_964563005.1 uncultured Isosphaeraceae bacterium
TGCCCATCCGTAACTTCTCCATCATCGCCCATATCGACCACGGCAAATCCACCCTCGCCGACCGCCTGCTCCAGTCCACCCGGGCCGTTTCCGACCGCGAGGCCCGGGCCCAACTCCTCGATTCCATGGAACTCGAACGCGAGCGGGGCATCACCATCAAGGCCTCCGCCGTCACCGTCCACCACCACTACAACGGGGAGGAATACGAACTCAACTTCATCGACACCCCCGGCCATGTGGATTTCACCTACGAGGTCTCCCGCGCCCTCACCGCCTGCGAAGGGGCCGTCCTCGTCGTCGATTCCACCCAGGGCGTCGAAGCCCAGACCGTGGCCAACGCCTACCTCGCCGTCGAAAACAACCTCGAAATCATCCCCGTAGTCAACAAAATCGACCTCCCCGCCGCCGACCCCGACGGCGTCGCCATGCAGATCGAACAGATCCTCGGCCTCGATGCTCTCTCCTGCCTCCACTGCTCCGCCAAAACCGGGGCGGGCATTGAAGATCTCCTTGACAAAATCTGCGAGATCTTACCCGGCCCGGAAGTGGGCACAGGGCGCGCAGAGGAAGATTCCGGGGGCGGAGTCCGCGCCCTCGTCTTCGACAGCCACTACGACGACTATCGAGGCGTCATCGTCTACTTTCGCCTCTTCGACGGCACCCTCACCGTAGGTGACAAAATCCTCATGATGGGTACCGGCCGCACCTTCATCATCACCGAACTCGGCCGCTACACCCCCAAACCAGAAAAAATGAAAACGCTCGGCCCCGGCCAGGTGGGCTACATGGTCGCCGCCATCAAAACGCTTTCCGACATCCGCGTCGGCGACACCATCACCCTCGACACCCATCCCGCCGCCGCCCCCCTCCCCGGCTACGAAGAACCCAAGCAGATGGTCTTCTGCGACTTCTATCCCTCCACTTCTGCCGCGGATACCAGCGGCAGCATTAAATCCGGCGGCTTCGAATCCCTCCGCGACGCCATCGAACGCCTCAGTCTCAACGACGCCTCCTTCACCTTCGCCGCCCAGCACTCCGAAGCCCTCGGCTACGGCTTCCGCTGCGGCTTCCTCGGCCTCCTCCACATGGAAATTATCCAGGAACGACTCGAACGCGAAGGCGGCGTCGATATCGTCCAGACCGCCCCCACCGTCTCCTACGAAATCGAACAAACCGACGGCACCATCATCGAAATCCAGAACCCCGCCGACCTCCCCGACCCCTCCACCATCAAAGAAATCCGCGAGCCCATCGTCAAACTCGAAATCGTCTGCCCCAACGAAAACATCGGCGACCTCATGAAACTCTGCGACGGCCGCCGGGGACAGTATCGCAGCCAGCAGTTCCTCTCCGACACCCGACAGATTCTCGATTACGAACTCCCCCTCGCCGAAATCATCTACGACTTTTACGACAAACTCAAATCCATCACCCGGGGCTACGGATCCATGGACTACGAAATCACCGGCTACCGGGCCGATCGCCTCGCCAAGGTCGGAATCCTCGTCAACGGCCGCCCCGTCGAAGCCCTCAGCGTCATCTGCCACCGCGATGGGGCGGAAAAACGCAGCCGCATCATCCTCAAGAAACTCCGCAAGCAGATCGACCGCCACCAGTTCGTAATCCCCCTCCAGGCCGCCATCGGTGGAAAAATCATCGCCCGCGAAACCATCAACGCCGTCCGCAAAAATGTCACCGCCAAATGCTACGGCGGCGACATCACCCGAAAACGCAAACTCCTCGAAAAACAAAAGGCGGGCAAAAAGCGCATGAAAACCATCGGCTCCGTCTCCATCCCCCAGGAGGCCTTCCTCGCCGTCCTCGAACAGGAAGAATAACCCCACCCCCGGAATATGCCCGTGCGAATGGGGAACGGTCATCCCGGCCAATACCCATTCTCTCTATAATCTCCCTCCGTCGCGTTTCCTCGCTAAAATTGCTTCTTCTCCTCTCCCTCTGTGCTCTCTGTGTGCTCTGTGGTTAATCCGAAAGGCCCCCCGTGACCGACCAACCCCTCATCTGCCCCAAGTGCAAAGATCCCATGCGCTCCCTCAAAGTCGGTGATTTCACCGTCGATCGCTGCGAAAAATGCTCCGGCATCTGGCTCGACCAGGGCGAACGCCTCAAAATCATGCAGCATAAAGACCTCATCGCCGGGCTGGACACCGGCTCCGCCAAAGTCGGCGAAGCCATGGACACCATGACCGACATCCAGTGCCCCCGCTGCGGCGGCGCCATGGATCATGTCCAGCACCCCGAGCAGAAACACATCGGCTTCGAAGTCTGCTCCAAATGCCACGGCTCATTCTTCGACGCCGGTGAACTCTCCGACCTCTCCGAATTTACCCTCCTCGAAAGAATGAAATCCCTCCTCGGCGCCGGCAAGTAGAACGGCCTTCTCGGTCGTCCGAACAAATAGATCACCTCACTCATTTCCAGAGTCAACCCATGCCCACCCCAAAATCCCCCATCCGCCTCCTCCTCCCCGCCTGCTTCATCATCCTCGCCGCGGCCAACCTCATCCTCCTCACCGAGCATTTCACCACCCCCGCCCTCGCCAGCCCAACCGAAATCGGTGATGACGATGCCAAAACTCCCTCCCTCGCCTTTTTCCACATCGGCAAGGCCATCGGTCCTCTCATGGATTCCGATGAGTTCAAGGAAGAGCGTGAAGACATCGATGCCGATTTCGCCGACCGAGAAAAAGCATACCGCGACCGCTACACCAAAATGCAGGAGGAATTTGCCGGACTCAAACCCGATGATCCCGAAGCCGCCGCCGCCCAGCAGCAATATGCCGCCCTCATGGAGGAAATACGAAAATTTGAAGCCGAACGCAACGCCAGCCGAGGCACTCTTCTCGCCGGACAACTCGAGCGCGCCTATCAGGAAATCCTCGCCGCCGTGGATGTGGTCGCCGAAAAAAAGAACATCGACATCGTCTTCCGCTTCGTTCCCCCTTCCGATGAATTCAAAGCCACATCACCAGAACAGGCCTACCTCGCCCTCCGCGCCCGCACCGCCCTCAAATACCCCGAAGACCTCGACATCACCCCCGCCGTCCTCGAAGAACTCAATCTCGAAGAGGACTAATCAGGACTCCCCCAGTTTCCTGCGCCCGCTCAAATAAGCCATCCCGACTGTTCCCGTCACCAGAAACACTGCAATCTCTGCCGCCCGATTTACCAACTCCGCCACAATCGCCAGTTCCATTGTGTGGGGAGTCAGCAGGGGTGTCACCAGACCCACCCCCCACTCGCGCGCCCCTAATCCATTGCTGAGAAAGGGAATCATATTGACCATCGCGCTCAGGCCCGCCAGAGCAAACGCCCCGGTCCAGTCTAATTGCACGCCCAGGAATCCAAAAACGAGGTGATAGCGAACCGCCCACAACAAAAACTCCACCCAGCGCAGCATCCCCGCCCCGCACCACCGCCGAAGCCCCGCCCCTGTACACCCCGCCAGCAACCCAACTCCCACCCCGCTCGCCGACAGCCAGGGATTAACATTCCCCTGAATAGCCAAGACCAGAATCCCCGCCACCAGAACCGCTCCCCCCACGCTGATCCCCAACGCCTCAATCACCGTCCGCGTCGAGTGCCGCAGGGCAATCCCATTCACCGCCCGGTGATACGCCAGCCGCCCGAACATTCCCGCCCGCAAAGGCAGATAATTGAGCAGCGCAGACGAGGCGATCAACGCCTGCATCTCCAAAATCCCCACTCGGCCGAACCGTTTCATCAGAATACTGAACAGAAAACCACCGAGCACCAACTGCCCCACCAGAACCAACGCCAGCAGACCAATCATCCCCGGCGCCGGATGAGCCATCCTTGAAATCCCCTCACTCAGAAGATCGCGCCGACCCCAGACCACCACCACCGCCCCCATAAGCAGAAGCAAACCCACCAACAGACCCACCAGCCGTTTTCCTTTCCCCTGTCGATTCCGGTTCAGGTCTGAGTCGCTCGATTGAGACATGGTTCAACGACTCCGGCCGGATCGGGCGTTATCCTCATTGCTCGTGTCCAGAAGATCACCCAATAAATCCGCCACCGCCCGCACCGAAGCATCATCGCTCCGCCGACCCGCATCCAGCATGGGATCACCATCATCATCCACATGCCGAAGCAGGTACGCCATCCGCACCAGTCGTGACTCTGAAGTACGGGCCATCGCCAGAATCGGCTCCAACCGGTCTTCCTGAGGCATCATCAAAAGCACCCAGGCCCGACGCTCGTCGTCCAGACGAGCATACGACATTGTCAAGGCCTCCACCCCAGACGCAACCGTTTTCTTTTCCTCCGACCCGATCGTCAAGGGATTTTTCCTCTTGATCCAGTGACACAGAAGAACGAAATCTTCCGGATTGACCGCCACCAAAGAATCCTGCAACTCCTGAATCGTGTCCAGAACCCACGGCTCATTCATTCGTACCCCGTTCACTCGAAACGACAATGAGCGGGACTCGCTGCCCAACAGGCCGGCCGCCAGAATCCCGTTCGGCTGAGCAACCCCGTTGCAGAGAGATCGAATCGCGATCAACGAGCCGCTCAAAAGACTGTCATCCAAATCCTGACCGAGAGCATACTCCCGCAGGTTGATCCGCACCGTGATCTGCTCCCGGGGTAACAGCCGCAACCGACGATCGATATCAATCACCATCGGTTGCGCCGCCATTTGAGTGGTGCCATCCGTCGCCCGTAGCAATGGCGTAAGAACCACATGAGGGCGAATCGGACCGAACCCATCAATGGTGAGTGGTGTCTGCGTGTGATTGGTAATGATTATCTCCACCAGAATTGGTTCGAATGGAGAAAATGTCGTCCCCGCCACCTTGAGTTCCGTTGAAAACGCCAGCGTGGGCTGATCCGGAAAGAGATCCCGCGATCGATCCAGCGTGTCGATGAGTGTTTCCAGACGCATCGCCTCATCATCGCCCGCCAGGCGCGCCTGGATAATCCTCACCAATTCTTCCGATGCCCAGATTCCCATTAATCGGCCCGACTGTGAACGCACGATGTCCAACAATTCCCGGGCCGCCTCCCGCGATTGATGACTCGCCTCCTCGATTAATGCAATACCCAGTCGTGCCGTGGGATCATTGGCAATCGAGGAATCCATCAACAGTTCCCGGGCCTCATCAAAATGCCCCTCGCGTAAAGCAAACCATCCCGCAAACCGCTTCTGCGCAGATTCCGTAATGGGGTTAACTTGGCTCGCCCGATCCAACGCCTCTTTCGCCCACTCCACATCCTCACCCAACCAAAGAGCCAGCCACGCCTCTTCCAGTGCCAGTTGTCCTTTGGCGTTTTCGTCACCGGATTGCTCCTTGGCCCCAGTTCTGGCCCGTTCATAAGACGCCCGCAATGAGCGAGCCGATACATCCGCCTCCGGTGATCCCGTTTGACGATGAATCGCCAGACGAATTGCCGACAGAATGGGGTCCAGAGGCCGGGTCTCTCTCGCCACATCACTGGGCATTAAATTCGGGTCGTTCCGGCGTCGCTCATTCTGCGCATTCTGATTGATCGCCCGTTGACGGATCTGAATAGTCTCCAGAGCCGCCTCCCCATCACCCGCAGCCCATTGAGCCAAAGCCATATCCGCCAGCAGACCATTCGGCACCGAATAGCCCGATTTCTCCCGCGAGCGCGTCGCCAGACGATACACCCGTGCCGCTCCCCGATAGGCGCCGTGTTCAAGCAGAAGTTTGGCCAGGGTAATCTGAGTATCCGAATCCGTAGGATTCGCAGCCACCACCGCCAACAATAACTCCGCTAATGCATAAGGATCCTGCTCCGCCGCATGATAATAACCCGCCGCCATCGCTGCCGCCTCATGATTTGCGGGGTCAATCGAGGCGGATTCCGCAAGCCAATACGCAAACTGATCCATATTCCCCTGTCGCCGATACAAACGAGCCAGATCCAGCCCCAGACGCGAAGCCACCGCATCCCCGATCGCAGATCGATTCTTTTCTCCCAGCAGCGACAAATACACACCAATTCGCTCGGGAGCCGTTTGCTTGGCGTCAATTGCCAGAGACAATCGCCGCAGGCGTATTGTCTCATCCTGAGGATCAAGCCGGAGCAACTGACGAATCGCAGAATTTTCCCGCTCCAATTGTTCCGTCAGCGTCGACAATTGCAGCATCAACCGCCAATATTCCGGATTCTCACCATCCAGTCGAAGGGCTTCATCCATCATCACCACTGCCGCATCCGTAATGTTCGTGGAAAGTGGCTCCCGCGCCATCGCCGTCCGTACATAACGCACCAACAATTGCCCCAACCGCTCCTTGATCGAGGAATCCGGCAATTCCTTCACCCCATGATGAACCTGCCCCTGAGCCGCCGAAGACAAAAAAGCCAGCCCAGCCACCAGAATCAGGATCCTCATGCTGTATGTACCCAGATCGATCAATCGTGCCATAGAGTGCCTCGGCGGGAAAATCACCCCGCTATTCCTATCCATCGGGTGGTTATCCCGCTTCGGTTCATCCTCAATCTCGTTTTCTATACATTCCATAGAGATTACGAGCACCTCAGGAGTTCTGTTCTCCCTGGGAATCTCCAAATACGCCAGCATCAATAACTATGCCGCCAATCCCTGCTCTCATCCTGTCGAAAGCCGTCGCCGCAGAAGGAACCATCGAATTGAATCCATCGTATCCAGTGTGAATCATGCCCATTTCCAATTGACAAAATGCCACATTACCACTACTTTACAGTTTTGTGGCCTTGATTACCAAAGTGCGGAGCTCGTATGGCGCGGTCGGAAAAACATCACTGGATTAGTGGCTTGATCATCCCTTTCTTGATCCTCCCTTTATGGCTCGCCTCGTGGTGTGGAGCACAAACTCCAAACCCTCTCAGGGATGAAGTGCTCCGAGCCGGTACGCTCTCAGAAAAACAGAAACAACGAGTCGGGCAATGGGCTGATTATTGGTCACAAAAACTCAATTCCGGCAATACAGATCCCAAGAGCATCATGGACGCCCGTGAAAAACTGCTCGATCCCCTCCGTCCCGTCAATCCCGGTCTCACCAATCCCACCCCCGCCTTTCGCCTCGAATATACCGTCGCCCTCCTGCCCACCCTTGAGCAACTCATCGCAGGCGATGATCCTTTCACTGCCATAAACGCCATTCGCGTCCTTCAGGAATTGGGAACCGATCAGTCCCTCCGCACCTTGCGCAATCTTCTGGAAAGTCCCAAGCAGCATCTCCGACAGCGGGCGGCTCTGGGGTGCGAGTTGGGGCTTCGCGCCGCCACCAGTTCCCCTCCCCTCATCAACCTCAATGAACGCGGCATCAACGCCACCGTACGCGCCCTCCGCGCCGCCGCAATGCATGAAAAAAACCACCTCGTTCTCCGCCACCTCTTCACCGCCATCGCTGCCGTCAACACCCCCGACGCCAAAGCAGAACTCATCCGGGCCATGAAAGCAGTGGTCGAGCGTATGGCGGCAGACCCCGTCGCCCCCAATCGACATGTTGAAGCCATCCATGTCGCCACCCTCCGCCTCCGAAAAACATTCATCAATTTCAACTTTACCGTCGCCCAAAGACGCGCCCTCGGAACTTCCCTCGGTCCCGTGCTCGGCGATTTCCTCGCCGTCATCCGCACCCACTGGGACAACTCTCACCAGGAAATCAAAGACCGGAAAATGTACGGAGCCGCAATTCAAGCCAGTGAATCCCTGCTCCGCATCATCGATACCGAAATCAGTGGCCCCGGCAAGGCGCCCCAGAGCCGCCTCCGCGCCGACTGGGATGCCAGCCGTAAAGCCCCCTTCCAGGCCGGTGTGGACCAATGGAACGACAAAGTCCAGAAGGCGCCCTATCAAAAAAACTGACCGACCCCCCCTCCCCAACGAAGAAGCGGGAGCCAGTCCCACCCATCCCGTGCCCCTTTTAACTACACTGCTTCCATGAAGGTTTTCGCTCCCTTCGTGCTTCTTGTCGTCGGTCTCGCGGCAACGATCTGGATGGACAATACTCCACCCGATGCGGATATCGTCTTCGTCAACCGCAGCGATGTCTTCACCCTCGATCCCCAGCGCATGAGTTATGTGCAGGACTTCCGCATGGCCTTCGCCCTCTACGAAGGCCTCGTCCGCTGGGACAACTCCGATTTTACCGTGGTTCCCGCTCTCGCCAGCGACCTCCCCGAACTGAGTCCCGATCGACGCACCTATACCTTTCATCTGCGTCAGGACGCCCGCTGGTCCAACGGCGCACCCGTAACCTCCCGGGATTTTATCTATTCATGGCGACGACTGTTGATGCCTGACACCGCCGCCGACTATTCCAGTCTCTTCTGGGTCATCGATGGAGCACGGGATTTCTGGTCCTGGCGCACGAAACAACTGAACCAGTGTGCCGCGAATCCCTGGGCGGAGCAGCCCACGCCCGATCCAAAAACCGTCCGGGCTATGGTGGATCGGCTGAACATCCTGCTCCAGGCGGGTCGGCTGCCTCCCACCTTTGCCCTTCCCGATCTCACACAATGGAGCATGATGCAAAGTGAACTGCGCCGGCTCGATGATGCCCTGAAAATTGGCGACATCCCCGTATTAAACGACGCCCTCAACGGAGTGTTCACCGTACGGCGGTGGTACGACCGGCTCAACGACAACGCATCACGACAGGCCGAAGCCGAGTGGATGTGGCACAATGCAAAGCGCACCTTTTCCGAAATGGTCGGCCTCCGCGCTCCGGACGATCACACCCTCATCATCACCCTCGAACGCCCCTGCCCGTTTTTCCTCGACCTCTGCGCCTTTTCCGTCTGCTGGCCAGTCTATCGCCCCTCCGTCGAGGGTTGGGAAAACGATACACCCAACAAAAAACCCTGGCGAGAAACCGATGCCCCCCCGTTTTCCCAGTGCCGCTGGGTCAAACTCAACCCCCTCACCGGCCGCTTCGAACAGAAGCATCAATGGGCACGCCCCGGCGCCCTGATCTCCAACGGCCCATACATGCTCGATCGTTGGCGCTACAAACGCGATATGTCCCTTGTTCGCAATCCTTTTTACCACACGCGCGAAATGGCCCACGCCGACACCATCATCGCCCGCACCATCAACGACACCAACACCGCCGTCCTCGCCTACGAATCGGGCCACCTCGACTGGCTCAGCGATGTCAACGCCGACTATCAGGCCGACATGCTCGCCGAACGCAAGGCCTATCTCGATCATCATCGCATCGACTACGATCGCCTCCGCACGGAAGGACTCTCTGAAGACGACGCCCTCGCCCAACTCCCCCCCCCGGTCTCAGGCGAACGCCGCAACATCCATGTCTTCCCCACCTTCGGCACCGACTTCTACTCCTTCAACTGCCGCCCCCATCTCTCCGATGGCCGCCCCAACCCCTTCGCCTCCTCCGCCGTCCGCCGCGCCTTCGTCCTCAGCATCGACAAAAATATCATCGTCCGCGATGTCACCCGCCTCAACGAACCCGTCCTCACCACCTTCATCCCCCCCGATTCCATCCCCGGCTATCACTCCCCCACCGGCCTCCCCTTCGACCCCGATCGCGCCCGACAAGAACTCGAAAAAGCCGGATGGTCCCCCCGCCCCTCCGATGGCCTCCTCGTGAACCAAAAAGGCGAACTCTTCCCCACCATCGACCTCCTTTGGACCACCAACAACACCCGCTACAAATGGATCTCCCTCGAACTCAAATCCCAATGGGAGGAACAACTCGGCGTCCGCGTCGAAATGCGGGGAGCCGACACCAAGTTCTATAAAGAAGACCTCAAACAGGGCAAATTCATGATCGCCCGCGGCAACTGGTATGGCGACTACGGCGACCCCACCACCTTCCTCGACCTCTGCCGCTCCACCGATGGCAACAACGACCGAAAATTCAACAGCCCCCGCATCGACGCCCTCCTCGATCAGGCCGCCGCCGAACTCGACCCCGACGCCCGCCTCCGCATCCTTGAAGAGTGCGAACGCATCCTCTTCACCGAAGAAGTCCCCATGCTCGTCATCTGCCAACTCGTCCAACTCTACATGTACGACCCCACCCGAGTTAAAGGCCTCTCCCACCACCCCCGCCTCACCCAATACCTCTGGCAACTCGAAGTCCAGAAATAATTCCCTCCCCCTCTGGGGGAGGGCTAGGGAGGGGGCTGGATACCTGGTGCCACGACCTGTAGCGGAGCGAAAGGTCGTGTCCC
>CAZLXE010000086.1:0-6067 GCA_964563005.1 uncultured Isosphaeraceae bacterium
GGCGCTTCCTCGTTCAATCGCTTCCTCGACCGCGCTCTTGCCCAGCGTAACTCCCCGCAGTTGCTCAACTGTATTTTTAGAACGAAGTTGGGCCAGGCCGTCGAGCGTGGCTTTCACCAGATTTTTAGGATTATTGGAACCGAACGATTTGGTGAGACAATCCTGCACTCCGAACATTTCCATGACCGCCCGAACCGAAGCCCCGGCAATAACCCCGGTACCGGGCGAGGCGGGCACCAGGCGGATAATGCAGGCGCCGTATCGACCGGTGACTTCATGAGGAATCGTGTTCCCCAGTCGGGAAAACTTCTTCATGGTGCGCTTGGCTATTTTCTGGGCCTTTTCAATGGCCGGGGGTACCTGGTTCGCCTTGCCGTATCCGATCCCCACCGAACCGGTGCGATCGCCAACCACCACCATGGCCGAGAAACTGAATCGTCTCCCACCCTTGACCGTGGCCGCGGTGCGATAGACCCCCACTGTGGTGGATTCTAACGCGGAACCTGCTTCGAGCATTTCTGCCATGATTCGTGTCTTTCTTTGCCTTGAAAATCTTCAAGCAATGTTGATGGAACTCTTGTTTCCGGCTGACCGGAATATACTTACAATTTCAATCCGCCCTCGCGGGCGCCATCGGCCAGGGCTTTAATCCGACCGTGATAACGAAATCCGTTGCGATCAAACTGCACCGCACTGATTCCCGCGCTCCGAGCGCGATCCGCGATGGTTTTTCCCACCATCGTTGCCGCTTCACAATTCCCGCCATTGTTTGCCGTCGTTCCCTTTTCATTCGTGGAACATGACGCCAGTGTTTTTCCTTGCAGATCGTCGATGATCTGGGCATAAATATGCTTGGCACTGCGAAAGACGGTAAGCCGGGGACGATCAGGCACCCCGAAGACGCGCTTGCGAATGCCCTGCTTTCGGCGAATTCTACGAATTGTTTTCTGTTTGTTCTGATCCATTTCTGATTCCTTGCGGCCCCGTTCTGCTGAGCAGAACGGGTATCTTCAGCAACTTTTCCTATGCCCCGATGGCCTTTCCTGTCTTTCGAATAATCTCTTCACCCATATACTTGATGCCTTTCCCGTTATACGGCTCCGGCTTTCGCTTCGACCGGCACTCTGCCGCAAACTGCCCTACCGCCTGCTTGTCTGATCCTGTAATGGTGACAATCTGCCCATCCACCGCGAATTCCACCCCCTGCGGCGGGACCATGTCAACGGGATGGCAATAGCCGATATTCAATTGCAGCGTTTTCCCTTGTGGTTTGGCGTTCCAGCCGACACCGACGATTTCCAACTTCTTCATATACCCTTCGGTTACCCCGATGATCATGTTTTGAATGCGCGATCGGGTCGTACCCCAATAGGCACGAATCTGTCCCACCCGCATCTGATTCTCGGGAATGGTACAGACGATTCTCTTTTCATCTTCCTCCCACGCCACCGACACCTCGGGACGCCACTCAAAATCCAACTTCCCCTTCGGGCCGTCCACCGCAATGGTGCGCGTGGCGGAATTGAGGGAAATTTTCACTCCGGCAGGGACCGGGATGGGTTTTTTACCGATTCGGGACATGGCGAATCACACTCCGTAAACTTCAACACACGACGGCGACAACCTCGCCGCCTACACTTTTTTCTCGACACGACCGGTCGCTCAAAACGCCGGAACTTGTGGACACAATGGCGATACCCAGACCTTGCAGCGGACGGGGCAAATCCGTCACTCGTTTATACACTCGACAACCGGGTTTGGAGACCCGATCGATTCGCGTAATCACATGCTCCCCGCGAGAGCCATATTTCAGGTTCACCCGAAGAATTCCCTGGTGACCATTGTCGATAACATCAAAACCATTGATGTATCCTTCTGTTTCCAATACGGCGGCGACGCCGCGATTCAACTTATTGTTCAGACAATCGACCGTCTTCGCCTGATTACGGCAGGCGTTGCGAATGCGAGTCAACATGTCTGAGGTAAGATCTTGCTGTGACATCATGTTCTCCGAACCGGCGCTTTGCCGGGGACTGAACCTGTAAATACAGGAATTCTGATTACCAACTCGCCTTCCGCATGCCGGGAATCATGCCTTGCAGTGCGAGTTCTCTCAGGACAATACGGCTCACCCCGAACTTCCGGTACACCCCGCGCGAGCGACCTGAAATCTGACAGTAATTCTTCTTGCGAGTCGAAAACTTCGGTTCTCGTTTCATGCGGGAAAAGACTCGTTTGCTGGCCATAAAAAATGCTTCCTGTGAATCGGACGGATACGAAAATCTGATCATTCGGGTCGAACGAAGGGCATGCCCAGTTCGGCCAGAACAAACCGGCTCCGGGCCGGGTTGGAATTTTTGAAAACAAGGTTGACATTCATGCCGTGGTTGAAATTCACCCGCGCCATGTTGATCTCAGGCCACACGGCCTGCTCCGACAACCCCAGCGAATAATTCCCCTGGACATCAAACGCTTTGACCTTCAGCCCCCGAAAATCCCTAATCCGGGGAATGGCCAGCGAGATCAGTCGATCGAAAAAGTGCCACATGCGATCATTGCGAAGCGTCACCATGAACGCCGAGGGAGCGCCCTCCCGAACCTTGAAGTTCGAGACCGACTGCTTGGCTATGATCAAAATTGGTTTCTGACCGGTGATGGCGGACAGGGTGTCAATGACTGTATCCCGAATTTCCGGCTTCAACTTCTGGTTTTCCAGAAATCGACCGATGCCGCAGTTCACCACAATCTTGGAAAGTTGCGGCAACTCGTGCGGATTGCGGACATTGAATTCTTCCTTCACCTTCGGCGCAACCGTTTCGTTAAACAGTTTCTGAAGTCTGGGTTGTTCCTTCTGAGCGACCATAAGCAGGATTCCTGAACCGGCGACTGCCGGATTTGAAGTTCGAATTACTAAGAGTTTCGGGACTTTCGTAGCGTATGCAGCACGGCGCCGTTTCGCACCGCTATCCGCACTTTGCTGCCGTCTTTTTTCGTTTCAAAGCGTACACGACTGGGCTTTCCATCCACCACCGGGCTGACATTGCTGATATGAATGGGCATCTCATGCCGCACCACCCCCCCCTGGGGGTTTTTTTCGGAGGGCTTGATGTGCTTGGACCGGATATTCACGCCATGCACCACCACCCGGTCGTCTTTAGTCAACACTCGAAGCACCTCTCCAACTGTGCCTCGATCGTTGCCCGCCGTAACCATAACTGAATCGCCTTTGAGTATATGTCGGGGCATATCACACCACCTCCGATGCTAGAGAGACAATTTTCATATAGTTCTTTTCCCGGAGTTCCCGGGCTACGGCCCCGAAAATCCGCGTCCCCTTCGGATTGCCATCGTCACCGATGATAACGCAGGCATTGGAATCGAACCGGACATACGACCCATCTCCCCGGCGTGTGGGATACTTCGTCCGCACCACCACCGCCCGCACCTTGTCACCCGATTTGATATCGGTGTTCGGCAGGGCTTTTTTTACCGCACATACAATGCGATCACCGATGCGTGCTGTCCGCCGCGTATATTTCCCTCGGGCCGTTGAACCACCCAGGATACCGATCACCTGCACGATTTTGGCCCCGCTGTTGTCGGCTACTTCCAGCCGTGATTCTTTTTGCAGCATGTCAGTTCACCGCCTTTTCCAGAACGCGGATGATCGTCCACGATTTGGTTTTCGAGATCGGACGGCACTCCGCCACTTCCACCCGATCTCCCAGATGCGACTCGTTTCGCTCATCGTGCACCTGAAGCACCGTACGCCGACGAATGTACTTGCCGTACTTCGGATGCTTGACCTGGAAGTGAATCGAGACCTTCCGTGTCTTGTCTCGTTTATCCGACTCGACCACGCCGATTTTCCGGGGTGCTCGTTCGGGAACTTGGATTTCTTTGAGATGACTCATAATTAATCAATGCCCTGCTGGGGAGGTTATGCCTTCACCGCTTCCCGCTTTGCCCGCATGCTGCGTTCGGTAAGAAGACGGGCTATATCGCGACGAATATTGCCGAATTGAGAGGTGTCGGTGATTTTTTCCGTCACCGCCTGCTGCCGCAGTTCAAACAGCGATCGACGCAGCCGCTTCACCTCGATCTGAATTTCTTCTGCGCTCAGTTTGTGGACTTCTTTTGCTTTCATGGGGTTCGTGTCATTCGTTATCTGTGGTCACCGACCATCACACCGCCAGTCGTCTCCCCACAAACCGGCAACGCACCGGCATTTTCATGGCAATTCGTGCGAACGCCTGTTTCGCAATATCCTCTTCAACTCCGGCTACTTCATACAGCATCGTGCCCGGCTTCACCCGAGCCGCCCAGAAATCGGTGTCCGCCTTGCCTTTACCCATCCGGGTTTCCAACGGCTTTTTCGACACCGGCTTGTCTGGAAACACGCGGATGAAAATCTTGCCCTGACGACGGAGAAAGTGCTGCGCCGCGATACGACCGGCCTCGAGCTGCCGCGCCGTCACCCAATGCGTCTCCAACGCCTGAAGGCCGAACTCCCCGAACGCCACATAATTCCCCCGAGTGGCCATGCCCTTCAGCGTTCCCCGCATCTGTTTTCTGAATTTAACTCGTTTTGGCATCCGAGGCATCGGATGGGCTCCTGACTAAAAAAATAATTCGCTTACCGGCGACCACGCGCCCTCGCCCGAGCACCCGCGGCCCGAGAATCGAGTTGTTCCTCTTCACTGTCCGTAAACATACCCTTGTACACCCACACCTTGACCCCAATCGTGCCATAAGTTGTATGGCTGGGCACGCAGGCATAATCCACATTCGCCTGCAGAGTCGAAAGAGGAATGGAACCCAGGCGAATATCAAACTTTCGGGCCATTTCCGCTCCCCCCAGGCGACCCGAAACCAGAATTCGCACTCCCTTTGCCCCACTTGTCATCGCCGCTTCTCCCCGTTGCTTGAGCAAACGACGGAAATTCGCCCGCTTTTTCATCTGCTCCGCCACTGCTTCCCCGATCAGGTGAGCATTGGTGTCTGGATTCTTAATCTCCAGAATCTTCACCGAAACCTTACGGCCGGTCATGGCCATCAAATCGCTCGTTAGTCGATCGATCTCCACCCCCTTCGGCCCGATTACCAGTCCCGGTCGGGCTGTCTTGACAATCACCGTCAATTCTTCGCGGGTGCGTTCAATATGGATGTCCGCCACCGCAGCAAAGGGTGGAGTGCGGTTCAATCGCTTGTCCACATACTGACGAATGCGATAATCCTCCACCAGCAACTCAGCAAAGAGTGCCTTCGGAGCGTACCACCGTGACTTGTGGGCTTCAGTGATGCCGACGCGAAATCCGAATGGGTGAGTCTTTTGCCCCATAAATCAGATCCTTTCCTCTACTGCAATGTGCAGATGGCTCGTACGCTTGTTAATGGGATGCGCCCGACCCCGATCCTTGGGGCGGAACCGCTTGATTGTCGGCCCCTCATCCACTCGTGATTCGCTGATATAGAGCGTGGTCACATCCGCCTCGCCTTCTTCCGCATTGGCGATGGCGCTCTTCAGTACCGTCTTGAAATACCACGCGGCCCGCTTTTTTGAAAACAACAACTCATTCATGGCCACATCAATCGGCATACCCCGAATAAGATCGGCGACCAGCCGGGCCTTCCGGGGAGCAATGCGGGCGAAACGATGAATACATTTATATGCCATGGTGAACTCTCCAGACGAAATCATCGTTTGGTTTTAATCCCTTCCTTCTTGTTCGTATGCCCTCGGAACATCCGAGTGAAACTGAACTCGCCCAACTTATGACCCACCATATCTTCCGTCACGAAAACATCCAGAAAATGTCGCCCGTTGTGGACCTGAAAAGTGAAGCCGACGAATTCGGGCACGATAGTACACGCCCGGGCCCAGGTTTTAATGGGTCGCCGCGCTCCGCCTTCAGACATACGCTCCACCTTGCGGTAAAGCTTTTCGTCAACAAATGGGCCTTTTTTTGTAGATCTCGACATGGGGTAATTATTCCGTAATCAATCGAAGCATCTTCAGGGATTCTCTCGGGGGAGTCTTATTCCGGGGGTTTATTCCGGGGGTTTA
>CAZLXE010000086.1:6167-10192 GCA_964563005.1 uncultured Isosphaeraceae bacterium
TTATTCCGGGGGTTTATTCCGGGGGTTTAAAGTTTCAACTGTCCGTATCGCTTACTCTTGCGCCGACGGAGAATGCGGGCATCCGTCCATTTGCCCCGAGGTCGCGTCCGACCGCCCTTGGCCTTTGTTCCCGATGCACTTGCCGGTTCACGGCCACCCTTCGACCGACCTTCACCGCCACCCATCGGGTGACAATCATGACTCTTCGCCATACCCCGAACTTTTGGCTTGCGGCCGAGCCAGCGATTTCGCCCCGCCTTCCCCAATTTTACATTCTGATGATCCGTATTGCCCAACGCCCCGATCGTTGCTCGACATTCAATCGAAACCTGGCGAATTTCCCCCGAGGGCAGCACCAGTGTCGCCCACCGACCTTCCCGGTTGGTCAGTCTCGCCCCCGCTCCCGCCGAGCGACACAATGCCCCGCCCTTCCCCGGCTCAAACTCGATGTTATGCACCGTCAAACCCGTAGGAATGAACTTCAGCGGCATGCAATTCCCCGGTTTTGGCTCAACCGCAGAATTCGAACTCAGAATTGTCTCCCCATCCGTTACCCCCTGCGGAGCCAGCATATATCGCTTCACCCCATCTTCGTACTCCAGCAATGCAATGTGACAACTCCGATTGGGATCGTACTCAATCCCGATCACCTTCGCACCCATATCGTCCTTGGTACGCCGGAAATCAATCTTGCGATAACGCCGTTTATGGCCGCCGCCCCGACCGCGAACCGTCACCTTCCCCTGGTTGTTTCGGCCGCCGTTTTTCTTAATCGGCAAAAGCAACGATTTCTCCGGCGACTTCTTCGTCACCTCAGCATGAAGGTTGACCGAAGCATTACGCCGGCCTGCTGTATTTGGTTTGTAAACTCGAATGGTCATGATCGTGTCGTCCGAATGAATCTTCAATAAATCCCCTGAGAATCCCGTAACACACCCCGAGGGCTATATTCCGGGGCTGGGCTAGAAGAGTTCGATTCGATCCTCCTCATGAATGCGGACTACGGCCAGCTTCTTTCGAGCCGCCCGCCAATGTCCGTGTTTATTTCTTTTCAGCAGACCTTTGCGATTCTGCGTCGCCACCTTCAAAACCCGCACCCCATACAACTCCTCAACCGCCCGCCTGATCTGCGGTTTGGTGGCCCCACGATCCACCTCAAAGGTGTACCGGTTCTGCTCGGACGATCCCCAGGTTGATTTTTCAGAAATCGCCGGTTTACGAATGATATAAGTAGCGTCCATCACTTCACCTCCTGAGGCGTGGCTGTTGATTCAGACGATTGCCAGATTGAGCCATCGATAAACGCCTCCAACGAGGCGCGACTGACCACCAGATACCGGTGATTCAGTAATTCAAAGGCATTCATCTGGTCTGTCCGAATCGTATCCACATGCTCGATATTCCGAGCGGAGAGTGCCGCATTACGATTGCCTGTGTCCAACGCCACCAGACAGGTGCGGTCGATGCCTGCCGCGGAAAGTATATTTTTGAATTCTGAAGTTTTGGGCTGAGAGAAGGTGAGATCGTCAATGCACTTGACCTCATTATCCACCAACTTGGCCAATAAAGCGTTTCGATTCGCCAGCCGACGCATCTTCTTCGGCATACCCAGTCGGAATGCCGCGTGATTCTTAGTCTTGGCAAAGGCAACCCCACCACCCTTCCGGACCACCGTTCGCCGTGCCCCGGCCCGGGCATTCCCCGTCCCCTTCTGGCGATATAACTTTCGAGTTGACCCCTCCACCATGCCCCGACTCTTGGTACGGGCAGAACCCTGCCGGCGATTGGCGTGAAACATCACATACGCCTGCTTCAGGAGGATGTGGCGTACCTCGCCTCCTAAGAGTGCTTCGTCGATGGACAATGTGTCCACCTGCTTGCCTTTCTGGTTGAGAACGGGAAGTTCAATCATAGTTTTTCACCTGACGGCTGAGCCGTCGTTTTCGCCTCACTCTCCCCCGACCAATGGGCGGGTTTTCCCTGAGGTTCCCGCAAAGGGGGAAGGGGGTAGAGGTATTGACTCGGTTCGGTACTTTCATGTCCTGATCGCATGGTTCCTATCCGGGGAATTCCGGGGAAGGCCTTTGCAATCACCGGCGGTTATTTGCCGGCTTTTTTCGCCAATCGCGTTTTCCTTTTCCCCAGACGAACAGATGCATACACCATCACCATCCCCGTGTTCGGCCCGGGAATGGCGCCTTTTACAATAATCAGATTCTTTTCCGGATCGATCGAAATCACATCAAGATTCCGCGCTGTTACTCGTTCGCTCCCCATATGCCCCGCCATTCGCTTCCCCTTCTTCAGTTTTGGCCCCGTGCCCAGATTCGTAGCGTGTCCATTGATGGAACCGGGACGACGATGCGCCCGTTTCACCCCGTGCGACGCCTCCAACCCCTTGAAATGATGCCGCTTCATGCCCCCCTGAAAACCCTTCCCCTTACTGGTTCCCACGACATCCACATACATCACATCTTCAAACACCGAAACATCAATTGCCTGCCCCACTTCAAATGATTCCGCGGCCCCATCGTCATCCAAACGCATTTCCCGATGAAACCGCTGTGGCCCCACGCCCGCCTTGGCATCGTGACCGATGATGGGCATGGTGGACCGCCGGGGCTTGATATCCTCAAAACCGATCTGCACCGCGCTGTACCCATCGCGCTCCGCTGTCTTTACCTGCGTCACCCGATTCGGACAGGCCTCAATCACCGTTACCGGGACATTCATGCCGTCTTCCATGAACCAGCGGCTCATTCCGAGTTTTCGTCCCATCATCATGGCGGACATAGCGAGGTGCTCCAAACGGGTCAGGGGTTGACTTTCAATTCCTGCAGGAAAGCCCACATAACCAAAATATCCAAACAAAGAAAAACGGCCGCATTTCGCGACCGAATAAAAATCAGGCCTTAATCTTCACAAAAACGCCAGCGGGTACCACCAGGCGATTCAGTGCTTCAATCGTACGGGCATTCGCCTCGCCGATATCAATGATCCGCTTATGGGTACGGATTTCAAACTGTTCGCGCGACTTCTTATCGATAAAGGTCGCCCGATTCACCGTGTAAATCTCCCGCCGGGTCGGCAACGGAATCGGTCCCGCCACCCTGGCGCCCGTTCGCTTGGCGTGATCGACAATCTCCCCCGCCGACGCATCTAACGCCTGGTGATCATATGCTTCCATTCGTATTCGAATCTTGCCACCAGTCATGGTCGATCGCCTTACTGAAACCTTTGAGGCATGCCTCAATCTACACAATGAGGATGATTAATTCGCTTGAACATGGCCTAGTACCATGATCAACACGCACTAATATCTACGCTCTTCCCGACAGCCGAGAAATGCGAATCGGCGATCATAGTGATCTCCAGCCCCCTGTCAACCCACTTTGGGCCAAAATCATGTTTTTTTCCCTATGAGACAATCCTCTCCTCTCCCGAATGACCTACAGTATGCCCGTGCCTCCCATCACAACCATTTATTTGCTCTTCCTCAGCAGTTTTCACTTTTCCCCTACCTCCTCCCCGGCATCGCCACTTCCAACCCCTTTCCAAAATCACCGTATATCCCAGAATGCCGATGACAATCGCCTTCAGGCCCCTGATTTGGGGCTTTCCCTGGTGCTCCCTCCCCAATCAATTGTCACCTCACAAAAAGTGGGCAATCAGCCCTCATACCTGATTCGCGATCGATCAGCAGAACCCCGATGGTCGATGCGAATCTCAAGAATAGTCTCCAATGACCAGAAACCAACCGCAAAAAAGCAGATCGACAGGTACATCCTCAACCTCATCAACCAGGAAAAACCCTTCGAAATTCTCCTCAACCAGCGCGTCGTCCTGAGTGATAATGATTCTAAAACTTCAGGATCCGGTGGAGAAGGATCAGATTCCAGGGATGATGGATTGGATTCCGGGGGCGGGGGTTCGTTTTCCGAGGGTTCGGATTCCGGGGGTGGGGGTTCGGATTCCGGGGGTCCGGAGTCCGTGGCGGGGTGACGGGGTGTCGGGCGCGGCCGGAA
>CAZLXE010000087.1:0-10191 GCA_964563005.1 uncultured Isosphaeraceae bacterium
GAATGGCGCAGTGTGGGAGAGTGTGAGTGGGGATAGGCTCAACGGCGGGGGGGGGGGGGGGGTGGTGGGGGGGGGTGTGTGGGGGGGGGGGGGTGGGGGGGGGGGGGGGGAGCCCGGTATTCTCCTCCGTCTATGCGCAAACCCGGTTGTATTCTGTGGTGGGGGATTTGGCTGGCGATGCTGGGGGTCGCGCTGGGGGTCGCAGGCAAAACGATGGGACGGCAGGATGCGGATATGGAGGATCGACCGATTTCGGAAATCCGCATTCAGGGGCTGTCGCGGGTGTCGGAGCAGTTGATTCGGAATAATATCCGTTCTTCGGTGGGTGATCCCTTTCATGAAAAGACGGTGCAGGGGGATGTGCGAACGCTGACGCGGTTGGGGGAATTCCGGATTGTGGATGCGGCGGCGGAATTTGCGGAGGACGGCACGATTGTTCTGACTTTTCAACTGGAAGAACAGGTCATCATTAAGGAGGTTCGGGTGGTGGGGAACGCGCTGGTGGCGGAGAAGGAGATTCTGGGGGCAGCGCGCATTCGGCGGGGGCTGCCCCGGGATGATTATCAGATCGAACGGGGGGAACGGGCGATCGAGCAGATTTATCGTCAGCGGGGTCATTATCTCACGAATGTGACGATCGACGAGGGGACACTGGAATCGGAAGGGGTGTTGATCTATCGGGTGATTGAAGGGCCGAGGGTGCGGGTGAAGGCGGTGGTGTTCGAGGGGGCGTATTCGTTCCGGGCGAAGCGATTGATGGCGGAGATCAAGACTCGCCCGGCCCTGTTTCTGCTGCGACGGGGGGAGTTGGATGAGGAAACCCTGGCTTCGGATGTGGCGGCGATTCACGAGTTCTACCGGGCGCGGGGGTTTCTCGATGTGCGGGTGGATCGGACCATCCGGCTGAGTCCGAACAGCGCGGAGGCCAAGGTGTCTTTTCTGGTGGAGGAGGGAGAGCGGTATACGCTGCGCTCGGTGCAGACGACGAACGCGGATGGCGGGGCATTGCGAGTGTTTGCCACGGAGCAGATTGCGGCGATGATCGACCTGCGAACGGGCGATGTGTATAGCGAGGATCTTCTGCGGCGGAGTTTGACAATTGTGGAGGAGGCGTATCAGATCATGGGGTATGCCGATGTGCTGGTGCGGCCGATCGTGGAGCATGTGAGCGAGCGGCCGGAGGTGGATCTGCGGTTGGTGATCGACGAGAAGGGGCGTTCGTTTGTGGGGCCGATCATTATTCAGGGAAATTTTCTCACCCGGGACAAGGTGATTCGGCGGGAGATGCGGGTGAAGACGGGGCGGTATTTGGATTCCACTCGGATCAAGGAATCCCAACGGCGGTTGGAGCACACACGGCTATTCAACGAGGTGCGGATTGTGCCGCAGCAGCCCGATCCGGATGATCCGAGGTATCGGGATATTCTGGTGGAGGTGAAGGAGCGGAATACGGGGTCGTTCAATTTTGGGGCGGCGATTGGTTCTGATTCCGGGGTGTTCGGGGATTTTTCTCTGGTGCAGAACAATTTTGACATTGCGGATGTGCCGGAGTCGCTGCGGGAGTTTGCGGGAGGACGGGCGTTTCGGGGAGCGGGGCAGCAGTTTGCGATAACGCTGCGGCCGGGTTCGGAGTTTTTTCAGTATTCGGTGAGTTTGACCGAGCCGCATATTTTCGATTCGGATTATGCGTTCAGCATCAGTGGGAACTTTCGGGATCGTCAGTTCGATCGGTATGATGAGGAAAGGTTGTCACTTTCGTTGGGACTGAGCCGGCAATTGGGGGATGTGTGGAATGTGGGAGTGCGGACGCGGTTTGAAACCGTGGAACTCACCACCATTGATGATTTTGCCCCGACGGAGATTTTTCAGGATGCCGGGCCGGATACGCTGATTTCAGCGGGGTTTACCCTGACCCGATCGACGATTGAAACGATAACCCGGCCGGGGGAGGGCAGCCGGCTGTCATTCAATTTCGATCATCAAGGGTTGCTGGGGGGCGATTTTGATTTTAATAAGGCGACGCTGGATTACGCGGTGTTTTTTACCCTGAACGAGGATTTTCTGGGGCGGAAGTCGATTCTGCGTTTGAACTCGAAACTGGGGTATATCTGGGGGGGGCGGCCGCCGACCTACGAGCAGTTTTATCTGGGGGGGCGTTCGTTTCGGGGCTTTGATTTCCGGGAGGTCAGCCCGAAGGGGATCCGGGCGGATACGCTGTTGCCGAGCGACGATCCGGTGGGGGGGCAGTGGATGGTGTTTGCGGGGGCGCAGTATGAGTTTCCGTTGGTGCAGGACGCCTTCAACGGGGTATTCTTTGCGGAAACGGGCACGGTGACGGATACGGTGGGGTTTGATGAGTTCCGGGCGACGGTGGGGATGGGGATTCGGCTGCATGTGCCGCAACTCGGCCCGGTGCCGATTGCATTCGATTTCGCGTTCCCGATTCAGAGTCAGGCCACGGATGACAAACAGGTGTTCAGTTTCACGGCGGAGTTGCCGTTTTAGGGGGGTGGGTGGGGGTTTGTTTGATATGATGTGGGGGTATTGTTTTTATTTGTTTTTGATTTGCTTTGGTTGTTTTATTCCATGAGGTTTGTTATGAAACCGATGACTCGACGATTTGTATTGACGCTGCTGACGATTGTTTTGACTCTGGGGTCGGTGTTGGTTTTTGAGGCGGCGGGTTCTCGGGGATTGTTTGCTCCGCCGACGGTGGTGGCGGTGGTGGATTTGAAGCGGGTGATGGATGGGTTGGCGGAGCGGAAGCAGAAGGTGGGGGCGTTGCAGGCGGAGGCGGAGAAGATGCAGGAGGAGAGCGATCGCAAGCAGGCGTCGATCAAGGGGATGGAGGAGCAGATCAAGCAGGCGCCGGAGGGGGAGCAGCAGGCGTTGAAGGAGGAGGCGGCCCTGGCGGTGTTGAATTACCAGATGTGGGGGCAGTTGCAGGGTCGCCGTATGGATGCGGAAACGGCGATTCATATGGAGGATCTGTTCAAGTCGATTCAGGAGGCGATTGCCGAGTTGGCGGAAATTCAGCAATATGATCTGGTGCTGATTGACGATTCGGCGGCGACGCTGGGAAGGGATCGGTCGAGTAAGGTGCCCCAGGAAAATCAGATTCGCCAGCAGATCGGGATGCGGCGGATTCTGTACCGGACGGACGCCATCGATATTACGGATGAGGTGATCGATCGGATGAACAACGCCTTCAATGCGGGCTGAGGGGGTTGATTCGACGGGTCGGCGGAAAAGGCCATTCGCAGATACAATCCCCCCAATCATGTTTCTGTCAATCTTTCTTTAATTTCCCTTCGATCTCCCGGAGATTCCCTCATGTCCTCGTTTTCTACAAAAATTCATCCTTCCTGGATTCTGGTCGCAGTACTGGCAGGCGCGGTCTGGGTTCATCAATCGGATGCCCGCAGGCCGGTCGAGAAGGCGGCACCGACGGTGTGGGTGATGGTGGATCTGGAAAAGGTTTTCCGGGAGTTGCTGGCGAAGGAGGAAGCGGGGGGGGATTTAAAGAAGAAAGTGGATGAATTGGAAGGGCAGCGGAAAGAGCTTGCAGACAAGGTGGATCGGCTTAAGGAAGATCTTGATCTCTTTCCGGCAGGGGGGGATCGATATAAGAAGGCGGAAAATGATTTGATGATTGCCTCTATTGATTATCGAGCATTCGTGGAGTATTCCAAGGCGAAAATCGATTATGAAAACTCCCTGATGATGACGCGGATTTATGCGAACATCACTCAATCGGTGGGGGAATTGGCCGCCGACCGGGGATACAACGCGGTGCTGCGGGACGATACGGGGGAAGAGATCGTGGAGGGGACTTCGGAGGATACGATGAAGCAGATCTCGCTGCGACGCATTCTCTACCGGGATGCATTGGTGGATGTGACGGATGAGTTGCTGGAGTGGATCAACAAGTGACCTCAGTGGCAGACCATGATGTGGATGCGTCGGGACTGCCGGGCGAGGGGGAAAGAGCATTTACAACCGGGGAACTGGCCGAGCGGTTGGGTGGGGAACTGAGGGGATCGGGGGCGGTGCGTATTTCAGGGGTGAACGCTGTGCATGATGCGACGATCCGGGAAATGACCTTTATCAATGACGATGCCCATGTGAAGTATTGGTCGGAATCACAGGCGGGGGCGGTGGTGGTGAGCGCAGCGGTGGATGAGGAATCTTTTGGTCAGGCCCATAGCGGGGATCGGCCGTGGATTGTGGTTCCGGATGCAGAAATCGCGATGATCACGCTTCTGGAACTGTTTGCTCACCCGCCGCCGAATGTGGGGTTGGGAGTTCACGAGACGGCGGTGATTGCCGCTGGAGTCGAGATGGGAGAGGGAGTGCGGATCGGGCCGCTGGCTTCGGTGGCACAGGGGTGTCGGTTGGGGGATCGAGTCACGCTGCATGCGGGGGTGCATGTGTATGAAGAAGCGGTGATCGGGGACGACTGCATTCTTCACTCGGGGGTGGTGATCCGGGAGCGATGCGTGTTGGGGCGACGGGTTACCATTCACCAGAATAGTTCGGTGGGGGCGGATGGTTTCGGGTATCGTCCTGCTCCCGATGGATCCGGCCTGTTGAAGGTGCCTCACCTTGGGACTGTACATATTGAAGATGAGGTGGAGATCGGGGCGAATACCTGCATCGATCGGGCAAAGTTCGGGGTCACGCGGATCGGAGCGGGGACGAAGATCGACAATCTGGTGCAGGTGGCCCACAATGTGGTCATCGGGCGGGACTGTCTGATAGCGGGGGCGGCGGCGTTTTCCGGATCGGTTATCGTGGGAGACCGCGTTCTGGTGTCGGGGCAAGTCGGGGTGGCCGATCATGTTACAATCGGGGATGAGGTTCAAATCGGGGCACAGTCGGGACTGATTGGCGATATTGCCGCAGGGGAGACGGTTCTCGGCATGCCGGCTCGGAATGCCCGGAAGTGTATGCGACAATGGGCGGCATTAAGTCGACTCCCCGACTTGATTCAGCAGATGAACCGGTCAAAATAATGGTGTTACCAAGCATTGCGTCGAATAGTAGAAAAGGTACTTGAGCAAACATCCGTGCGTGAATCCAAAGACACATTAAATGATATCGATCAGTCCTCTCAGCATA
Source organism: uncultured Isosphaeraceae bacterium (assembly GCA_964563005.1). Classification (GTDB taxonomy): domain Bacteria; phylum Planctomycetota; class Phycisphaerae; order Phycisphaerales; family SM1A02; genus CAZLXE01. Next base: position 5,122 of record CAZLXE010000087.1, read on the forward strand.
CTGTGGCGGATGAGATTCATTGTTCGGGGATTGGCCTGTTGCTGGGTCAGCCCGCAGAGGTGGTGATCTGTCCCGCGCCTCAGCATCATGGCATTGTGTTCGAGCGAGTAGACCTTGATCCACCGGTGCAGATTCCCGCACTGGCGACCAATGTGACGCACCGGACACGGCGAACGACTTTGAAGGTGGGAGAAGTGACGCTGGAAACAGTGGAGCATTGCATGTCGGCCTTGGCGGGTCTCAAGATAGATAACGCACTGGTACGCATACACGGGCCGGAGTTGCCGTGCGGCGATGGTTCGGCCAATCTATTCGTGGAGCCAATACTGGAAGCGGGCCTGGTGGAACAGGATTCACCCCGGCAAATTTTTCGGATTATCGAGCCGTTGATGGTGGAAGATGGCGAGGCGATGGTGGCGTGTTTTCCGGCGGCGGAGGACACCCTGCAGGTGATGTACGACCTTGACTATGGTTCGGAATGCACGCGCATCCGGCGGCAGACCCATGCGTACTCTTCTCGCAATGGGGATTACCAGGCAGAGATTTCTCAGGCCCGGACTTATTCACTGGAGGAAGAGGCCCGGGCGTTGTGGGACAAGGGGTTGTGCCTTCACCTGACTCCGAAAGATGTGCTGGTGATCGGTGAGGATGGGCCGATCGACAATGCGTATCGGTTTGACAATGAGCCGGTGCGACACAAGTTGCTAGATTTATTGGGTGATCTGTATCTCGTGGGGTGTGCGGTGCATGGGCGGATTGTGGCGCATCGATCGGGTCACGATCTCAATCGTCGTCTGGCCTTGAAAATCATCGAGCAGCAAGAGCGGGTGGCCCGATCTCAGGCGGTTCGGGAGGGGGTGGAATATGACATCCGGGCGATTCAGCGGGTGATGCCCCATCGGTATCCCATGCTGTTGGTGGATCGGGTGGTGTCGATTGAGGGCGATCGGCGGGTGATCGGGATCAAAAATGTGACGATCAATGAACCATTTTTTCAGGGGCATTATCCCGGCACTCCCATCATGCCGGGTGTGCTGGTGGTGGAGGCCATGGCTCAGTTGGGGGGGGTATTAATGAGCCAAAAGCTTGAGCATACGGGTAAAATCGCTGTTTTGTTGTCTATGGACAAGGTAAAATTGCGTCATCCGGTGACGCCAGGCGACCAATTGGTGATGGAAGTGGAGGCGATTCGAGCCAGAACCCGTACCGGGACGATGAAATGCAAGGCATTTGTCGGGTCGAAATTGGCCGCAGAAGCCATCATTCGGTTTATGATGGTGGATGCGGTTGAAGACTAAGCCGCAAACACGAATTGAAGTTTTGATATATCCATGATCGATTTGAAAAATCAAAGGCCCCATCAGATTCCTGACCAGTTTGCTCAATGACCCATATTCACTCCACGGCCATCATCGATACCTCGGCAGATATCGACGCCTCTGCGTCGCTGGGGCCATATTGCGTCATCGGTCCATCCGTGGTCATCGGGCCGGATACTGTGCTACACAATCATGTGACGATCCGGGCCAACACCCGATTGGGACGGGGGAATGAGTTGTATCCATTTTCTGTCATCGGGGCGGAGCCACAGGATCGCAAGTTCAAGGGGGAGCGGGCGGTGTGCGAAATCGGGGATAACAATCTGATTCGGGAGCATGTTACGATTCACCGGGGGACGGGGTTGGGCGGGGGGGTAACGCGGGTAGGGAACAATAATCTATTCATGGTGGCGGCTCATATTGCTCACGACTGTCGGATCGGGGATGACACCATTATCGCCAACCAGGTGATGCTTGCGGGTCATGTGTATGTGGAAGATGGGGCGAACATCGGGGGTGGGGCGGGCATTCATCATTTTGCCACCGTTGGGGCATGTGCTTTTATCGGGGGACTGGCCCGCATCGCCAAGGATGTGCCGCCGTTTCTCATTGTCGAGGGGCATCCCGCAGAAGTGCGGGCTGTGAACACCATCGCCATGAAGCGTCGCGGATATTCTCCCGAGAATATTGATGCGGTGAAGGATGCGTATCGTCGTCTCTATCGTGAAAATGGGGTTCATCCCCGACATGATTCATGTGCCACGGCGACCAACGGTTCCATGGCCGACCGTATTCAGCAGGTGCTGGTGGATTATGCCGATTTTCCACCCGTGGTGGCTTTGTGCCGGGCGATTACGGCCGCGACGGAAGGCGTGCATGGTCGGGCGCGGGAAATTACGCGTCAGGACGACAAGCGGGAAGTGCGGGAAACGGTGAAAGGGAAGGGGTAGAGCGAGAAACCGGGGGGCTTTGCTCAATTGATGGGAATGATTCTGGGCCGCTTCAACTGCGGGCGAACGCCGCTCTGGTCATCATCAATTCCAGGGTCTGGCAGACGAGATCGATTTCCCGGTTCGTGAGTTTTGTAAAAAACGGAAGGGCCACGGTGCGCCGACCGATTGACTCCGCCACAGGAAAATCACCGGATTTATAGCCGAATTGCTTTTGGTAGAAGGGCTGAAGGGGAATGGGGGGAAAATAGTTGCTGGCGCCCACTTCGTGGCGACGCAGGCCTGCGATGATCTCATCCCGGTTTTCTTCGGTAAAGCGGTCGCTCAGACGCACCACAAAGACGAACCAACTCATATTAACACCTGGCTCGACAGTAGGGAGGATGATGTCGGGGTGGCCGAGGAGACGGCGCGTGTAGGATTCGGCGACGCGCTGGCGTTCTTCAATGAGGGAATTCAGACGGCGCATCTGTGAGACGCCGAGGGCAGCGCTCATTTCATCAAGGCGATAGTTGTAGCCCAGATGGGTGTGAGTGAGCCAGGTGCCCAAATCGTCACCCGTGTGGATCTCATTCGATGCTCTTCCCTGATTGCGTAGAGAACGGCAGGTGCGGGCCAAGGTGTCGTCGTTGGTGACGATCATGCCGCCCTCGCCCGTGGTGATCTGTTTATTGGGGTAGAAACCGAAGACGGCGATCCGGCCGAAACCACCCACCGGCGTTGAACCCATTCGACCTCCCAGACCCTCGCAGGCATCTTCGATGAGAGGGATTTCATGTCGGGCGGCTATTGCGGCGATCTGTTCCATCCCGGCCGGATTGCCGAAGACTTCAACTGCGATGATGGCTTTGGTTTTCTCGGTGATGGCGCGTTCCACCCCGGCGGCGGACAGATTGAGGGTTTGGGGATCGCAGTCAACGAAGACCGGAGTCGCCCCGGCGTGCAGGATGCAGTTGGCCGAGGCGATGAAACTGAACGCGGGGGTAATGACTTCATCGCCCGGTCCCACTCCGAGGGCAAGGAGGGCAAGATGGAGACCGGCGGTTCCGCTGCTCACCCCGATGCCGTGGGTTCTTCCGGCACAGTTGGCCACGGCGTGCTCGAATTGCTCCAGTCGCGGTCCCCCGCTGAGACGACCGGTGCGGATGGTTTCTGCCACGATACGGACATCTTCATCGGTAATGTCGGGATGACTGAGGGGAATGGCGGCGGGCACGGGGCTATCCTGAGAAACGGATGAGTGGGAGATCAGTAGTGCCGATCATAGCGAATGGAGAGAAGAGCACCAAGAGTGGAGCCAGACATAGGAATTGCTTTATTTGATAGCATGGGATCAGTTCAATTCTACCCCCGTCCCGCTCCTCGAATAATCTCATGCCGGAGTTGATGGCCCAGTTCCCGAATGGTGACCGGGGCGCCCGGGCGACCGAGGTCCACGGTCTGTCCCGCCTCGAGTTGGCGACGGAGGCGTTGATCTGCGGTGTGAATGGTGGAGTGGTGGCGACGCCCGAGGGCGCGGGCGATTTCGGGGAAACTCAGGGTGGTGAGTTCGCGGGCGAGGTAGGCGATCATGGCCCGGGCGAGGACGATGCGTTGATGGCGACCGGAGCCGAGCAGGTCGGGGCGACTCACACCGAGGCGAGTGCAAACGGCGTCGATGATGTCAGTTGCCCGCACCGGAGCCGAGGGGCACCACCCCTGTTCGGAAAAAATCTGTTCGGCGAGGGCGGGGCCGATCTCGTTTTTCCCGTTGCCATCGTGGATGAGCAGGTACAGGGCGGCGAGTTTGGTGACGGCGCCTTCGATTTCCCGAACCGAACCCATGCAGCGATCGGCGATCAGGTCGGCGGCGGCGGGGTTGAGGTGAACGCCGCGATCATCGGCCACCCGACGGATAAGAGTGAGGCGCATGGCTCGATCCGGCCGACCGATCTGAGCCACCATGCCGGAGAGGAAGCGGCTCACCAGGGCGTGGCTGAAGCGTTTGATGTGCCCGGGATGCTCATCCGAGGCGAGGACGATTCGAGCCCCGGTGAGGCCGATGGTGTCGATGGTATGGAGAAATTCGTTCTGCGTTTTGGTTTTATTGGCGAGGAAATGAATGTCATCGATCACCAGCAGATCGAGTTTTCGGTAGCGCCGGCGGAAGTCGTCCACTGTGCTGTTCCGCACCGAGGCGATGTATTCATTGGTGAACTGTTCGCCCGTGACATAACGCACCCGATTCGGCCGGTGAGTACGCTCGATAAACCGGCGACACACACCCTGAAGGAGATGGGTTTTCCCCAGACCGCAATCGCCGTGAATGAACAGCGGTGACAGCATGGCATCGTCATCACCCTCCGCGATTCGTTGAGCGGCGGCATAGGCGAGTTTATTGGAGACACCGACCACAAATCCTTTCAGGTGTCGGAAAGTGCGCAGTGAGTAGGGGGTTGTTCTGCCGGGAGTGGATCGCGGAGGGGTTTTGAGCGATCCGGAAGTGCGGGATGGGGCGGGCGGAGCGGAGGCGCTTTCTTCCGGATTCCTCTTCCGATCTGCGCGGCCGAACATTTCCGGCGCGACACGAATGTCCACCTCCGCGCGATCTCCGATGGCTTCGCGGGCAACGCGGCTGAGGGCGCCGGAAAAGTGGATGCCGATCCAGTCTGCCACAAACTGACTGTCGGTGGCGACGCGCATGCGACCGCCTTCCACTTGCAGCGAGGTTTGGCTGAACCACATCCGATATTTTTGCGCTCCGATCTGTCTCGCGATGCGGGTGCTGATGGAAAGATCTCGATCCGATGCGGTGGTGGCGG
>CAZLXE010000088.1:0-10157 GCA_964563005.1 uncultured Isosphaeraceae bacterium
TGTCAATCGTATCGTGGATCCTGCTCACTGCCCGAGCATCTGCTCGAAAATAGCCCCAATATCCCGGCCTCTGCCCCCGAAGCCCCCTCCCCCCCCGAATCCCCCGCCAGCTGTATTCCACTGCACATGTGGCCCCCCGCCTCTTCCGAATCCGGCTCCCTGATTCACCCCGCCCCGCCCGTAGCGATCGTAGGTTTTTCGCTTTTCCGCATCGGAAAGCGTCTCATACGCCTCCGATACTTCAGCAAATCGCTTTTCCGCATCCTTGGATTGATTCACATCGGGATGATGCTTCCGGGCCAGACGCCGATAGGCCCGACGGATTTCGTCCTCGGATGCCGTGCGGCTCACTCCCAAAATGTCGTAATAATCTCTGTCGCCCGCCATGATTGAATCGTGCCTCAACTGTCCACTGAGTATAGCACGATCGCCCGGTTACTCGTAATAATAGCCCCCATAAATGCACTTACGAATCGTTGGCCACCCGCCCCCTTACCGACATCGACAAATCAGAAACGAAGGCAACCTCTTCCAGGCGACGGATAAACCGGATTTCCCAGGTGCCATCCGGTTGCTCGTGCGCTCCCAGAATGACCGGCTCCCGCTCTCCGAGCAGATACCCGGTTTTGGTTCCTTGTTCCAGATAGGAATGTACGGGTGTGGCTTGATCTTGAAGAATAAGGCGTTGGAACTCCTCATCATTTTGGACATCCCCAAGCGATCTGTCCATCGAGACCTTCTCTTCGATCAGTCGAATGAATTGAATCACCAACCGCCCATCGCCCAATTCCTCCACATTCAGTACAAGGGGATCGAGTTGCCGCAATACGGTGGACTGATTGAGATAGGCCTGAAGATCCGCCGCTTCTGAATCCACTGGGCGGGACATCAGAATCCCTGCCGCTTGCCCGATTGACGAATCGGGTGAAGATGAATTCATTCCATTTCGTACCGTCCAGGTTAAGGCCGCCCCAAGTATCAGAATCGCCGCCCACCCGGAAAACGACTTGAGTTGACGAAAGCGCAGCCCCGGGCGGGGGGCGGCAATGTCCGGCAACTCAACCTCCATTGCCGTTCCCATCATGTGGTCGTACGCCGCACTTAACCGCCGCGCCTCCTCCTGGCCTCTGGCATAGCGTCGCCATATCCCCGGTTCGAGCTCGGCCAGTCGTTCGAATCGCGCCCGATCGTCACTTGTGGCTTCACCATCGAGCAGCCGCCCGATGAGAATATCGCCCTCCAGAATACCCTCGGGAGAAAGGTCTTTAATTTCGGGAAAATATGAAATTTCGTCCTGGTTGTTCGTCATGATAATGTCCCACAATGCTGGAGCGGGTGGTGATCCCAATGGTGGGAACCCGCTGGTAACTCCTCAAGTACACTCGCCTGTCTCCACCCAATCAAGTGGCGCCGTCGGCGAGAATGTCATCGCTCACCTCATCCCGCAACATCCGCCTCGCCCGGGCCAGGCGGGTTTCCACTGTTGTCACGGGAAGGTTGAGAATTCGAGAGATCTCCTTGTAACTGAGGGAGCGTACGCACCGAAGCAGCAGCGGCTCCCGATATTCCGGGGGTAAGGTAAGGGCTTGATTCAGCAGACAATCCGCCGTGTCGTGACTATCGACACTGTCGGCAGGCATTCCATCCTGCGATACGGGGGTCAATCCATTCTCTCCGTTTTCCGAATAAGAATCTCCGCCGGACAGCGACAGTGTGGGACGCAGACTCCGGGCCGTCCCCCTACAGATATTGATAATCGTCCGTCGCATCCACGGCCGGAACAGTGCCGGATCCCTCAGGGTGTGAATTTTCAGAATCAATTTCAGGGCCACTTCCTGCATAAGGTCATCCACATCAATTTCTTTGGGCCGATGAGCCAGTATGATCGCCGCCACCCACCTTCGATGGGTTCGCCATAATTCCTGCTGGGCGGATCGGTCGCCGGTTCTGGCCCGCTCAACCAGGTCTACCTCGGTACGATACTCGTCGGCCATTGTCATTCTGGATGCTCCGGGGCTACAGTTTCAGTCTCAAAATCCCACAAAGTGATCCAACTTCCCTCTTTTTTCCCCCAAGTTCGCCAATTCCGCCCAAATTATTCTCCATGTCCCCCTCTTCACCCGGCACCATGACCTTCGGCGATCACCTCGATGAACTTCGTACGCGGCTCTTGCTGGCCCTGATTTTCCCCATTCCCGTTGCCATAATAACCTTCTCCTTCAGTGATACGCTCATAAACTGGCTGCGGATCCCTCATGTTCGGGCTATGCTCGCTCACAATCTGGATCCCACCCTCCAGGCCCTTGGTCCGGCCGAAGTCATTGTCACCAAACTTAAACTCAGCATCATTGCCGCCATCATTGTTTCCGCTCCCTGGCTCCTCTGGCAGGCGTGGCGGTTTATCGCCCCCGGACTTTATGTCCAGGAACGCCGCTTCGTCCATTTTCTGATCCCCGGCAGCGCTATTCTCACCGCCAGCGGCATCGCTCTGATGTACTGGGTCATGCTCCCCCTTATGTTGTTCGTCCTTGTCAGTTTCGGGACCAATCTCAGCCAGCCGGTCGCTTCACCCCCATTGGATGCCCGGGTTGAAGCCATTCTTTCCGGACAGCCCGATACTCAAATTCGGACTCGCCCTCCCAGTGAGATATCTTCTGGCGATATCTGGCTGCTCGTGCCCGAAATGACCCTCTATGCTGCTGTTGCTGAGCCGGATGGAACCGTGATTACACTGGAAGTGCTTCGATCGCAAACGGTGGGAGTTGGCCAGTCCTACCGCTTAAGCATCTACATCAGCTTCGTACTCCTCTTGTTCCTCGGCATCGTAATCGCCTTCCAGATGCCCCTCGTCATCGTATTACTGGGCTGGATGGGCCTTGCCCAGCCGTCATGGTTTCATCGTAACCGGAAGTACGCCCTCCTCATCTGCGCCATCCTTTCCGCGCTGCTCACCCCCGCCGATGTGGTCTCCATGATCGTCATGCTTATCCCTCTGTATGGCCTGTATGAACTGGGTATTTTGCTCTTGAGAATCGCTCCCGCATCTGCCGTTGCAGAGGGAACGCTACGCCCCTGGCGTATATTCAACTCCCGTTCTACCGATAAGGCAACCCCCCCGTTTGACCAGTCGAACGACACGGCACAAACCGACTACCCGTCAGGGAGAACCCAACCATTAGACCAGTTCCAGAGTGATGAGTCCGATGGAAAGGAGGACGAATGATGCCGTACCTGAAGGTGCTGAAAAAACTTTTTCGGACATCAACCGTCCCTGAGAAAGACGATTTGACCAGAGCGGAGTCGGAGCCAAAAGATATGCCGGAGATGCAATTGACCACCCATTCACATCCCGATGTGACCAAGATTGACCTCGCCATGATGGCCCGGGCAATCAAGCTTGCCGAACAGGCCGCGGCCATTGATGAAGTACCCGTCGGTGCCGTCGTTTACAAGGGAAATAAGATTATCGCCGAGGCCTATAACCTCCGCGAATCCACCACCGATCCCGTCGCCCACGCCGAACTCATGGCCATCTCCCAGGCAGGCAAGGTTCTCGGCGACTGGCGGCTCACCGGCTGCACCCTCGCCGTCACCCTCGAACCTTGCCCCATGTGCGCGGGAGCCCTCGTGAACGCCCGTCTCAGCCGCATGATCTACGGGGCCACCGACCCCAAGGCTGGCGGTTGCGAATCACTCTACCGCATCGCGACCGATAACCGACTCAACCACGAAGTCGAAATCATCAAGGGGGTCTTCGCCGGCCGTTGCAGCCAACTCCTCAAAGACTTCTTCCGCAAAAAGCGGGAAGCGAGAAAAGAACGCCGCCTCCAGAAAACCGGGTAAAAAAATCCAACCTCCAGAATCCAACCCAACAGGACGGCCGATTCGGCCGTCTTTTTTTAATACCCTTCTACTCGCTTTTCTCCATCAGAATCAGCCGATACGACACCGCCGCACAGATCGCCCCCAGAATCGGCGCCACCCAATACAACCACTGTATATCCCAATACCCGCCCACGAGGGCAGGCCCGAATGACCGGGATGGATTCATCGATGCTCCGGTCAGCGGCCCGATCGCAAGGATATCTGCACAGACAGTGAGCCCGATGGCGAACCCCCCCACCGCCGCCGTCTTCCCCACGCCCCGAACATCCACCGCAGTTCCCATGACCGCAAACATGAGGAAGAAGGTGGCAATGAATTCCAGAACCAACACCGTGCCTACGCTCGCCTCGGCCCCGGTACTGAGCGACCCCAGTGTCGCCCCCAGTTTCACAGCATCCCAATCCGGAAAAGTCGCCTTCAGAATCGCCGCTGCCGCTACCGCCCCTATCGCCTGAGCCACCACAAAAATCCCCGCCTGGCTCCACGATTGCTTCCTGATCGTCGCCAACGCAACCGACACCGCCGGATTGAGTTGACCTCCCGAAATATGCATGGTTGCGGTGACCATTATTCCCAGGATCAATCCATGCGCACACGCAATGACGAGGAGGTTTTCACCCCCTGTCCCGATGATCGCCGCTCCCCCCACAAACATAAGGGCGAACGCTCCGATGAATTCGGCAAACATAGCACGGGATGCGGGCATGGAGATCTCCTGACAGAAAAATTCGAGTACGCGGCAGCAAGCAGAGGCATGGTCATCTCGCTACCCTGAATCGTCAAGTCCCAAAGGCAATTCACCACCCCGACCGCTGCATCCCATCCCTATTACTCTGGTTGAATGAATATGCTCAATATCAAGATGACCCCTTTTATGCTCCGCACCGGGCGCATCCTCACCCTGCTGCTCGCGGCGGCCACTCAGGCCCAAACCACCCCCCTCGATGAGGCCTTCACCCTCCTTGATCAGATGAGCACCACCTCCCTTGAAGTGTCCTACGACGAAGCTCCCCTGCGTGAAGTGCTGGCCGATCTCAACGATCGTTCCTCTATTCCCGCCCGGGCCGATTGGAGGACCCTCGATCGCCTGGGCGTCACCCCGGATGCCCCTATTTCCCTCCACCAACGACACGGCAGCATCTCCAACCTGTTCAGCGCCATCGTGCTGCAACTGGGTGATGAGTTCGACCGTCCCACCTGGGAAATCCACGCCGGTCTCGTCGTGCTCACCTCCCCCGAAGCCACCGCTCCCATGTCCCTCACCGATATCTACGACATCCGCTCCCTCCTGCAGGACGAATCGACCCTCCAGCGGCTCCAAAGCGAGCAACCCGCCCTCCAACCCCCGCCCGACCCCGCCGAAAAACTCTCCGATGATTCCCCGGATCAACTCGAAAACAAGGAGAGCGAAGAATCAGAATCGGCTGGCTTCACCCCCCTCACGCCCGGCGAAGAACTCATGCGCCTCATTAGTTATCACATCGATCCAGACGCATGGGTAGAATTCGGCGGAACCAATGCCAAAATAAGCGAACGCAACGGATTGCTCTTCATCACTGCTCCTCCCCGCACCCACCGTCGTTTCCGCCATGCCCTCGATCGCCTCCGCCAGATGAATCCCACTGCTTTATCGGTGGAAGCCCGAATCGTGGATGTCCCGCGAACAACCGTCGAACGATTGTCCCGACGATACGGCAAGTCCTCTCGCCGCTTCGTCCTCAGCATCCTCCGCGAAGAAAAAACCCTCAATATCTGGCGGGCCGATCTGATTGTCGCCCTGGACCAGAAAGGTGAAATTGAAACCACCGATGATGAAACCGAGTTTCGCCTCTCCCTCCAACCTCATCAGGATGCGGAATCCGGTTTACTCTCTTTACAGATCAACGCCCAAACCAAACAAGGTGCGGATCAAAGACAAATTAAAACAGAGATTACCCTGCCCACTCCGGATTCCATCATCGTGCTCGAATTACCCCCTGCCCATCCCGAAGAAGACGGCACCCTCCGCCTCCTCCTTATCCTTCCGGATCGACATTAATAAGGATTATCAGTCAAAACTATCTGACTGAATCATGGGATGACCTCACAACCTGGAAACACTTTATTAAAAAGTAATTGCCCCAGCATCAAGCGAACCGTCGCCAGACGCACTTGTTCCTCATCATAATCTGAATGTCGAAATCGCACCCCGGCCTCCAGCCGAGCCCGCATGTCGTTGCTGAGTTGAAACGCCATCTGCACCCGTTGAACGCCCGGCATCTTTCGGAGCGTTTCAAAATACATTCTTTGAGCCGCAGGCGTCGTATCCCGGGGACATCCATTGGACGCGAACTCACTGACCGATGGATTCATACTCAGTACTTTCCAATAGAATAATCAATCATCTCCTCAGTCCCCGAAGGTAATTCCCTGGGCCAACGGCAGATCATCCCCCCAGTTAATCGTACAGGTCTGTCGCCGCATATATGCCTTCCAGGCATCGGAGCCGGACTCCCGCCCGCCCCCCGTATCCTTTTCTCCGCCGAATGCCCCCCCGATTTCCGCCCCGCTTGTGCCGATGTTCACATTGGCGATACCACAGTCCGAACCCGCATGAGAGAGGAATCGCTCCGCCGAGCGTACTGAGCCGGTAAAGATGGAACTCGACAATCCCTGATTCACCGAATTGTGCATCTCCATCACCGCCTCGAAATCATCGAACTCGAACACATAAAGAATCGGGGCGAAAGTTTCCTCCTGCACGACCTTGGGATTCTTCCCCTTCGGCACCTGGATAATCGTCGGCTCCACAAAATTTCCGGGCGAGCCGGCAAACTTATCAATCCCCTCCACCCCTCCGCACAACACGGTACATCCCTCACCAACCGCCTGCTCGATGGAGGATTTCATCTGATCCACCGCCTGTTGATTAATCAGTGGCCCCATCAGGGTTGAAGAATCCAACGGATCACCGATCGGCACGCTTGCATACGCCTTCACCAGCCGCTCCGTCACCGTCTTTGCAATATCCTGATGCAAAAACAGCCGCCGTGTGGAAGTACACCGCTGCCCCGCCGTACCCACTGCTCCGAACAGCACCCCTCGCGTCACCAACTCCAGATCCGCATCCGGCATGATGATCATCGCATTGTTCCCCCCCAGTTCCAGCAATGATTTCCCCAGACGCGCCGCCACCCGTTCCCCCACATGCCGACCCATACGGCAGGAACCTGTAGCGCTGATCAAAGGCAGCCGTCGATCCGCCGTCATCGTTTCCCCGACTTCATCATCCTTCCCAATCACCAGCCCGAAGAGATCGCAGGGATCACCCTCCGGCGGGCAGAAAATATCCTGATTCCCCATCACTTCCCGAGCCACTTTCGTCATCGCAATCGCCGTCAGCGGCGTAATCAGACTCGGCTTCCAGATCATCGCATCCCCGCACACCGCCGCCAGCATCGCATTCCACGCCCACACCGCCACCGGAAAATTGAACGCCGAAATAATCCCGATCGTCCCCAGCGGATGCCACTGTTCATACATCCGGTGAAACGGTCGCTCCGAATGAATGGTCAAGCCATACAACTGCCGCGACAATCCCACCGCAAAATCGGCGATATCGATGCACTCCACCACCTCCCCGATGCCCTCCGCCCGAATCTTTCCCATTTCCAGCGACACCAGTTCCCCCAGGGGCACTTCCTGCTCCCGAAATGCATTCCCCATTCGCCGCACTAGTTCCCCCCGCTTCGGAGCCGGCAACATCCGCCAGTGCCGCTGCACCACCTGCGCCCGCTCCACGGCGGCATGATAATCAGCCACCGTATCCAACTTCACCGCCGCAATCGGCTCATCTGTGGCCGGATTAAAGGAGATTACACAGTCATCGCCCGCCGTGGCGTGGTCCACCACTCGGGGGTCAGCAAAAAGATCGGTTTTTTCGAGCAGTTGATGGGTCATCCCCACAGGATATCAAACCCTGCGATTTCCCGCCATTCCGTACTCAAAAACATCCACATTTAATCGGCCAATCCACTCCGCACCGAGGGCTTGGATTCCCGCCGTGTATGCTCGGGTTTTGCAACTTTTTTCAAAATCCACCCCGCCATATCTTCCAGCACCTGCTCGTCAAAAGTAGTCTCGATCAGGGCATATTCCGAAATTGCCCCCGTTACCGCGGGCTGAAATAAATGATTCAATCCCTCGTAGCGAATCGTCGTGATGTCCCCCCCCGCCTTCTTCATCACCCGCTTGATCGCATCCAGATTCTGCTCATGCCACACCTGCAAGTCCTTCGTGCCATTCAACGCCAACACCGGACACCGAACTTTCCGCAACACCGGCGCCGGATCAAACGCCAGAAAATAATGAAACCACGCCCCATCCAGGGCCTTCACCTGGGTGGTCATCGCCGCCCGATCATTCTCCGCCGATCCCCCCTCCGGCACATAGCCCGCCTCCCGCTGTTTTTCCAACAGCATCACCATCTGATCCACAATTGTTTCTTCGTCTGCCCCGTCCATCACCATCTGAAGAATGTCCGAGTACATCAGTCCGTGTTCCCGAGCCACCGACTCATCCGCTCCCAGCATCGCCATCCATCCCAACTCCGTCTGCTTTACCAATAAATCCTTACACAACACTCCCGGCCCGGCTAGAAACACCATGAAATCTATCACGCCTGCATCTGTCATCTGTTCTGTCAATGGAGCAATCATCCCCCCTTCGCTGTGCCCGATCAGCCCGATATGCCCCGCGTCAATCTCCTTCACCGTCTTCAGAAAATTCACCACCGCCAGCGCATCCGTGGCAAAATCCGCCGTGGTCGCCGTTTCCAGCGTCTCTCCTCCTCCCGATCCTCCTACCGCCCGATCGTCATACCGCATGACTGCAATCCCCCGCCGCGTCAGATAATCCGCAATCACCAGAAACGGCTTATGCCCCATCAGTGATTCATCCCGATCCTGCTGCCCCGAACCCGTAATCATCACCGCCACCGGATAAGGCCCCACCCCGAATTTCTCCTCCTCCGGCAAGGTCAGCGTCCCCGCCAGCACAAACCCCTCCGGATGCTCCACCTCAATCTCCCGCTCCCGATACGGATAAGGCGGCACCGGATTCTGCGGCCGCACCATCTCCCGATAGGCATAATCCTCATCACGGGCAAAATCAATCGCCATTTCCATCCCACTCTGTTTAAATACTCCCGTCATCTTCTTCTGCCCCTCATCCAGTGACACTTCAATCGAAGCCCCCCCCGGCACCGGCAGCATCATGACTAGAACACCCTCCTCATCTTCCCGCAGATTGACAAAAGGATACTCCCGCAAACCCTGCACCGGAACATCCAGATGCCCCACCCAGTTCCCGCCCGGCGTATGACCCAGCACAATCGTCATCCCCATCTTCGCCCCCATCGCACTGATTTCCCCCGTAAACGCCATCGCATCATCCACTTCGGCCGCCCGCAGCGCCCGCCCGAATACAAACGAAATATCCTTTTCATCCACCACCCCATCCTTGAGTTGCAGCACCTTCCCCTCGAACCGCTGCCCATCCTCCGCCATCACTCCCTCGAACCGCAGTTCCCGATTTCCCAACACAAAACTGAATCCAAACGATGACCCCTCCTCCTTAACCTTCTCACACGCCGAATTCACCGCCCCTGCCATCAAACTCGTCAACGAAACCGCCCACTCCCCTCCCTTTTCCGCATCCCGCTCCGCCAGAAACGCCGCAAACACCCGGCTCCCGCTCTCCGGCAGCACTTCCCCCACCCAATATCCCCCCGCCGGATGCCCCGCATCATACGAAAACACCTCATCCGTAAATTCAACCTGCCCGAACCCCCGACCCGTAACCAGCAACAGCGTGAAAATAAGAGTGGCAAAAAGACGCATGGAATATTCCTTTCCAAATCAAACCTAAAAGAAAGCGTTTCCCATTGTACCGATGAACCGAAACCAGACTTGTCCCCTTCCCGCCCGTTTCCGACATCTGCCCTGATCGCCCTCAAACCCCCATCCTCGATTACCATACCCCTTCTCTCCCCAAACCCTCTATTCACCCGGAAATCCCTCCATGCCCCTCGACCGCAACCAGATCGCCAAAAGAGCCGCCCAGGAACTCCAGGACGGCATGTATGTCAACCTCGGCATCGGCATGCCCACCCTCGTCGCCAACCATATCCCCGAAGGCATGACCGTCTGGCTCCAGTCCGAAAACGGCCTCCTCGGCATGGGGCCGTTCCCCACCGAAGATCAACTCGACCCCGACCTCATCAACGCCGGCAA
>CAZLXE010000089.1:0-10144 GCA_964563005.1 uncultured Isosphaeraceae bacterium
CCCAGCCGCTCCGCCAGGAGGTCGGTGATGAGCCGGGTTCCGGTGCCTTTGATGAAGTAGTCGTTGTAGTCGTAGTGTTCGTATTTGATGCGGGGTTCGTCGGTGAAGTCGATGAACGGCAATCCCCGGGATTCAAGGTATTGGCGCATGTCCTGAATGTAGGCGACCAACCGCTCGTTCTGTTTGCCTTCAATTCCGGGGGTGGCGTGCTGGCGGGTTTTCATGCGGACGAAGATCAGGCGTACGCCTTTTTCTTGGGCCAGACGGATCATTTCGGGGAGGAATGATCGCGGCAGGGCCTTGTTGAAATCGGTGATGAGGGTTCCCTGATCCCCTGCCGGTACTTGATTCTGCACCTCATTGAGCAGGCCCGGCCGCATTCGCTCATTGGCGAACACCCGTCCGATGGCCTCGTCGATACCCCGGGAATCTGTCTGACCGGCTGCTGCCAGGAGCGAATCCACTGCATTTTTGACCGCTCCATCCAGCCGCGTCTTGATCCGGGTCCGCTCCCGGTAGGCCCGGCTCCAGCGATAGAGGGCATAGTGCGGCCCATCCATTCCCTGAAGATAGGCGAGGCGATCCAGCCACGGCTCATGGTCACCGGCCATGTCGTCAATCAACCATTTTCGCCGGCCCCGCACCCGGTAATCGGGAATGGTGAGGTTGTAGTTCCGGAAGCACACCACAACTACCCCCGGAAGGGGATCGGCCTCCAGAATTACATTTTTCAAAGTTAAATACAGCCAGGCCGAGCCGATGGCGTCGCGGGCCACCTTGACGGTTTTCTTGCCCAGATGATCGCTCAGCCGCACCACATTGAAATTTTTTCGCACGATCGATGAACCCAGCAGCACCACTTCGGGTTTCACCTGGGCCAGCAATTTTTCGAACTTGATCCGTTCCGAATTGGCCTCGGGGACTGGTCCCCGCTCCACCGCTGAGGTCGCAGGCGCCCACCACAGGGCATGCACGAGGAGGAGGGGGAGAAGAATCAGGCCGAGATGGATTACGGTTTTCTTCATGAGGAATCAGAATTGAAAATAGATGAAATCCTGTCCGCCTTCACGGCCGAGGATGAGGATTAATACGAGGAATATGCCGTAGGTGAGGTTGTGGAGCCAGCGTTTGTGGGGGGCGAGGCGATCCAGCCCCATGAGCACGAAGAGGGGGAGGGAATACAGCCCCACCAGAGCCATGATGGTGATGCCGACGACCCATGAATCGCCATTCATTCCTATCTGGCGCTCGGGTCCGAACACCTGCGCTAGCCAGGCCAGGTTGTCGGTGCGGAAGATCATCCAGCCGAGCATGGTTAAAGTGAACATGACGGCCCACGCGAGAAAATTCTTAAACTTAATTCCGGGGGCGGGGGTCCACTTGCCGCTGAATCCTAATGCGTGATAGATGAACAGGATGATTGCGTGGAACAGCCCCCAGGCCACAAAATGCCAGGCCGCCCCGTGCCATAATCCGGCGAGGAGGAAGGTGATTCCCACTACGAGTCCGAAGCGGAACTTGCTGGTGACCCGCGATCCGCCCAGGGGGATGTACAAATAGTCCCGAATCCAGGTGGAGAGAGAGATATGCCACCGGCGCCAGAAATCCGAGGGAGAAATGGCGAGATAGGGGGAGCGGAAGTTTTCCATCAAATCGAAACCCAACAGCCGGGCTGATCCCCGGGCGATGTCGGTATAGGCCGAGAAATCCGCGTAGATCTGGACGGCGAAGGCGAGGGTTCCGGCCGCGAGGAGGAAGAGTGAGGGCTGCTCCAAGCCATACACTTTGTCGGCATAAATGGAGATATTGTCCGCGATCACCATTTTCTTCACATAGCCCCGAATGAACAGCGGCCACGCCTCGCCCACGAACGACCAACTCCATCTCCGCGCATTTTCTACCTGCGGCAATAGTCTCTGCGACCGCTCGATCGGCCCTGCAACCAGTTGGGGGAAGAGGGCGACGAAGAGAGCGAAGTCCACGAAGTTGCGTCGGGGTCTTTCCTGCCCCCGGTAGATGTCGATGGTGTAACTCAGGGTCTGGAAGGTGTAGAACGAGATTCCCACGGGGAGGAAGATTCGCAGGGTCAGGGGGTGAGCATCGAATCCCAGCCCGTTGATCGCCGCGATACACTCATCCGCGAAGAAGTTGAAATACTTGAAGAACCCGAGCAGGCCCAGGTTTGCGGCGAGACTCACGATCAGAAACAGCCGCTTCCGGTGAGTCCACTTTTCCATCCCCAGGCCGCAGAGGTAATCCACGATGGTCGAGGCGGCGATGAGCAGACAGAACCAGGGATGGATGTAGCCGAAGAAAAAATAACTCCCCGCGAGCAGCCAGAGGTTTCGCCCCAACTTTCCCGGCAGCAGCCAGTGCCCGGCCACGATTACGGCGAGAAAAATAAAATAGGCAAAACTGGTGAAAACCACGGCCGATTCCTGCTCCCCGGAATGGGAAAATTACTCTGGGTTTCTCGGCATTCTGTCCATCCTCCATCGAGTTGAGCCGAAAAACACTCTGGGGATTCGTTCGAGCCGATCGCCGCAAAAACTTGTAACGCTTTGGTATTACAAAGATTATGCTGGGATACTTTGCCCAGGGACGGAATAATTATTTCATAAGGGAAGTGGTTTTAGGGATCACCCAATCGCCAATCCTGTTTACTGGCTCCGTTGGCCCAATGGCGCATGTCCTTGAGTTGATTTTCGGTGAACGAATCCACATGGCCATCGAACAGGGCCACCACCGCCTCATCCTGATAGCGGGGAGCGACGAAGCCGTATTCAGATGGCTCGTCGGCGAGGGCAAAACTTTCCTTCCATCGCAGGTCTTCGTTGGGCAGCCAGTAGGGGGAGAGCACATAGAAATAGCCCTCTTCTATTGAGATGTCATTGGTGGAGAAGGGATCGCGTCCCCGGGCGGAGCAGAACACCATCAGCCGATTGGGTTGGCTCACTTCTGAAGTGCGCCGTACATAAAACATCCCGGTGATGTCGTAGAGATATGGGCCGCCCCCTTCCGGCCGGGTGAGGAAACCGGAATGACGACTGTCTCCGCCGACAAACGCGGTGTTCAACCCCAGAGAGGGATAGAGCGAAATGAGATAGCGGTAAGTTTCCTGATCGTTGTACTGGAAGGTTTCGAAGTTTTCGGCCTGAATGTTTTTGTAGAGGCCGAGCCAGTTGTAATCGAGAAACGGAGCCAGTCGCCAGGGATAGCGGGCTCCGGTGAGGCCTTCCACCTGATGGCCGGTCTGGTCGCGGACATACATTCCTTCGAGATAGCCGGGCATCACCTGGTCTTTGTTCACGGCGGCGTAGTTGGTATAGGCGACCATCAGAGAGCGGGCGGCCGCCATCTCCACGGTTCGGTTCGCCTGGTTCCGCACCGTGGAAAGCACGGGAAAAATGATCCCTATCAGCAAGGCCATCACTCCCAACACCACCAGCATTTCAACCAATGTAAATGCGCGAGAGACAGGACGGCAATTTCGGGAGGAGTACGAGGGGGAAAGATGGAGCATCATGGGGGGCGATCCTACTGAGAAAAAAATTTCTATGCGATCTGGACTTCCTGATCGGGGAGTCATATGATTGTGCAAAGTTTCACAAAGTCAAGTCGATTCTCAAAGAATTTTTTCTGTTCCACACTGGTTATTAACTCTTGTTATTCTTTATTTATCGGTCGTTTGCCGGCTCCAAATCACTTCCCCTGCGGGGAATAAGAACCATGAATACCCCACGCATTTCCATCGTTCCCTCCTTGCGTTCCCTGACTGTTTTCGGAATCGTTGCGGCCTGTGTTCAACTGGCCCCGGCCACCGATGTCGTGCTGAATGCACCGGTCCCCACTTTCGATCGTTGGAATTATCCTTTCAACGGTACGGTGGGATCGCGCCCCACTTCGCCATCGTTTGGTTCGATCGAACAACTCCAGGGAGAATTGTTCGATGATCGCGATGGCCAGACGCTGATAACTTTCGAAACGCAGGGGGACATCACGCCCGGCCTCCATCGTGGACGGTATGCCATCTCCGCCTTGACGGTGACGATCGTGAACAAGGTGGGCGGGCTGTTTCAATACGATTCCACTTACGATTCATTTCTTACGCATATCAATCTTCCCGATGACGATCCCGGTCGTCCCCTTATTCTTACGGGCGTTGATTTCCGAAATGGTTTCACGCCGGCAACCTTTGGAGAAACGGGGCCGTTTCCCTTTGCCGCCCCGGAGCGCACCCGGAACGCCTATGCCGCCGCGTATGAGGCGGGCCAACTGATTGATGTGTCGAACAATGTGCTGGATGGATTTGAGGTGAATCCCTTCGCGGTCGGCGTTGCCCAGGTTACGCCGGGGACTTTTGTGCCTGCCGATACGACCTTTACCTTTGCCGTGGATGTGAATGACCCGGACATTCAGTGTTATCTGAAGACGGCGCTGCGGGATGGGTATCTCGGATTGACGATTTCATCGTTGCACTTTGCGCTGCAGCCGGGAATGGCCTTTGTTCCGCCACTGGTGGGAGGTGATCTGGGGTGGCCCGAATTTTATATGAAGGAGTCACTGGAAGTGGTCTTTGGACTGGCCGACCCCGCTGGCTTGCAACTTTCGGTGACAATTCAAGATCTCCCTTTCCAACCCGCCGACACCAACGGGAACGGCCTCGTCAATATTGACGATCTGGTGACCGTCCTCAACGGATTCGGGCAGATCTGTAACTGCTGCCCGGCTGACATTAATGACAATGGTCTCGTAAACATTGACGATCTCGTTGAAGTACTCAATGCCTTTGGTACCTGACCCGAATCGGCGTTGTCGATTCGATTCCCCCCCACCCCTCACTCAGGAGCTTGAGAATGAAAAAGCATCTCTGCCTCAAAACCGTCCCTCTCTTCATCTTCGCCGCATTGATCCACCCCGCCTCCGGGCAGACTGTTCTTCCGTTCACAGAAGATTTTGACCTCAACAACTCGAACTGGACTGACCCTTCGGGAATCCCCATGAACTGGATTTCCTCGGGCGGGGTAAGCGGTGCAGGCGATGGGTATATCACCTCCGCCGTTAATTTTTCCACTTCCTTCGAGAATGATAATGTCCTGTTCAGCCGGGGACAGGCGGCTTCCGGAGCCAGTGGTGGGGCGTTCGCGGGTGACTGGTTGAGCAGCGGGATCAGTGAATTCAGTTTCTGGGTGCGGCACGATTTCACCGATCCCCTGACTTTTTTCACCCGCTTTGCCACGCCAGCCAACTTCCCCGGAGTCGCAGGTCTTTCGCTGGTGCCGGTGATGCCGAACACCTGGACTCAAGTTACTTTCAGTATTGACGCGGGCAATCCCCTGATGTTCCCGGAAGGCCCTCCCGGAACCTTCGAGGCCGCGTTCGGCAATATCGGCAATCTGCAACTCGGTCTCGTCGTCCCCGTGGGTCTGGCGGGTTTCGCTCCCGATGTGACCTTTGACATCGATCGTATTTCCGTCATTCCCGCCCCCGGAAGTGGATTGCTTCTGGTCATGTCGGGCGTCTTTTTCTCTCGGGGGCGACGCCGCCGGGAATAAATCGGCCTGCTCCAGGACTGATACTGATCCCGACCCCATTCAAGGATGAATCGCTTTGCCTGACCTCCAATCCGTTCATTATCTTCCCCTCGGCACCACCGGGCTGGCCATCGTGTTCTTCATCATTCTGTTGCACCGATACCTGTCGCGGGGGCAAAGTTTACATCTGATGTGGTGGACGATCGGCGTGTTCTGCTACGGTCTGGGCACCGCCCTTGAAAGCGCGATCACCCTGAACGGAAACACCATCGCCCTCACCAAGGCCTGGTATGTGGCGGGAGCATTGCTCGGCGGGTATCCCCTGGCCCAGGGAACGGTGTATCTCCTCCTGAACCGGAAAACAGCCCACCGGCTCACCCTGATAACCCTGCCCTTTATTCTGATCATTTCCATCCTCGTCATCCTTTCTCCGGTCAATCACGAGGCATTCCTGCCCCACAAGCCGGGAGGCGCGGTTATCGCCTGGACCTGGCTTCGCCTGATGACCCCGATCATCAATCTGTACGCGGTGATTTTCCTCATCGGCGGGGCGATTTGGAGCGCGGTGCGCTACTCAAAGATGGGTGATTCGGGACATCGCGCCCTTGGCAACACCCTCATCGCCATCGGGGCCATTCTCCCCGGGATCGGGGGAGGCATGGCCAAGGCGGGCATGGTTGAGGCCCTTTATGTGGGTGAATTTGTCGGCCTGTTGTTCATCTGGGCAGGATACGCCGCCTGCGTCCGCGCTCCTATTTACGCCAGGGCGATTTCCGCACCGGCCGGGGCATAGGCGATTCCCCCAGCGACTGAACAGTGATAAAAACCGCGACCAAGAGGTCGCGGTGTGGGCTGATCGATCATGGAATCAGCAGTTGCTACTGGGATGTATTTGCCCTTCGGCTCAATCCTTTTCGACGCGCTCGAATACGCCTTTGAAGGTAAGGAATTCGCGCCCGGTGGCGTCGTTGGCATATTCCTTGAAGACATGGCGATTCGGATCGGAGAGATCGAGGTGGCCGCGCCGGGTAACCATGCGTCCGGACATGGGGTCGCGCATTGAGCCGGAGGTGGTCATGACTTTCGTATCCGGATTGAATTGCCCGGTGCCATGCATGATGGCGGTGGACATGTTTTCCATCCACGCAAATTCGTATTGCCCGTCCTGATTGTTGTAGCCGATGAAGCCGAGTCCCTTAAAGATTCCGAACCCGGATTCTGAAGTAACTTCTTCGCGAAGGTAGCGGCCGCCGAGAATAAATTCCCGGGTTGCGGTGCCGGGCATGACCATGGGTTCTGCCTTCGGATCCATCCAGATGGTGACCGTTCCTTCCCACTCTCCCTCCATTCGCTTGAGATACGCGTGATTCTTCCCCGGCGCCATGGCCTGCATCATCTGTTCCATGCCGGGATCCATCTCCTGGCCGTCATAATCGTGTCCTTCATGTCCGTCCTGGGCGTATACTGCGCTCGAATCCAATCCGACCAGATTCGACTGGCCTGCGAGATACGCAAGACCGGCCACCGCACAGAATCCCAATGCTTTGATGCCGTATTTCATGATCGTGTTCCTTTGCTCAGACCAATAGTAGTCGTGATGCCCGCCGAACATCGATGGGCGTTGAAATTGTTATACCGCTCTCTTCAGCCGGGGGAGCAGATTCGAGAGCGTTTTCTGTAATAAACCCGAATTTTTCGTTTATTCCTGGTTTGGACCAGATAGAGTGCCTTGATGACTCACACGAACAACCGCGCCTGGCCTCATACCGCCGCTATTCTCGCTGGTGGTCAGAGTTCCCGTATGGGACAGCCCAAGCATGCCCGGCGCCTTCCTGATGGACGGATGATGATCGAATATGTGGCAGCAATGCTGGAGGGTTTTTCCCGGCAGATCGTGATTTTGGGGGTCATTGAGGAATTGCCTCAATATCAGCATCTTCCTGATCTATCCTCCGGAATCGGGCCATTGGGGGGGTTGGAATCTTTGCTGGCCAGTGGGTTGGATGATGAATATCTGGTGGTGACCTGTGATATGCCGCTGGTCACCGCAGATTTGTTGGTCCAACTGACAAAACCGAATCACCGGCTCGCCACCGTGTTTCAGAAACCGGATCGAGATCGCCCGGAGCCATTTCCGCTGCGAATTTCCAGCGATGCATTGTCATTGGTGCAAAATCAGATTCAACAAAGAATCCTCAGCATGGGTGGAGTTCTGGAAAAAATGAAACCATCCGTGTTCAAGGTGGATCGAGGGCGGGCGGATCGGCTTTTGAATGTGAATACGCCGGAGGAATGGGATGCACTTCAGGATCACAACATTTCCTGATCGGAAGACACACCCTTCAATCCACCAACTGCCGATTATTCATGCCCGGCGGAAACCGGAATCTTATGCCCCGCATCGCGCAGGGTTTTTTCCTGCAGGGCGATTTCCATGTCCGCATCGACCATCATCTTGGCCAGTTGGTCGACCGTGGTTTTTGCTTCCCAGCCGAGCATGGTTTTGGCCTTCGAGCAGTCTCCAAGCAACTGCTCCACTTCGGCGGGACGAAAATAGCGGGGATCGATTTCGACATAATCCTTATAGTTCAATCCCACATGGGCGAAGCAGTTATCGCAGAACTCCCGCACGGTAATCATTTTTCCCGTGGAAATCACAAAATCCGTCGGCTTTTCCTGCTGGAGCATCAACCACATCGCTTCCACATAGTCCCCGGCATAGCCCCAGTCGCGCTGGGCATCGAGATTGCCCAGATACAGTTTGTCCTGCATGCCCAGTTTGATGCGGCCGACTGCCCGGGTGATCTTGCGGGTTACGAAGGTTTCTCCCCGGCGGGGCGACTCGTGATTGAACAGAATGCCACAGGAGGCGTGCATGTCATACGACTCCCGGTAATTCACGGTGATCCAATGGGCGAACACCTTGGCGCAACTGTAGGGTGAACGGGGATAAAACGGCGTGGTCTCAGTCTGCGGCACTTCCTGCACCAGACCGAACATCTCCGAGGAACTCGCCTGATAGTACCGAATCTGATAGCCGGATTCCTGCTGAAAATCCCGCACCGCCTCCAGCAGTTTGATCGCCCCCCCTGCCACCGTATCTACCGTGTAAATGGGTACATCGAAACTCACCCGCACATGGCTCTGGGCCCCGAGGTTATACACCTCAGTGGGTTTCACCTTGCGCATCAGTGAGGCGAGGCAGTTGGCGTCGGTGAGATCGCCATAATGGAGCATCAGCCGTGCTCCCGATTCATGGGGATCCTGGTAGATGCCGTCCAATCGCTGGGTGTTGAAACTGGAAGAGCGGCGGATGATGCCGTGTACTTCGTATCCCTTGCTCAGGAGCAATTCGACGAGGTAACTCCCGTCCTGTCCGGTAATGCCGGTGATGAGGGCTCGTTTTCCATTGGTGGCCATGGCGGTCTCCGATCGAAGTGGCTTCAATGCTCAATGACTGAAGCGCGGGATTCATGAGGTATCGTAGTGAATCGGTCGTTCGGGAGGCGGGATTCACGGAAACGGCTCTTTTTTCGGTCTTGGGAAAAAGCCATCCTGATGCGGGAAGCATATCCAGCCGACGATAGAAGGGGGGATTTGTGTCGATTTCAGCCCATCTGGTGAACCACCGGGGGGGTTGAGTCGTGGAATGGTGAGAGTCGGTAGGATATTGTATATGCCCATGGATTTATCCCAAAAGCGTGTTGTTGTTACCGGAGGGGCCGGTTTCCTCGGCCAGGTGCTCTGCGCCAAACTCGAGGAGCGCGGATGCCGGGACATTTTCATCCCCAAAATTGAGGATTACGATCTGACCACGGTGGAGGGCGTAACCCGGATGTACGCCGATGCCTCGCCGGATGTCGTCATCCATCTCGCGGCCGAAGTGGGAGGAATCGGGGCGAATATGGATAACCCCGGCCGCTTTTTCTACGCCAATATGGCGATGGCCCTGCACCTGATTGAACACGCTCGAATCAACGAAATCGCCAAGTTTGTTCAGATCGGCACCATCTGCGCCTATCCCAAGTTCACGCCCGTGCCTTTCAAGGAAGAAGACCTCTGGGCCGGCTATCCCGAGGAAACCAATGCCCCCTACGGCATCGCCAAGAAGGCCGCGATGGTGATGCTGGATGGATATCAACGACAGTATGGCTTGGCGGGTGCATTCATTCTGCCCGTTAATCTTTATGGGCCGAACGATAATTTCAACCCCCATTCCTCTCATGTTATCCCCGCCCTTATCCGCAAATGCGAGACTGCGATCCGGCAGGGTGATGATCACATGGTGTGCTGGGGGACGGGGAAGGTGAGCCGCGAGTTTTTGTATGTGGACGACGCCGCCGAGGGCATCATCCGGATCACGGAAGAGATCGACGAGCCGATTCCCATCAACCTCGGCACTTCAATGGAAATCACGATCAAGGATCTGGTGGAGTTGATCGCCAAACTCACGGGCTTCACCGGAGAAATCCGCTGGGATCCCACCAAGCCCGACGGCCAACCCCGACGCATGCTCGACACCCAGCGAGCCAAGAAACTCCTGGGCTGGGAAGCGCAGGTCGGATTCGAGGAAGGATTGAAACGAACAATTGAATGGTGGCGGGTGCATG
>CAZLXE010000090.1:0-3199 GCA_964563005.1 uncultured Isosphaeraceae bacterium
GCCCCCATCCAATCCTCCAGAATCCCCGCATAGACCGACCGAAAATCCACCGTGAATTTCAAATCTCCCTGATCCAGATCCACCATCGATGGATGATTCCCCAGCAGCCCCGGCTTCACCATATCCCCCACCAGATACAGCGGAGCCGCACACCCATGATCGGTCCCCCCCGAAGCATTCTGCGTCACCCGCCGACCAAACTCGGAAAACACCATCGTCATCACCCGACCCCCATTCCCCTGGGCGGCAAGATCCTTCTGGAACGCATTAAGCGAATCGCCCAGTTGCCGCAGCAGCCGCTGATGAGTCCCCGCTTGATTGGCATGCGTATCGAATCCCCCCAGAGAAACATAATACACCCGCGTCTTCAAACCATCGCGAATCATGGAGCCGACAATGCGCAGATTGTTGGCCAGACGACCGCGCGGATAGCGCACCAGTGGTTGCTTAGCCACGGCCTTCCGGATCCGCTCGGATGACACCTGCGCATCGAGAGCCGTGCGCATCAGGAATCCCAGTTGACTTTCCTCATCCACCCCCTTGAGAGTCCCGCTCTGCGTAATCTTGGCATAGGGTTGCTCCAACGATTTATGCACCGCCTTCCCCGACCACCGAAAAAGATCCGCCGACTCAAAAGTCACCGGCTTCTGCGTCTCCCCGATCATCGCCAGCGGCGCCGTGCGCCCGATCACAATTGCCCCATCCGGCTCCGGTCTTCCCTTGCAGGTGTTGTCAAAATAGCGTCCCAGCCACCCATCGCCGTGAGCATTGGTATGGGCGGTTTGCCAGATGTCCATGGAAGTAAAATGCGACCGATTCGGATTCGGATACCCCACCCCCTGAATGATCGCCGCCTGGCCTTCATCCATCAATTCCTTGAATCCCGACAGACTCGGGTGCAGCCCGATCCCCTCCTGCTGATCCACCGTCAAAACTTCGGGCGTATCGCTCGTCCCTCGGCCGGGAGCCGGAATCGCCAACCCGGGCCGGGCCGTGTAATACTCCCGGCTTCCAAACGGAACCACCGTATTCAGCCCGTCATTCCCCCCTCCCAACTGCACCACCACCAGAACATGATCCTCCGGCACACCCGGCTGCGCAGAAAGCAGCGATCCCTCCGGCAACAACATCCCCCGAGCCGATCGCTCGAGAAACAACGGAGCGGTCGCAGCCAGAGAGGCCAGTGTCAACCCCTGATGCAGAAACTGGCGTCGAGTGAAGGGAGATGAATTGGAATCGGTCATGGCATAATTCTCTGTGTGGAACCATTATCAAGAGTGGTATCCGGGGGTAGTTTCCGGGGGCAGTTTCCGGGGGCAGCTTCCCGGGGGTAACTTCCGGGGGTGGGCTTAGCATAACTGGTACTCCGGCATGGCTGTGATCAGCATAAGCAGTGCGATCAGAATTCGGTTGTCCAATTTCCCCCCGCGATCGTTGACGAATTGCACCAGAGGACGAATCCGCTCTTCGTGTGGTTCTTGCCCCAGTGTGAAGCGCAGCAGAGAAACCACCGCAGAGCGAACCTCCGGCGGATCCTGATCCGTTTGCAGATGCTCGACCAAGTGCATCGCATCATATTCGCCCCCTTCCCGTTTCCGACCTTTTTTCCCCGGCCGCCGTCCCGCAAGCAGATACACCAGAATATTCTTCCGGATGAATAGCGTCGAAGTGTTGATCCACACCCGCCCCCCGTCCCACCCCTTCACCGAAGGCGGCTGAAAAATATTCTGCCCCATCAGATCCGCGGCCTTCAACAGCAGATCCAGCGAACGAACCGGCGTGCGTAAATCCCGAATCGCCTGCACCATGAGTTGAATCGGACTTTTTATCAGCGTGCCCATATTCTGAGGATCGTAAAAATGCCGGGATCGAAACAAAGTGTGCAACACCGGCTTGAGTTCGTAATTCTTGTTTCGCAACAGTTTACCCAGCCCGATGATGAACCGTCGGGGTGCTTCTTCCGGAGTTCCCGAATTATCATTCACAAAAAATCGGTACAACTTCCAGCAGAGAAACTCACTCACCGCCCGATGATTGAGAATGATGTCCACAAAATCATCCCCGTTCCACGCCCCCACCTGTCCCAGAATCTCCTTCGCTCCGTCATCGTGCATCCGCTTGGCATAGATGAATTCATCATCCCGGTAGTTATATCCCGTCAGTGCCCGCGCCCCCTGCTTGATGTCATTCTCCGTATAGTCATTCCCCTCGCCCAGCGTAAACAGTTCCATCAGTTCCCGGGCCAGATTTTCGTTCGGCTTCTGCTTCCGGTTCTGATTGTTATTGAGATACCGCAGCATGGCCGGATCGCGGATAATCCCGTGAGCCAGTTTCTTAAAACTCCCCGTCGCCTCCTTCCGGAAAAGTTGATTCTGCATGAACATGTGATAACTGTCTTCGATCGTGCGATAGCCCGTGGCAAAATGACCATGCCAGAACAAAGTCATCTTCTCCTCCAGAGGCCGACCCGTCTTGATCATCCGGTTCAGCCACCATTGCTGCATCTCCCGAATCTGCCCCCGATCCAACTTCTGCCGCCGCTGTCGCTCCTTCCGGATAATCGAAAGCCCCTCCTCATCCTGCTGCTGTCGCGCCCGGCGCATGAATTGCCGCTCCTCCCGGGTGGGCGGGCGCATGATGTCGTGATCGAAATCATCCCCATGCACCGGCTCATACGGCAACTCCCCGTAATCCACCAGATACGCCACCGCCTTCTCCACCCCCATGTTCGCCAACTCCCGCACCTGCCCCGGCGAACCCCCGAAACCCGCCCGATTCAGCAGGTGCCGGGCCTTCGAAAAATCAAATTGTTCGCTCGGCAGCGGATCGAGATTCGCATCAGGCATGGTCAGTCCTCATCGGGGGATGAGCAGTCATCGGGTAAGAAGAGTGTATGAGAAAAACAGAGTCATTGTGCGTTTCCTTGTCATCTCCAAAGGCACGATTTCGTCATTGGGTTTTCCACCAATTAAATATTCGCTTTTCAGGCCATCCCCGTTCCGTATGGGTATCGCCTTCACCAGGTTATACGGCAAGCAATCCCCCAACATCCCCATCAATCGCCCATTTTTCATCTGGAACCTCTGAAAACCCCCCCCTCTATTCAACCCGGTGCCCGGTGTCCGGTGCCATCCGCCCACGGCGGAAAGCCGGGCGGAAGGCAGTGCAGAAGTCCGGTGCCACTGCCTGGAGCCGGGCG
>CAZLXE010000090.1:3299-10056 GCA_964563005.1 uncultured Isosphaeraceae bacterium
AAGGCAGTGCAAGAGTCCCGATGCGCCCATCACAACCTCAACCGACGCAATCGACTCCGCAACCGCAAAGCATTCCCCACCACCGTAATATCACTCCCCGCCATCGCAAACGCGGCAATCAAAGGCCCATGCTCTCCCAGCATCCCCAACGCCGCCGCCGGAATCATCGCTGCGTTGTAAAAGAACGCAAAAAACAGATTCTGCCGAATCGTAGAAAGCGTGCGCCGGGCAATATCTATCGTTTCCGCCACCGCCGTCACCTGATCCGAGGCAATCACCACCTCCGCCGATTCAATGGCGATGTTCGTCCCCGAAGCCATCGCAATCCCCAGGTCCGCCTCCGCCAGCGCCGCCGCATCGTTAATCCCATCGCCCACCATCGCCACCCCTCCTTCGATGCGCAGC
The DNA here is from genome assembly GCA_964563005.1 of uncultured Isosphaeraceae bacterium. Lineage (GTDB taxonomy): Bacteria > Planctomycetota > Phycisphaerae > Phycisphaerales > SM1A02 > CAZLXE01. The sequence goes on from CAZLXE010000090.1 coordinate 3,705, forward strand.
GTCTGAATCAACTCGGATTTCGACTCCGGCGTCGCCTCCCCCACAATGTCCGACGCCTCCAGTCCCAGCGATGATCCAATCTCCCGCGCCGTAGCCATGCGATCCCCGCTCAGCATCGTCACCTGCAAACCGAGAGCACGCAGGTGATGAATTCCCTCCTCCGCATCCGGCCGCAGCGTATCCAGCACCGTAATCGTCCCCACCCCCTCACCATCCACCTTGACTCCGCACGAAGCCCATTCATCCCGTCCCACCTCCACCCGTTTCCCCTGCACCATGCCCCGCACCCCTTCTCCAGTCGCAGCGGCAAAGTCCTGAACCGGAGAAGTCTCCAGACCCCGCCGGTCTGCCTCCCGCACAATAGCCCGGCCAATGGGATGCTCGCTTGGTCCTTCCGCCGATGCCGCCAATTGCAACACCGTCTCTTCGTTCATCTCCGAAGAACCACATCGCACTTCCGTCACCCTCGGCCGGCCCTCCGTCAGCGTCCCCGTTTTATCGAAAACCACCCGCTTAATATTCCCTGCCGTTTCCAGCGCCATGGCGGATTTAATCAGAATCCCCCGCCGACTCGCCGCTCCCGCGCCCACCATCACCGCCATCGGCGTCGCCAGTCCCAGTGCGCAAGGGCAGGAAATAATCAACACCGTCACCATCGCCACCAACCCCGTAAACGGCTGACCCATAAGAATCCAACCCACCAGGGTTAATGCCGCAATCGAAAGCACCGTCGGCACAAACACCCCACACACCCGATCCGCCAGCCGCTGAATATTCGCCTTCGATGCCTGCGCCTGCTGCACCATCTCCGCAATACGCGTGATCGAAGTATGCCCCCCATCCACCGTCGCCCGAATCACCAGCCGCCCCGTCGTGTTCATCGAACCCGCCACCACCCGATCCCCCTTGAGCCGCCGCACCGGCAGCGATTCGCCCGTCACCACCGCTTCATCCACCTCCGAAGCCCCCTCCACCACCTCCCCATCCACCGGGATCCGCGCCCCCGGCCGAATCAACAACCGATCGCCCGGTTGCACATCAGCAGAAGCGATAAACAGCGGTTGATCATCCCCATCCAACCGCTCCGCCTGCTCCGGCTGAAGTTCCAGCAACTCCCGCACCGCCGACCCCGCCTTCGCCGTGGAGAGGGCTTCCAGCCAATGCCCCAGCCCGATGATCCCCAGCAGGGCCGCCGCCTCCAGAAAATACAAGGGCTGATTAATGCTTCGGTCGAATAGTTCGGCGATGAACACCACCAGAGAAAACCCATACGCCGTAGTCGCCCCGATCGCGATCAGCGTGTCCATATTCGTCGTGCGTTTCTTCGCCGCCTTCCACGCCGATTTATAAAACCCCGCCCCCGCCGTGGCCATAACCACCGTGGCTCCCCCCAGAAACAACCATTCATGCCACCAGACCGCCTCCGTAAACCAGTGCAAGAGCGCCAGCGGCAACCACACCCCCAATCCCACCAACGCCCGAAATCGCCATTGCCGCTCGCTCTGCTCTTGCCGATGCTCAATATCACTCCGCCATTCCAGAGCAGTGGGGGAGTCCACCATCAAACAGGCCTCGAACCCCCGCCCCTCCACCACCTCCACCAGCGCTTCCTCCCGTAAATCCGTACCCTCAATCACCGCCTGCCCCGCCGTAACACTCACCGTAGCCCTGTTCACCCCCTCAATCTGTTCCAACGCCCGCTGCACCGATGCCGCACACCCCGCACACTCCATCCCCTCCACCCGCAGTTGCAGCGTCTCCACCCCAGAATCAGTATTCGGATTTGCTGAAGAAAGAACCGGCACAGCCACATTCTAGCCCCCATTTCACATTCCCCGACCGGAAACCCATCTGTAAAAATAGTCCGATATCAAATTGGTGAAGAATCCCTTGCCCTCACCGGCTATGATGACGATACTGCTTGATATCTCCCCTATAAATCCTCACATGAATCGACCACCTCAAATCCGTCCCCTTGCCCCGGCCCTCACCGCCAGCACCCTCCTCATGCTGCTCGTGATCTCCGCCCAGGCCTCCGCCGCTCCTCCGAGTGTGTGGCTCCGCATGGATACAACCGATTCATCCCGCGATACCCACCCCATGCGGGCCGTCGCCAAAGCAGCCCGGGCCATGGCCCGCGATCTCCTGACCACCCATCCCCGCATATTTTCTCCCGCCACCCCGGATTTCAATGCAATCCTCCCCCCCGAACCCCCACTGGTTCAACGGGAAGACCGCTCTATTCCGGGGGTCGGAGATGGAGTCGATCTGGCCGAGCATCTTCTCGACCTTCCTCCTCCCACGGCATAAAACTCCGCTTTCCGATTCCCCTCCGGAATCCCCCGTGAATTTTTGCCATTGATTTCCCCTTTATTTCAATCAACCCCCTTCTCAGAGGTGTACTATGGGCGTCCCCGTCGTTGGAACTGTAATGAAAAAAGTGTTTGGCACGCGCAACGAGCGCCTGGTCAAACGCTATCTCCGCACTGTCGATCAAGTCTCCGCACTCGAGCCGGACATCAGAAAACTCACCGATGCCGAACTCCGTGAAAAAACCGTCGAGTTCCGCCGTCGCTTCCAGGAAGACGGCGTCTCCCCACAATCAATCCTTCATGAAGTCTTCGCCATCGCCCGCGAAGTCATGGATCGCGCCGTCGGCATCCGCAACATCTTCAATCCCGAGCACGGCTTCGATCCCACTCAACTCCCCGAGTCCGCCCAGAAACTCTACGCCGAAACCGCCGCAAGAATCGCCGATACCCCCGATGCCGAACCCACCGGCGAATTCCTCGGCTGCTCCGCTCCCATTCCCGCCTGGCTCTTCGTTGACATCCCCGTCGATCTCTATGAAGCCGTCCGCGAATTGCACCCCAAATCAAAACCACCATTCCGCGCCCGCCCCTTCGATGTCCAGATCATCGGCGCCATCGTCCTCTACGAAGGCCACATCGCGGAAATGAAAACCGGCGAAGGCAAAACCATCGTCGCCCCCCTCGCCACCTACCTCTCCGCCCTTCAGGGGAACCAGGTCCATGTCGTCACCGTCAACGACTACCTCGTCCAGCGCGACCGCGACTGGACCTTCCCCTTCTTCCGCGCCCTCGGCCTCACCATCGGAGCCATCCACCCCGTCCACGCCAACTCCATGGAGGAAATGCAGCGCCTGTCCCTGCAGAAAATGAACGCCTACCAGTGCGATGTCGTCTACGGCACCACCAGCGAATTCGGCTTCGACTACCTCCGCGACAACATGAAACTCTCCACCGCCGAGCAGTTGCAGAAAAAACGCAACTTCGCCATCGTCGATGAAGTCGATTCCACCCTCATCGACGAAGCCCGCACCCCCCTCATCATCTCCGGCCTCGCCCACGACCACAAACCCCGCTACGACCAGGCCGATTCCCTTGCCCGCCACCTCCTCGAAAAACAAAAAGAGTGGAACCGCGCGGACCAAAAGGTGCAATCCGCCCTCGTTGCCATTTCCACCCTCGAAGGTGACATCCGCAACGCCCGCGACAAAGAGTCCGTCCCCGCCCTCAAGGAAAAACTCGAAACCACCAAAGCCAACCTCCCCGCCCTCGAAGAAGCCCGCGATCAGTTCACCCAATACTACGAAGTCGAAATGGACAAAAAGCGGGCCACCCTCACTCACTCCGGCATCGCCGAAGCCCAGATCAAAGCCGGCGTCGGCTCCTTCTATGTCGGCGAAAACATCGACCTCCCCCACCTCATGGAACAGGCCATCCGCGCCCACACCGTCTACCAGAAAGACCGCGATTATGTCATCGCCCCCGATGAGGAAAACAAGCCCAGCATCGTCATCGTCGATCAGAACACCGGCCGCAAAATGGCCGGCCGCCAGTGGTCCGATGGCCTCCACCAGGCCGTGGAAGCCAAGGAAGGGGTTCCCATCAAGGAAGAAACCCAGACCATGGCCACCATCACCATCCAGAACTTCTTCAAACTCTACGACAAAATCTCCGGCATGACCGGCACCGCCGACACCGAAGCCACCGAATTCTACGAAATCTACAAACTCGATGTCATCGTCATCCCCACCAATGTCCCCGTCATCCGCGACGACCGCAACGACCTCGTCTTCATCGCCGAAAAAGACAAATGGGACGCCGTCGTCGACGAAATCAAACACTACCACGATGTTGGCCGCCCCGTTCTCGTCGGTACCACCAGCGTCGAACGCTCCGACATGCTTTCGACCATGCTCTCCCGAAAATACAACATCAAGCACGAAGTCCTCAACGCCAAGCAGCACGAACGCGAAGCCGACATCGTCCTCGGCGCCGGCCAACTCGGCGCCGTCATGATCGCCACCAACATGGCCGGTCGCGGCACCGACATCAAACTCGCCCGCTTAACCCGCGAAGCACTCATCGACCACTGGAAACGCCGCAGCATCTGCCCCAAAGAAGTCAACGCGAGCATGTCCGATGAAGAAATCTTCACCGCCGCCTGGCGCCACCTCGCCCCCAAAGAACTCGGCCTGAAAAAATCCGAAATCGAAGCCATGTCCGCTGAAGACATCCGCCTCGCCCTCCTCCGCCACTGGGCCGCTCAGCACACCTGGCTCGCCGAGAACAAAATCAGTGGCATGACTGCCGAACAACTCATATCCGAACTCGACAATTCCGGCGGCTTCCTCCTCCACAATCTCCGTTTCTTCGACAACATCGAAGACCTCGGCGGACTCCATGTCATCGGCACCGAACGCCACGAAGCCCGCCGCATCGACAACCAGTTGCGCGGTCGCTGCGGCCGCCAGGGCGACCACGGCTCCAGCCGCTTCTTCCTCTCCCTCGAAGACGACCTCATGAAAATGTTTGCCGGCGACACCACCCTCAAAGTCCTCAGCAAACTCGGCATGAAGGAAGGCGACGCCATCGAGCACCCCATGCTCACCAAAGCCGTCAGCCGCGCCCAGCGAAAAGTCGAAGAACGAAACTTCCTCGGCCGAAAAAACCTCCTCGAATGGGATGAACTCCTCAACATCCAACGCGGCGAGTTCTACGCCATGCGCCAGGATGTCCTCGAAGGCCACAATGTCAAGGAACTCATCTTCAATCACATCGACGACGCCGTGGTCGATGCCGTGGGATCCTATCTTGAACCCCAATATGTCGCTTCCTGCATCGCCGGATGGGTGCGCGAAAACCTCAGCGTCTCCATCGACCCCGCTCGATTCCGGAAAAAGGATCGCACCGAACTCCACCGTCTGGTCCGGAGCGACGCCAAGGAAGAAGCCGGACGCATGATCGAACTCACCATCGGCGAATACATGCCCACCGACATCGACCTCGGCAAGGGAACCATCGAACGCGCCGACCGCGCTCAATGGAACCTCCCCGGCCTGGTCGATTGGGCCAACACCAATTTCAAAGCCGCTATGAAAATCCCCGACATCCGAGACCTCGAACCCGATGCCGTCGTCCCCCTTCTCGAAGACGCCGCCTCAAAAATGATCGACGAAATTTCCCTCGATCCCCTCGACCAATTCCTCGTTCCTCATTACGGAGCCAACGAACTCGCCAAGTGGGCCAAAAATAAGTTCGAAGCGGAAGTCGATGTCGAAGCCCTCGCCGCCCTCGAATCCCTCACCGAGGCCGAAGACCTGCTCATGAAAGAAGCCCGCGCCGCCTACGCCCGTCGCGAACTCGAATACCCCATCGAATTCGCCCTCGACGCCACCGCCGCCGGCATGGCCCAGGATCCCCAGCAGGCCGTCAACCAACTCTGTGCCTGGGTGAAGTTCCGCTACGAACTCGACTGGAAACCCCATGCCCTCCCCTCTCCAAATCCCCGCGAACTCCGCGACATCATCATCGACCACGCCAAAAAATGGACCCCCGAGCACATCACCGAGCGCGCCCAGCGCGCCGTCGCCGCCGCCGGAACCGATCCCGAAAAACTAAACGAATGGTTCGAGCAGAACTGCGGCGTCCGTCTCACCGATGAAGAACGCCAGCAGGCCGCAGAAGATCCCCAAGCCCTCGCGGAAGAAAAAATCACCGCCCTCCTCCGCGCCGAACTCACCCAGTTCGAGCGTTGGGTGCTCCTCCAGATTGTCGATCAGGCCTGGAAAGATCACCTCCACGCTATCGACATGCTTCGCGAATCCATCGGCTTCCGCTCCTTCAGCCAGCGCGACCCCCGCATCGAGTTCAAACGCGAAGGCGCCTCATTGTTCGACGAAATGCACATGGCCATCCGCGATAAAGTCACCGACCTCATCTTCAAAGCCCGCCTCACCCCCCAGGCCGCTCCGCCCCCGGCAGGCGCCGATGAATCCGGCCGACTCACCCCCGCTGCAGGCGAGCCCCCGCGCCGCCGCCCCGCC
>CAZLXE010000091.1:0-3882 GCA_964563005.1 uncultured Isosphaeraceae bacterium
GGGGGCGGAGGACCGATTTCGAGCAATGCGTCCGGGCTGCCTCTTGCAAGACAACCCGTCGTGCTTCCTTCCGAAGCGAATCGTTGCCGACCCGCTTCATCCGAAAACCCGACGGCTGACTCGCCTTGCGTTCCGTTCCGAGAGTTTGCTCTTTCGAGTTCCCTTCCCGGCCTTTCCGGCTCGGCTTGTCAACTGAGAGAGAAAATACCGCGATCTCCCACGATTGCAAGCGGCTAATCCAAAAGTGGATTCCTGGTGCACAACCGTTCTCGATGATCCCGTAACATAATGCTGTTACTACACTTACCACATGTATGGGAATCACGGAAGTTATCCACTTATCCACAATTCAAGCTCGAAAATCCCGCTCGATAATTTAAGGAAAATGCTCATGTTGGATCATGTTCCGGGGAATGGAAGGGCAGTGTGGAGACCGCGATTCATCAACTTAGTGCCTGCCCACATTCACGGCCACTTCCCGCAATCCCTGATCCGCAATGGGCATGTGATGACAGATTTTTAGTGTTCGCTATTGTATCGCCGCCGTAATCCAGCCCCCGCCCAGCACCCGCTCTCCCTCATAACACACCACCGCCTGCCCCGGCGCCACCGCGAACTGTGGCTCGTCAAACCGGACTTCCATCCCCCGCTCCCCCACTCGCCGCACCCGCGCCATTTCCGGGGGTGCGTTGTAGCGAATCTTCGCCGTGCATTGAAACCAGTCATTATCACCTGAGGCATTTAATTCCGAGGGTCCATCAAGCCAGTTCACCTCATCCGCCATACATCCCGCACTGAACAATTCCTCTCTCTCTCCCACCGTAATCGTGTTCGTCGCGGCATCTTTTTCGATCACATAAAGAGGGTGATTCGCGGCCACCCCGATGCCCCTTCGTTGACCAATCGTGAAATGCTGGTGCCCCTCGTGTTCTGCAATGGCGCGGCCCGAAGTGTCCAGAATCTCACCCACCCCGACCGCCTCCGGGCTGCGCCGCTTCACCAGTCCCGCATAGTCGTTATCCGGCACAAAACAGATCTCCTGTGAATCCGGTTTATCAAACACGGGCAGATCCAATTCACGAGCCATCGCCCGAATGTCCGGTTTGCAATATCCCCCCACCGGCAGCAGCATCTCCCCCAACTCCCCCCGAGGCACCCCGAACAGCACATAACTCTGATCCTTACCATGATCCCGCCCCCGAAAGAGGGCCAGGGTTCCATCTTCCAACCTCTCGATTCTGGCGTAATGACCCGAAGCCACGAAATCCGCCCCGATCTGTCTCGCATACTCGTGCAACTTGCCGAACTTCAGCCAATCGTTGCACCGCACACACGGATTCGGCGTCCGCCCCGCGTTATATTCCTCCACAAAATAATTGATGATCCGCCCGAAATCCTTCTTGAAATTGCACACATAAAAAGGAATATCCAGTTTTGCGGCCACCAGCCGGGCATCCGCGGCATCGTTGATCGAGCAGCACCCCTGCTTCCCGATGCGGATTTTCCCCTTCGCTGACAAATCGCAGGCATCCGCCATTTCTTCGCCGGGGATCATTTCATCGAGGGCCTCCCCGGGCGAACCCAGCCGCATAAACACCCCCACCACCTCATACCCCTCTTGCAGAAGCAGCGCGGCCGCCACCGAGGAATCCACCCCGCCCGACATGGCAAGGAGGACTTTGCCCTTCTTGTGCTTTCCGGGGTCAGATTTTCCGGGGGCGGGGGCGGGTTTTCCGGGGGTTGTGGACATTTCGTGGACATTATATCCCCCCCGATTGCCGAATCATCTGGCGATACACTCCTTCCCATGCTCATTTACGCCGGGATCGACGAAGCCGGGTATGGCCCGATGCTGGGTCCGCTCTGCGTGGCGGGAGCCGCGTTTATCCTCGACCAGCACGATCTGAATGCCGGCCACCCTGATTTGTGGGATTTATTGAGCGGGGCCGTCTGCCGCCCCAAGCGGGATGGTCGCCATCGCATCGCCGTGGATGATTCGAAGAAGTTGAAGGGATCGAACTCGGGCAAAATGCATCCCCTGCATCATCTCGAGCGGGGTGTCCTCACCTTCCTGAACCAACTCCATGACGAATTTCCCGCAAATGACGCCTCATTATTCGATCTTCTGAAGGTCGAAACGCCAACGGAAGACTGGTACGGCTCGATCACAAATCTACCCGTCGCCCATAGCCCCGATGAACTCGGCATCGCCGCCAATCGCCTGCGGAGAACATGCAGCAAAGAAGGAATAAAGCCGGTTCTCATGCAGTGCGAAGCGATCGACGCAGGTCGCTTCAACGAGCAGGTCACCCGCATGGGCAATAAAGCCGCGGTGAACTTCGCCGCCGCCATGCGGATCGCGGAGACCATTCGCCAAACCTGGCCCGATGCCCATCCCCGCATCGTCATCGACCGCCACGGCGGGCGCACCCACTACCGCGAACCCCTCCAGATGACCTGGCCCGAAGCGACCATCCGCATCCTCGCCGAAGAGGAATCGTTCAGCCGCTATCGACTGGATGATGGGGGACGACTCATGACCATCACCTTCGCCCGGCAGGCGGATGCCCAGCACTTCCCCGTCGCCCTCGCCTCCATGACCGCCAAATACATCCGCGAACTGATGATGCTCCGCCTCAATCGCCACTTCCAGAACCACCTCGCCGAACTCAAACCCACCGCGGGCTATGTCCAGGACGGCCGCCGCTACCTCCGCGACATCACCCCTCTGCTCCAAACCCAAAAAATCGACCGCAGCCGCCTCATCCGAAACTGTTGATCACCGTCTGAATGCTGTGTACCTCCTGAGACTTTTTTACTTCACAGGAATCGCATAGAATAGATTCAATGAATCGAGTTGAGCAAAATGCTCTTCATTATTCGATTCACCACTTGGAGGCACATCCATGATTCTGCCCAAACCCGTAGGCATGCTCATCCTCATAACAATCCTCGCCGCCTGTGAGGATCACCCCGTTCCACCGGCCGGGTCACTCAACGATGCGATCGTGATGCGAAAAAATGACGCGGTGTTGGCTCACCTGGCGGCTGGTACCGATGTCAATGCCGCCGATGCGAGTGGCGTCACACCCTTAATTGCCGCCACCACTTCCGGCCAGACCACGATCGTTCAATCTCTATTGGCCGCCGGTGCGAACATCAACGCGCGCGGTTCTGAGGATCGCACCGCCCTGATGTATGCGATTCAAACCAGCCAGCCCGAAATGGCTCTTTTTCTGCTCGATCAGAAAGGAATTGATCTGGAGGCGCGTGAATCCCACGGCAGCACCCCGTTGGCTGAAGCCATGGCCTTCCACCAGAAGGAGGTGGCAATGGCACTGCTGGCCCGGGGTGTCGATATCAATGCCCCGGGACCGATGGGCCGAACGGCGCTTCATATTTCGGCCACAGAACTTGATCCCCAAACGATCACCTGGCTTCTCAAGCAGGGGGCTGATCCCGATGCCCGCGATGATGACGGTGCGATCCCGCTTCACTTTGCGGCCCTCTTTCCCGCCCCCCTTGATGCTTTGGGCGAGTCCAGTAAGGTGGAAAACACCCTGGATCTTCTGATCAAAGCAACAAGTGACCTGAATACCCCGACCCAATACGGCCAGACACCACTCCATTTCGCGGTCCTCTGGGCGGATCCATGGATCATCAAGAAACTCCTCGTTGCGGATGCAAATCCCCTGGCCATGGATCGTGCCGGCTCCAGCCCCGTCTGCTCTGTCACCGCAGGCGATCAGGCCCGACCGCGAACCCTGGTCGAGGCCATGGCAATCGTTTCACTGTTCCGGGAGGCCGGCATCACCGATGAAACCCCCATCGATCAACACGGGGCAACCCTGCGAACGCTCACGGAATTGCTCAGAAGGAACC
>CAZLXE010000091.1:3982-8362 GCA_964563005.1 uncultured Isosphaeraceae bacterium
GTCATCTCCAAGCCCTAGAAGGTCGTCTCCAAGCCCTTGAAGGTCGACTCCATGCCCTAATGCTGACCGCTGATCGCTATTCCGGGGGTTGATCGATATTCCGGGGGGTTTGACGCATCAGAAATCCTCTCTATAATGCCCGCTCTTTCCCCGTTTGGGGCCGTCAGTGACAATCGGGACTCCCCCCGGACTCCCCGAACGGCGCTGCGGGGGGCATTCAGTCGCGGCCGACGAATGCTCCCGCCCCGGGAATGCTTGCCGCGTGTTTGGTTTCGGTTCGACCGATCACTGAACCCGCATCTCGTGTGCTGGACCGTATGGTTCAACTGGTTCTGATTGATTGGCGCCTTCGAAATGTCCCCGGTATTCAATTCCAAAACGCAGAAAGCCCCGGTGGGCGAACCCCACCCTACGCGCATGGCCCGTGGTGTAATCGGCAACACACCTGGTTTTGATCCAGGCATTCCAGGTTCAAGTCCTGGCGGGCCAGTTGGTTGGCTAGATATTGAGGGAGGGAAACGATGACCCACGATTCTCCGCAACTCGGTGCCATCATCCTCGCCGCCGGGAAAGGAACCCGCATGGGGGGCGACCTGCCCAAAGTGGCTCATGTCGCCCATGGCCGGGCGATGATCTGGTGGGTCGTGCAGGCGGTGCGAAAGGTGGGAGTAAAACCCATTGTCCTCATCGTCGGCCACGGCGAAGACATCGTCCGAGATATTTTCAAAGACGATGATGAAGATCTGATCTTCGTCACTCAGGAAGAGCAATTGGGCACGGGGCACGCCACTCTCTGTGCAAAAGATGCGTTCGCGGGATTTACCGGGAATGTCTTTGTGCTGGCGGGGGATGGACCGCTGATTCGACCAAAAACCCTGCAGGCCATGATCACCCGCCAGAACGAATCTGCCGCCATCGCCACCCTCGCCACCTCCATCATCGACGACCCAACCGGCTACGGCCGCATCGTCCGCGATGGTCACGGCGATTTCGAGGCCATCGTCGAGCAGAAAAACGCCTCCCCCGCCCAACTCGCCATCCACGAAGTCTATCCCTCCTACGCCTGCTTCAAAGCCAGGGATCTCTTCACCAGTTTGGCGGAACTCGCCCCCAATGAAACCACGGGCGAATACTACATCACCGACATCCCCATGATGATGAAAACCAAAGGGAACCGGGTGGAAGTTGTTGATGCGGTGCCCCCGGAGGATGTGCTCTCAGTCAATACCCCGGAGCAACTCATCGAGGTGGATGCCATTCTCCGCACCCGCCATGTTTCCCCACAACCCCAGACCGCCGGAGAAATCATCTCATGACCGCCGCCGATCGCGATTCCCTCAAAATCTTCGCGGGGCGGGCGGCCGAACACATCACCGACGGTCTGTGCGAACATCTCCACATTCCCCTCGCCGCCGGCAAAACCACCCTCTTTCCCGATGGCGAAGTCTTTGTCAAAGTCGATGAAGATGTGCGGGGACGCGATTGCTATGTCATCCAGTCCACCTGCAATCCCTGCAACGCCAACCTCATGGAGTTGCTCATCTACATCGATTGCCTTCGCCGGGCCTCCACCAAGCGGGTCACCGCCGTCATCCCCTACTTCGGCTACGCAAGGCAGGATCGCAAAGACGCCGGCCGCGTACCCATCACCGCCAAACTCGTGGCCAACCTCATCACCGCCGCCGGGGCGGATCGCGTGCTCTGTATGGATCTCCATGCCGCCCAGATTCAGGGCTTCTTCGACATCCCCGTCGATCACCTCAGCGCGGCCAAAGTGTTTTACAACCACTTCGAATCAAAAAGAGAAGAATTGGGCGACCTCGTCATCGTTTCCCCCGATGTCGGCAATGTCAAAGTCGCCAACCAATTCGCCGCCAAACTCGACGCCGACCTCGCCATCATCGACAAACGCCGCGTCTCCGGCACCAAGGTCTCCACCCGCAACCTGATCGGCGAGGTCAAGGGAAAAACCGTCCTCATGATGGACGACATGATCTCCACCGCGGGCACCATCTGCGAAGCCGCCACCCTCGTCCGCGATCTCGGGGCCACGAATGTCATCGCCGCCGCCACCCATCCGGTCATGGTCGGCCTCGCCCTGGAACGCCTCCAGAGCGAGGTCATCGATCAGGTCGTCGTGTCCGACACCATCCCCATCGGCAAACGACTCGACTCCATCAACCATAAACTCACCGTCCTCTCCGTCGCCGACCTCCTCGGCGACGCCATTCACCGCATTCACCACGATCTCTCCATCTCCGCCCTCTTCCGCGACAGCATCGGCACCAAAAGATAACCCATCCCGGCACCGTCAAAAATACACAATCTGAAAACTGATTACTGAAAACTGATTACTGACAACTCACAAGGACTTCCCCATGAATCACGAAACCCCCACCATCACCGCCGAACCCCGCGAACGCACCGGCACTCGCGACGCCCGGCGCATCCGAACCCACGGCCGCCTCCCCGCCGTTATCTACGGCCATAAAAAGGATCCCGCCCACATCTCCCTGGATGAAAAGGAAATCCTCACCCACCTCACCCACGGCACGCATGTCATCAATGTCGATGTCGCCGGCACACCCGAAACCTGCCTCGTCAAAGATCTCCAGTTCGGATGGCTGGGCGACAATGTCATCCACATCGATTTCGCCCGCGTCGATCTCAACGAAGAAGTGCATGTCAAGGTCCACATCCACTTCGTCGGTGAGCCCAAAACCGCCGCTCAGGCCGGGGCCATCCTCAACCACGCCCTGACCGAACTCGATGTCGTCTGCACCGTGGCCAACATCCCCGAAGAACTCAAAATTGATATTTCCGAAATGGAAACTCAATTCACCGTGGGAGACATCGTCCTCCCCGAAGGAATCCGCACCGAACTCGACCCGGAAACTCCCGTCGTGCAGATCAACTTCATCCACGCCGAAGAGGCCGAAGGCGAAGAAGTCGCCGTTGAGGGCGAAGCCGGAACCGAGCCGGAAGTCATCACCGAAGCCAAGCCCGAGGACGAAGCCACCGAAGGCGACTGACCAAACCCATGAAACTCATCGTAGGACTCGGAAATCCCGGCCCGGAATACGAACGATCCCGACACAACATCGGCTTCGTCGTGCTCGATCACCTGGCGCGAAAACACGCTCCCGGCGAGGTCGCGCGCAGCCGCTTCCACGCCGTGGTCATCGAAACCAGGTTTGGCGATGAAAAAATCCTCCTCATCAAACCCACCACCTTCATGAATCGCTCCGGCCTCGCCGTCTCCGAAGCCATCCGCTTCTACAAACTCGACCCCGCCCTCGATCTCCTCATCCTCGTCGATGACACCGCCCTCCCCTGCGGCAAACTCCGCCTCCGCCCCGATGGGGGCACCGGCGGACACAACGGCCTCTCCGACATCACTCAGAAACTGAGCCAGGATACCAAGGGCGACTATCCCCGTCTCCGCATCGGCATCGACGCCCCGCCGGAGAACATCCCCCTCAAAGATTATGTCCTCGGCAAGTTTCGCCCCGATCAGTGGGATCTCGTCGAATCTGCCGCCCTCACCGCCGCCGATGCCGCCTATTGCTGGGCCACCGAAGGCACCACCAAAACCATGAACCGCTTCAACCCCAAAGAAAAACAAATCGGCAAAGAGCCGCAAAAACACAATAATCCTGTCACCTGACACCTGTCACCTTTTACTATTCCCGTCCCCAAAGGCGAACCCCATGACCGAACAAAGAATCAGCACCTACGAAGGACTCTTCCTCTTCTCCCAATCCATGACCGCCCGCATGCAGGAAGCGATCGACCACATCAACTCCCTCCTTCAGCGGGCCGATGCGGAAATCATCAGCTTCCGAAAGCACAGCGAAGGCCGACTCGCCTACCCCATCAAGGGCAGCAAACGCGGCGTGTACTTCCTCGTTTACTTCAAAATCGACCACGCCCGACTCGTCGGTCTCGAACGCGACTGCAATCTCTCCGAACTCCTCCTCCGCTCCATGGTTATCCGCACCGACCACCTCTCCCAGGAGAAAATCGAAAGCGCGGATGCCCGTCAGGAACTCGCCGATGAGATCAAACTCAAGGCCGAAAAGGGCGATGAAGACGACACCATCCACACTGCCCGCATCGGCAGCAAATCAGCCCCCACCGAAGAAACCACCGATGCCGCCCCAGAGTCAGCCCCAGATTCATCGGATTCTTCAGATTCATCCCCGGCCGAGGACGCCCCCCCACCCCCCGTCGCCGAACCCGAAGCCGCCATCGATAGTTAACTCTCCTTCCCCTATAATGAATCCCTGAAAACACCACCCCCCCGAAAATCGGATCGGAGAACCTCATGTCCAGTTACAACAAAGTCCTCCTCATGGGCAACCTCACCCGCGACATCGA
>CAZLXE010000091.1:8462-9635 GCA_964563005.1 uncultured Isosphaeraceae bacterium
TCCGGGGGCGGCGGGGGCGGCTCATACCAACAACAGCAACCTCAACAACAACAGCAACCCGTCGGTGCCGGAGCGCCCGCCGCTCCCCAAACTCCCCCCATAGGCGAAGACGACATCCCCTTTTAGTCCATCGTAAAACTACTCTTACTTTCGCTGGGGACCCCCAGATACTCACTTATCGCCACCGGCTTAATTCCGGGGGCGGGGGCCTCCTAACTTTTCTCCCTTTTCCAAAGGACAGCGACTCATGGCTTCCAAACGCATAGAACTCCTCCTCCTCGAATCCGTGGAAAATCTCGGCATTGTCGGCGATGTCGTCCGGGTCAAGCCCGGCTACGCCCGCAACCACCTCCTCCCCCTCGGCCTCGCCGAACCGCCGACTACCAAAATGATCGAATCCCTCAAGGAACGCCGCGTGGTCGCGGAGCGCGAACGCTTCGCCCTCCGTTCCGCCCGTGAAGAACTCCTCGGCCGCATGGACGACATCAAACTCACCCTCGTCCGCTCCTGCAACGACCACGGCGTCCTCTACGGCTCGGTCACCCAGCGGGATATTGCCGATGGCCTCCAGGAGAACCACTACGATGTGGGCATGCGCTCCATCCGCCTCGCCCAGCCCCTTCGCCGCATCGGCGAATACGAAATCCCCATCCAGTTCGACAAAGACCTCCGCACCGACATCCTCCTCACCATCGAAGCGGATCAGGCCCTCGAAGAACGCGAGGAAATGGAGTTCGACAACGAAGGCGAACTCATCACCCCAGAGATGAAAAAAGCCCGCCAGGAACGCCGCGACCGAAAACGCGAAAACCCGGAATACGAGTATTCTGAGTAGGATGGGCTTTGCCCACAAACGAAAAATGTGTGACGCCTACCATTAGGATATGAATCGCGGCCTCCGCAAAAGATTCCCAGAACTCGCCCTCTTCCCCACCGAAGAGCAAGGTCATCTCGCCCTCCGCCGCTTCTGATCCCTCATCCTCTGTCAATGATTGACACAGGCGGGGACATCGACACAAAATCGTCGTCCCCAAATCCCCAAAATTCAATTCCGCCGCCCGATGGCATTTGGACAAAATTTCTTAGTGTCCCCCGGACTACGGCATCCGCACACGATGCATCGATTTGGAAATGCCGGAATCTGTGATTTGGGGAGATTGATATCAGAACTCA
>CAZLXE010000092.1:0-9630 GCA_964563005.1 uncultured Isosphaeraceae bacterium
CGGATTGGCGGCGTGTCGTTGGCGGTGGGGATGAGGTAGTTGGTGAGGTTGTGGTTGATGATGGCGCCGTCTGTTTCGAGGCATTCTTCCATGAGCGCCCAGCCGAGGGCCTGGACGATGCCGCCGGCGATCTGGCCTCGGGCGAGGGTTTCGTTGATGACGCGGCCGACCTCCTGGACGCTGACGAAGTCGAGAACACGAACGGTGGCGGTGCGGAGATCGACCTCGACTTCGGCGACATTGGCGGCCCAGGCGAAGGAGGCGTAGGCGTCGCCTGTGTAGGTTTCTTCATTCCAGTTGATGTGGGGGGGCTTTTCGTACTGGGATACCCCGGACAGGATTTTGTTCGGATTCTTCTGGTGCCAATTGATGATGGCCTGGCGGAGGGGATCGCCTTTGGTGTGTTCATCGAGGCCGAGTTTTTGTTTGAGGTCGGTGCAGGCGTTTTGGAGGAGGGAGCCGACGACCATGACGGTGCGGGAGGCGACGGTGGGGCCGCTGTTGGGGACGCGGGAGGTGTCGGGGGTGGCGATGAGGATTTCTTCGGGGGGGAAGCCCATCTGTTCGGCGGCGAGGGTGGTGAAAATGGTGGTGGTTCCCTGGCCCATTTCGGTGTTGGCGCTGAGGACTTCGAGGCGGCCATCGGGGAGGGCGCGAACTTTGATTTTTGATTTGAGTTCGACTTCGCCGCTGCCGGTGAAGCCGCTGCCGTGGTAGAAGGTGGAGAGGCCGAGGCCACGGCGGAGGTAGGGGTGGGATTGGTTGAAGGCGGCGTGTTCGGTATTTTTATTTTTGTAGTCGGCGTGGGCGAGGGCGGCATCGAGGAGGGCGATACGGTTGGTGCCATCGTTGATGCGTTGGTTGGTGGCGGTGGTCTGGCCGTCTTTGATGAGGTTTATGCGGCGGAGTTCGGCAGGATCGAGGTTTAGGGTTTGGGCGATTTCATCCATATGGCGTTCATTGGCGAACTGGGTTTGCGGAGCGCCGAAGCCGCGGAAGGCGCCGAAGGGGACGCGGTTGGTGAGCATGGCCCGGCCGTGGATGCGGATGTTTTCGCAGTGATAGGGGCCGGCGGCGTGGATAAGCCCGCGGCTGAGGACGACGGGGGAGAGGGTGGTATAGGCGCCGCCATCCATGATGACTTCTATGTCGCGGGCGATGATTCTGCCGTGGTTGTCGAGGCCGGTGCGGTGGTGGACCTGGCAGGGGTGGCGTTTGGTGGTGGTTTTGATGTCTTCATCGCGGTCGTAGATTATTTTTACGGGGCGTTTGGTTTTGAGGGCGAGGAGGGCGCAGTGGAGGGCGAGGAGGGAGGGGTAGTCTTCCTTGCCGCCGAAGCCGCCGCCGGTGGGGGATTGGATGATGCGGAGTTGATTTTCGGTGCGGCCGAGGGCGTGGGTGAGGGCGTTGAGGACATAGTAGGGGCACTGCATGGAGCCGGTGATGACGAGGACATTGTTTTCATCGAGCCAGGCGGCCATGGATTGGGGTTCGAGGTAGATGTGTTCCTGGCCGCCGGTGGAGTAGGTTCCTTCGATGATGTGGTGGGCGCGTTTGAAGGCGGGGTTGATGTCGCCTTTTTCGATGGAGATTTGTTTGAGGATGTTGTCGGGGTGGTGCTGGATCAGGTTCGGGGCAGGGGTTTCGAGATAGTTGAAGCAGGGGGGCTCCGGCTCGATGATGATTTCGATGGCGCGGACGGCCCGGCGGAGGGCGGCGCGGTCGGGATGGGCGAGGAGGAGGATGGGTTCGTGGAGGTGTCGGACGCGGCCGGCGGCGAGTATGGGTTGGTCGAGTTCGATGAGGCGAACCGAATTATTTCCGCCCCCGGAATTAGGGATATCTCGGTGATCGACGATGGTGAAGTCGGCCCAGGTGAGGTTTGGGGTGCCGGGGCCGTCGGGGGAGAAGCGGATTTCTTTGATTTTGCCTCGGGGGGCGGGGCTGCGGACGGTCATGCCCCAGAGGAAGTTTTGGAGGGGGAGGTCGTCGAGGTATTGCTCCTGGCCGGTGAGTTTGGCGAGGCCTTCGCGGCGGATCATGGGGGGATGATAGCGGAGGGGGGGGCTTTCTTGTTGGTCCATTATGGTTGCTCCTTGATCGGGAAGAATGTGCGTCGCTCGGTTTTCAGAGGGCGATGTGCTTTAAGGAGTCGGTATGCGAGTGAAAATATTTGCTAAGCAGGGGAGTTTTTTCCGGAGGTATTCAACAAGCTCATCGGAACTGCAACGGGAAATGAATGCGTGGCTTGAAGTTAATCCCGGAGTACGGATCATCGACATCAAGCAGACCAGCGCCGGAGGGAGTCTGGAGCCATCCCAGACTATGATTTCGGTGTGGTATGAGCGAGAGGGTTGAGGAGGCGGGGTATTTCTCGGGATTAAATTTGATATAATTGTGCTTCGGAGAATCGCCACTCCTTAATTCCTGATTCCTGTTGAACTGTTGAGCGAAACCGATCATGTCTATTCCCACCACTTTGCCGTCGATTTGTTCGCCTGAGGCCCTGGATTTTTTGGGGGTGGAATCACTGCTCAGTGAGGATGAATTGGCGATTCGGGAGGCGGTGGCGAGGTTTGTGGATGAGCGGGTGCTGCCGGTGATTCCTCAGGCGTTTGATGAGCATCGCTTTCCGGCGGAACTGATCGGGGAACTGGCGGAGATGGGGTTGTTTGGGTGCAATCTGGAGGGGTATGACTGTGCGGGGTTGAGCCATGTGTGCTATGGATTGGTGTGTCAGGAATTGGAGCGGGGGGACTCGGGCATTCGTAGTTTTGTTTCGGTGCAGGGGTCGCTCTGCATGTTTCCGATTCATGCGTATGGGAGTGAGGAGCAGAAGCAGCGGTGGCTGCCGCGGATGGCTGCGGGCGAGGTGATTGGTTGTTTCGGGCTGACGGAGCCGGATGGGGGGTCTGATCCGGGGGCGATGAAAACGCGGGCGGTGAAGGAGGGGGGGGAGTGGGTGCTTGAGGGGGCGAAGATGTGGATTACGAACGGGACGATTGCGGATCTGGCGGTGGTGTGGGCGATGACGGATGAGGGGGTGAGAGGGTTTCTGGTGGAGAAGGATAGGGCGGGGTATTCGGCGCGGGATATTGAGAAGAAATATTCGCTCAGGGCTTCGGTGACTTCGGAATTATTTTTTGATGGGGTGCGGGTGCCGGAGGAGAATATGCTGCCGGGCGTTCAGGGGATGAAGGGGCCGTTGAGTTGTTTGAATCAGGCGCGGTATGGGATTGCGTGGGGGGTGATCGGGGCGGCGCAGGCGTGTTTTCAGGAGGTGCTGGAATATGCGAAGGTGCGGGAATTGTTCGGGCGGCCGCTTTCGCATACGCAGACGGTGCAGCGGCGATTGGCGGATATGTGTCGCCGCATTACGACGGCTCAGTTACTGGCGTTGCAACTGGGGCGGCTGAAGGATCTGGGGACGATGCATCACAGTCAGGTATCGCTGGCGAAGTGGAATAATGTGCGGATGGCGCTGGACATCGCCCGCGATGCCCGGGATTTATTGGGGGCGAGCGGGATCAGCATCGAGTTCTGCCCGGTGCGGCACATGCTTAATCTGGAGAGTGTGATTACTTATGAGGGGACGGAGACGATTCACGAACTGGTGGTGGGGCGGGAATTGACGGGGCACAGCGCGTTTTGAGGGGGATGGGGGAGTGAAGTGAAGTTAAGATTGTGGTGCGGTGACTGGGTAATGGGCCAGGCAGTGGTCTGCGATGGTGCGGCAGCGGGTGAGGGTGTCATCGTAGCCCTCTTCGTTTTCGGCTTCGGTATAGGCGCGGGTGAGGTTTTCGAGGGTGGCTCCCTGCACCATGTCGTCCGCCATGTTGAAGAGGACGAGATCCTCCTTGACGATGTGGGCGCGGAGGAGGGAAATGTAGTCGTCGCCATGTCCCAGAAGTGTTTTTTGGGCATCGGCATTTCCGCTAGCCGCGTCATTTAACTGATTTTCCATTAAAGCGACCAGTTGCCGGGCTTCTTTATGTTCGGCCAGCATGACTCCGATGGGGCCACTATCTTTCGGCAGCCCACCTTTCACCAGACAGGGGAAGAGTCGGTCTTCTTCTTTGCAGTGGTGACAGCGGTCGGCGAAGCCGTGGAAGAACTCGAGGAAGGAGGCGAAGGTTTCTCGGTCGATGGTTGCTGATTCGTGGGCTTCGCGCAGGGCGAGTTCGAAACAGTCGAGCATGTTCAGGATGACTTGATGTTCTTTACGCAGACAATGGGTTGCTTCCACGGGGGGCCTCCTTTTTGCGGGTGTAGAGGACGATGAATTCGCCGCAGGATTCCTCGGCGCAGGCCCGGCAGCGGGGGTCGAAATCGGCGGGAGACATGAGGCGGGACTGAACTTCAAATCCCAGCGATTCGTATAACTCGATGGACTCGGCGGCCCGGCCGGAATCGACCACGCTGCGGCGTTCCCATCCCTCGGCGAGGAGTGCGGAGTCCTCGTTGCCGCACTCGTTTGTGTTCTCGCCATCTGGTTCGGGGCATATGCGGATATCCACCATGGTGCTGTCCTTCATCAATGACTGGCCGCCATGCCGGAGATGCAGGCCGATTCTTCTTCTTTTATTTTTTGCAGGCGATGATGGCCGAGGATGGCGGCTCCGAGGGCGGCGACGAACTGCACCATGTTCGGCGGGGGCACATTCACTTCGGCGTTCAGTTGCTTTCGCACCGCTTCCGCCATGGTTTCGAAGCGGAGGATGCCTCCGATCAGGGTGTATTCCGGCTCCGCCTTCACTCGCTTCATCAACTGCACCGAGCGATTGACCAGCGATTCGATGGCTCCCTGCATGATGTCCGAGGGGGGCGTGCCGAGGGAGAGATGATTGATGACTTCTGATTCTGCGAACACTGCACACACCCCGGAAATGGGCACCGGCTCTTTGGAGGTCGCCATCAGCGGCCCCATTTCTTCGGTGGTAAAGCCCATGTAGCGGGCGGTTTTTTCCAGGAAGGCCCCGG
Source organism: uncultured Isosphaeraceae bacterium (assembly GCA_964563005.1). Lineage (GTDB taxonomy): Bacteria > Planctomycetota > Phycisphaerae > Phycisphaerales > SM1A02 > CAZLXE01. The sequence continues at coordinate 4,981 of CAZLXE010000092.1, forward strand.
TTCCGGCCGCACATTTGTCGTTCAGGCGGAAGGAGCGCACCTTGGAGTGTTCATCGAGGCGGCTGGACTTCATGGTTTGTCCGCCGACATCGAGGATGGTGCGGGTGCCGGGAAACAGGAACGCGGCCCCCCGGGCGCTGGCGGTGAGGTCGGTGACATGGATGTCTTTAAAACCCGCCTGATGGCGCCCGATGCCGGTGGCGATGACATACGACACATCGCTTTCATTAATTCCGGCATCATCGAGGGCGGCTTCATAGGTTGTTCGGGACACCACATCGAGTTTGAAGCCGGTGGGTCGCAGGTCGCGGCCGATGATTTTCTGGTCGTCGTTGAAGAGAATTGCCTTGGTGTAGGTCGAACCGATGTCAATGCCGGCGGTGATGGTCATGAGTGTGCCTCCTGGGCGACTTTGGGGGTGCGGCTGGACAGGATGTGGTCGAGAGCGAAGAGGGCGGCGCCCAACGCGCCCATGTAATGCGAGTCTTCGCTTACATTCAGTTTCTTTGCCAGTTTATCCTCAAGGGCTTTGACCATGCCGACATTCCGGGTAACGCCACCGGTGAAGGTAACTTCATCCTCGATGCCGACGCGGCGCATCAGTCCGGCGGAGCGGGAAGCGATGGATTGATGCACGCCCCAGAGGATGTCTTCGATTTTTTTCCCTTTACCCAGCCAGGAGAGCACTTCCGATTCGGCGAATACGGTGCAGGTGGTGCTGATGCGGACGGGTTTTTGGGAATTGAGGGCGGTGGAGCCGAGATCGCCGAGGGGAATGTCGAGGGCGGCGGCGGCGGCGCCGAGGAAGCGGCCCGTCCCCGCGGCACACTTGTCGTTCATGCAGAAGTCCACGATTTCTCCTGCTTCGTTCACCCGAATGGCTTTGGTGTCCTGGCCGCCCATGTCCACCACCGTCTGCGTATTGGGGAACATGTGGACGGCGCCCCGGCCATGGCAACTGATTTCGGTGACCTGAGTGTTGCCGAAGGTAACGCGATAGCGGCCGTAGCCCGTGCCGATGACATACTCGACCTCCTCTTCGCGGATTCCCGCATCTTTGAGGGCCTGAGCGAAGGAATTTTCGGCGGCCTGCACGACATTCGCTCCGGTGTCGATGAGGGCGCGGCCGACGATTTCTCGTTCTTCGTTAATGATTACTGCTTTGGTCTGGGTCGATCCAACATCGACGCCTGCTGCATAAGCCATGAGAATATCCTTTATTGAGTCACTGCGACCTGTTGACGGCGCGACGCCAATCCTTCAAAGAAGGCATCAATCCGATTTTTCATCTGGGCTTCCGACACCACCCGTCGATCCATCATGTCCGACTCGATGAACAAACTGGCAATGTCCCGCCGGGCCATCAACGCCCGCCGACCATCGGCCAGACCCGTGGACACGGTGCGACAACTTTTAATGGGGTGATAAATAATTCCATCCACACCGAATTCATCGATCATCTCTTCCAGCATCTGGTCCTGGTGGAACATGCTGTCCATGGCATCCCGCACGCTGAGGAGCACGCCTTCGGCCAGACTTTCGATGGGCCGGGTGAGATCGTATTCATATCCCCGGTTTGTCCCCCCCGAGGCGAACCATAAGTAGGTTGAATTGATGAAGGTTCCTCCCCATTCCGTGAACAGTTCGTTGAAGCGACGGAAGATGGGATAGCAGGGGACGCCTACGAACACCAGGCGATACTGCTCTTCGGTGAGGGTTCCGATGCCGTGTTTTGCCTTGAATTCCATTTCTTCCACGAGTTGTTTGAAGAAATCGCTGCCTGCTTTGGTGCCCCGGAACCCGTTGGCCACTCCGAGGTAGATCGTGCCGTCCGTGAGGGCGTTGAACAGCGAGGGACGGCTGCGATTGAGTTCGATCACCCGCTTCCAGCCCACGCTCATGTCGTTTGCATAGCCCATCACCTCACGGAGTTTGTCGATGTCGAATTTCTTCCCGGTCAGTTCTTCGCAGGAGGTTATTAACTCCCGCAATTGTCCTTCCACATACTTACGGTCATTTTCGAAATCGCTACTCTCCCGGGCGGGCTGCTCGTGGGCGTCCCGCGAGCCGGGGATGTCGATGGTGATGGTGGGAATGCGGTACATCCGTTCCCAGATTTCCGCCCACTTAATATAAGTATTACAGGCGTTGGTCAGCACCGCGATGCTGGGCCGGGGAACCTTTCCCATGGGATGATCGCCCCCCCGCAGTTGCACCGCAACATCCGCTTTGACATAGCCGCAGATGTCCGGGGAATATCCATAATCCTCCGCCTCGCTCAGCAGATCATGGGCCACGCGGCGCACGGCAGTCTGTAAGGAGTTGATTTCGGGAAAAACCACGGGCAGGTCGAAGGACTTGAGAATCTCATTCAGACTGCCCATGACGAATACATACGCCGCCTGTTCGTTTCGCTCGGCAGTTGTTGATAATTCGGCGAACCATTCGCGAAACAACTGCGCTCCATTCCGCGCTCCGCGACCGACCAGTTCTTCAGATTCAATCATGGTGCTCATTCGTAATACCTTTCCTCAGGCGAACAACAGGTTTTCCAGGAATGTTTCTACTTGCAACTCCAGGTGCTCAAATGAAGTCATGTTTTCTTCAAACTCACTGACAAAGTAGGGAATACCCTTCTCATCGAGAGCATGGGTGTACGCCACCTGCTCCTCCAGCCCCGGCTCGCACATCTTCGCCGCGGCCACAATCACCGCATCCGCCCGGGCTGCCCCTACCCGCTCCAGCAGCATCTCCTCCTTCGGTTTGCGGAGATCATGCTGCACCGGGCTGTACGAGGATTTCTCCAGATACGCCTCCGCCAGGTTCATCAGGGGATCGCCCTCCGTGGGAATGTCCTCCAGGATGTAACGCAGGCCGATGAGGAAATCATCATCCACCACATAACAGGTTCGTCCGAGCATGCGAATCAGATCGAGCGGCGGCTGTTCACAGAAACCACCCTCGAACACCACGCGGATTCGATCCTCCTGATGACTATCCCGTTCGCGGAGTGCGGGCAATACCTGCCGCAAAATTTCGTTGTGCTGTTCACGAGGCATCATCCCTCCGGCCGCCAGCAGGCCATAGGCCTCATCTGCGGTGACGAGCCAGGGCGTTTCCCGCTTGAGGTCATACAACTCCCGCAGCAGTTGCCGATTTTCGTTGAATACTTCGATGGAGTGCCGCAGGTCATCTTCGCTGATCGTTCGCCCCGCCACGGATTCCACCAATCGTTTCAGACGGTCGTATTCATCCCGAAGATATTGCCCACTGTGCTTGGAATTCGGGTTCTGCGGCAGGTAGAGAATCTGACAGGGATGATCGAAGTTCCGGCTCCAGATCGCGGCCAGATTCCGGGCGGCATCACAGATCGGATGCGATACGAACATATCGAGTTCGACATGCCCGCTCAGGGCCAACTCCAGTGAGGTTTTCAGAATCGAGCAGAGATACGAACCATAGTGCGAATCCGCTCTGGTCGGTTCCACCGGCGCGCCACGAATTTTCAGGGGCAGCATTCCTGCCGCATGGACAATTTCTTCGGGGAAATACACCTGAAAGTGTCCGGCGACTTTGCCTCCGTTCCTGCGCCACTCTTTCACGGTGGGGAAATCGGGATCCTCCACCAGGTCGCGGCACCACTGAATTCGTTCTTCATAATTCACGAGCAACCACCTCACTTTCCTGACTATTGGCCGGGGGATAATTCCAGCCCGGCAACTTTATGTCCACACACCCGTAATCCATCTGGGGGGGCCTTCCCCCGCGATCCAGCAATTTCAATAATCCGGTTTTAATAAACGGATTCTTCCGAGGGTTGAAGATTTCTCCGGTTTCCCTGGCCAATGCCCGATCGTCGATTCCCCGGGCCAGTTCCTGTTTGAACAAGGCCCGGGAGTAGGGGGCATCTTTCGCCATTTGCCGTGCCCGTTCGTAGCCGCGTCGCTGTCCTTCCAGTTCCTCCTCGAATACCCCGTTGCTCAATCCCACCTGGTGGGCGCGACCTGCCGTTAACCCCTGGTCAAAAATCTCGAAGATGATGGAATCGCCCAGACCCAGTCGTTGCAATTCTCCCGGTGCTCCGAAGCCGGGGAGAATGGCGTAATCCAGTTCCGGCTGGTTGTAGATGGCCTTTTCCTGCCATTTGTTCTGTCGTTCCAGGGTGTCATAGACAAACCCGTGAGCGGGGATGTCATAACGGAGATCGAGAAAGTAGGTGAATTCCGCTCCGCCGCCCCATTTCTCGCCGAATACTCCCACTGACGCCACCGGGCTTTGTTGTAGCAACCGGAATACTTCTACTGCGTTGCGGCTGGAAGCGGATGCTTCTTCTTCGCTCAAAGGCACATAGCCCTTTTCCCGCTCGAACCAGCCCCGGTTGAATTCCCGGGCGTCCGCTCCCAGCATCCGCATGCCCGATCCCGCTGCCGTGAACAAGGCCGCCCCACATGATCCTTCCCGATGCCAGTCCAGCACCTGATGGACGGCATGATCCAGTTGATCGATCATCGCCCGATTGAACACATTCCCCCGTAGGGGACTGTTGAACACAACGCTCGCCACCCGATCCTTCGCGGAGGGAGCCACCAACTTGAGATCGAGATAACACCCCGCATATTCACCCGTCGCCAGATCCAGTTCCGCCACCGG
>CAZLXE010000093.1:0-6284 GCA_964563005.1 uncultured Isosphaeraceae bacterium
TTGAGCACCGCGACCAGGTCGTCGATGTTCACCGTTCCGTTGCCACCCGCTGGCGTGATATCTGCCGGGCACCCCGTACATGGCCCGAAGGCATTGAGCACCGCGACCAGATCGTCAATATTCACCGTTCCATTGCCACCCGCCGGGGTAATATCTCCGAGGCAGAGGACAGGCGTTGGCCCTACCCCGATGATCTCCACATCATCAATATTCCACCCGCAATACTGCCAGCTGGTGTCTGTCGTCCCCAGAGTCCAGCGGATATACACCGTGGCCTGATGGTCGGCCACCGAGGAAATATCAAACTCCTGCAGCGACCAGGCAGCATCCGCCACCTCGGCCCCGTTCTGCCAGACAGTCGTCCAGTTCACATTATCGTTGGAAACGCGGACATACGCGTGGTCATAGGCGGGCTGTTCCACTCCCAGCCACCGGCGGAAACGCAGCGTAACCCCGGTGTGATTCGAGCAGTCGAAGGCCGGAGTGGTGAGGTGGGTTTCCGACATATTGTTGGGATAATCACCCAGCAGGTTGTAGCCCATCACCGTGGATCCCGTGTACCCACTGGTGGGATCCGGGCCGCCGTGCTGTCCCCCGGCTCCGATCGGGAGTCCCCAGGCCCATTGGCCAGAAGTGGACCACCCGGGATTGGTATTCATATTTTCCGAGGCAATCAACTCCGCCACCCCTGCCGTGAAAACGGTCGAGGGCGCATCGCTGGGAGAATAAACAAATGCCCCGGCCACCGTCTGCGCCGAGCAATAAAACTCCACCGTCTGGCCCGAAGCCACCGCAGGCAGCGTCGCCTGATACGACGATCCACCGAGAGGAGTCATAAACGAGGGGGAAAAAGTACCGCCCGGCAACACCCGCGAATATAACTTCGCCGTTGCCGGATCCACCGCCGGACCAGAAATGGCGTCTATGTTCACCGTGAAATTCGTCGGCGCCCCGGCCGTGAGCAAAGTCGGTCGTCCACTGGGATACGAAATTTGCACCGGGTTCGCCGCCCAGTCGATCATTCGCAGGGCCGCGGGGAGATTTTCTTCCGCTGTGGGAATGATCTGATTCGCCGGCAGTATGAATCCGTAAAGCCCGGTGTCCCGAAGTTCGAGGGTATAGCCGAAGATCCCCTGTTCCGCAGTCCAGTCCGGCATGACTCCGCTGGCCAGATAAGTGGCCCCGCCTGCCGTGCCGTTGCCATGCAGATAATACTCTCCATGTACGCCTAAGATGTCATCCGACATCAACTGCCCGAGCAGATTCGTTAACGCATGTTGAGGCCATTGGATGCTCGTATAACTCCACGGTTCCAGGATCATCTGCCCGTAACTGTGATAGTCGATGTGCATGGAAATCAAGGGATGGGCGAGGACAAAATCTCGAATCGCCGCCGTCTCCGGCTCCGAAAACGGAGCGGTTCCCACATAAATATCCGAACACGGGCTGATGCTGGTGGACTGCCCCCCATTCCAGTCGGAATTCCAGTTCCGATTCAGATCCACCCCTCGGCAACTCGAACCGGCATTCACCCGCCGGTTCTTTCGCCACATCCGGTTGGTCGTCCTGGAGTATTCGTATCCATCCGGATTCACCACCGGCACAATGAAAATCTCTGTGGCATCTACAAGTGCCGTAACCGTGGGATCAACGCCGTAATTGCAGATGAGATAATCCGCCAGATACATGTTCACCATGGGGGAAATCCACTCCCGGGCATGCTGACAGCCGTTGAAAAACACGCCCGGCTTGGCGGTGGCATCGCCCGAAATCCGCAGACCGGAAATAGTCCTTCCTTCGAGAGAAGTTCCAATGGTCAACAGTGACGCCGTCCCCGAGGCATGAGCCGCCAATTCCGTCAATTTTGCATTGATCTGAGCATGCGACTTGAAATCATTGAACCAGGCGGCATCGCAGGCAACCAGCAACCGGGGATCGTTCTGAGGACGGGACAATCGGGCGCGTTCCGCATCGATCAACTGCTGCACATTCTCGGTGAGGACGCGGTGCTTGATTCCCATTTTCTGAATTTGCGCCATGCCGGCTGGTGGAAGAACCACATCCAGCGTTCCCACTCCGATGCGACAATTCATAATTTCCCCGCCCATTCTCCGGATCTGGTCAATCTGGTCTTGACTGTCCACCGTCATGCGCACCATAGGAAAACCATCGCGGCGAACCGGGGCTTCTGTTTCTGCCCAGCCGGACGAAACAAAACCCAGACTGAGAACCGACACCAAAGCAATATTGAGCAAACGCTTCATGAAACCCTCCTGAGCCGCACCCACATACGATGACACTGACAGGATAGTCCAAATAACGACATTTGGGTAGTTAAAAAAAAGGAATTGAGTAGTCGTTTTTTCCCCAGCGGCTTTATCCCCTTTCTTCCCCCATATTATCGGATCATCCACCCAAGGGGTCTTGCCACTGGAACGCCTCCCGATCATACTGATGAGCATGAGTAAAGGATCAATGCGCATCGCTATGTGGTCGGGACCGAGGAACATTTCCACGGCCATGATGCGATCCTGGGAAGCCCGGGGAGATACCGCAGTCTGTGATGAACCCCTCTATGCCCACTATCTGAAGCGCACCGGTCTCAATCATCCGGGAGCGCAAGCAATAATCAACCATCAGGAGATAGAACCGGAGACAATCATCGCCGGGTTGACCGGTCCCATCCCGGCGGGCCAACCAATCTTCTACCAGAAACACATGGCCCATCACCTGTTTGAAGATCATTCGCTGGACTGGCTCTCGAACCTCACCCATGCCTTTCTCATCCGGAATCCCCGCGACATGATCGTTTCTCTGGCGAAAGTCACGCCGCATCCCCGGCTGGAAGATACGGGATTACCCCAACAGGAGCGATTATTTTTGTGGATCAGTGAACACATGGCTCAGCATCCCCCGGTGCTGGATTCGCGTGATGTCCTGCGGGATCCGCCGGGGCTGCTCACCGCCTTGTGTTCGCGGCTGGGCGTTCCCTACACCAATCGCATGCTCTCCTGGCCCCCCGGGCTTCGCGAAACAGATGGCATCTGGGCGAAACATTGGTACGACGCCGTGGCGCAATCTACGGGCTTCGGGCCGGAACGGGAACCGGTGGCGTCGATTCCTGCCCATCTTCATCCTCTGCTGGAGGCCTGCGAACCGATATATGACCGGCTCCATGCCCACCGCCTGGTCGCCGACTGATCACTGGCTTCCACTCCCTATCATGGCACCATGCTGCAGCCACTGAATCCCCGAAATCAGAATCTGATCGTCAACATCAACGGGCGGCTCATCTCCCGACACGAAGCCGGGGTCAGTCCCTTCGACTCCACCGTGCAGAACGGCGATGGGGTGTGGGAAGGGTTGCGCCTGTATGACGGCCGCATTTTCATGCTCCACGAACATCTCGCCCGCCTCCGCCGTTCCGCCGAAGCGCTTGCGTATCAGGGTATTCCCCCAGAGGAACAAATCATTGAAGAAATCCGCAATACGCTCCGCGCCAATGAAATGCGGGACGGGGTTCACATCCGGCTCACCCTTTCCCGGGGAGAAAAATACACCAGCGGGCTTGATCCCCGCATCAACACCAAAGGGTGCTCGCTGATCATCCTCGCCGAACATAAACCCCCGGTGTATGACAAAACCGGTGTCCGCCTGATCACCAGTCAGTTCCGCCGTCCCCCGGCTTCTGTCCTCGATCAGAAAATCCATTCCTGCAATCAACTGACCTCCATCCTCGCCAAGATTGAAGCCAACGCCGCTGGAGCGGATGACGCCCTCATGCTCGATACCCTGGGGTATATCGCCGAAACCAACGCCACCCATCTTTTTCTTGTCAAAGGTGGCACAGTGCATACGCCCACCACAGATGCCTGTCCGGAAGGAATCACTCGTTTGGTGATTCTCAACCTCTGCCGAGAGCATGCCATCCCGATAGAAGTTCGCAACATTTCCCCTGATGAACTGAGTGAGGTCGAAGAAGTGTTCTGCACAGGGACCATGGGAGAAATCGCTCCCGTGATTGAGGTGGATGGCAATCCCATCGGAACTGGCGACCCCGGCCCATTGACTCGTTGTGTGGCCTCGTATTTCGCCGAGTTAACCCGCACGGCCGGGGTGGTTGTGGTGTGATCCGGAGGAAACTCCGGAGGCATTCCGGGGGCACTCCGGGGATGATCCGGGGGTATTCTGGGGCATTCCGGGGGTGATCTGGGGAGGCCGTATTGACGGACTCGATCGGATTCGCCATCCTGTGTCCATGATTCCGCAATCCCGACGCATCGTTCTGTTCCTGACCATCCTCGTGATCCTCTCCGGCTGTACGGGCGGGGGCGCCCATCCTGGTTTTGTACCCGTTCCCGATGCCACGGTACGGGAATTGCGCATTTTCGATGGCCACACGGGAGAAGCCCTCACCTGGGATGATCTTCTCAATCAAAGCGAGGGAGCGCAGGTCATGGTGCTGGGCGAACAACATGATGATCGGGTGGGGCATGCCGTGCAGCGGGTGTTTGTTCAGGATTTCATCGCCCGATGGGGTATTCCTGCCAAAAGTGCGTCTGTTCCCCCACCCCCTTCATCCCAACCGACCTCTCAACCGACCTCTCAACCCGCTCCAACGCTCGATGATGTTCCGGGATCACCTGCCCCCACCATCTTCCTGTCCATGGAAATGCTCGATCGTTCCCGTCAGGCCACGGTGGATGATTATCTGGCCGATTTAATCGACCGCGACACCTTTATCGAGCGGATGGCGACCACCAAGTGGCGTCATATTGTGAAGGAATATCTCAGTCACGAAATCAATCATTGGGTCTTTGAAAAGCGCATCCTCCGCATCGGCTGGCCCGACTGGGAAAACAACTATCAGCCGACAATCGACGCCGCGAAAGAAGGTGGGGCCGGAGTCATCGCCGCCAACACCCCGTGGCTGCGCTACACCTCGCTCGCCAACCACGAGGGATACGCCCGGCTCAATGAATTAACCATGGCTCAACACGCGCTTTTTTCAAAACCAAAATCCCTTCCGGAACAGAGTAAATACCGGGAACGGTTTTGGGATGTCATGGTCGGCCGTAAAGAAGGAGAAGCCGCACCGGAAAAGGAAGAATTGAATAACCCGGGGAAAGACTCAGAAGAAGATGAAGCCGTCCATCCCGATCTTGATGATGAAATGGTTCTCGGTGCCTTCCGTGCTCAATACCTCATGGATACCACCATGGCCCGGTCCATCGCCAATGTCCTCGAGGGCGGAGCGACCGCGGTCATCCACCTCGTCGGCCAGTTTCACTCCGATTTCAACGGCGGGACGGTTCAGCAGATCAAAAACTTTCTTCCCGAAGCCCGCATTCTCACCATCAGCATGTGGCACGAAGACGAAGCCGCCCTCCGCGAGGAAGATAAGGATCGGGCGGATATCGTAATTTACACCGGTGCGGAAGAGGAATAAGCCGGCTTCTTCGCCACCTGAGCCACGGCATTCCTGAACATCCGCACTCCCAGCGGTTCCGACTGCATGCGTTCCGGGTTCAGCCGCGTCCACCAGGGATGCTGCGTCCACCGGGTGAACCGCTCGGGATGGGGCATCAGTCCCAGCACCAGCCCGGAGGCGTCACAGATGCCTGCAATATTTCCCGTTGACCCGTTGGGGTTGTCATCCGCCGCATAGCAAACCGCAATCTGCCCCCGCCCTTCCAACTCCGAAATCAATACCGGATCCGCGACCGTGAACCGCCCTTCCCCATGAGCCGAAGGCATCAAACCCGTTTCCTCATCCAGATTCAATCCCTTCGTCCAGATGCAATTCGTCTGCGGGGGAATTTTCATGCGGGACCAGCAATCTACGAACCGGGCGGCTTCATTCTGAGCGAGGGCGATGGTCGGGGTGGGCGGCGTTTCCGGCCACGGTTCACCCTCCATCGGGCCGGGGAGCAATCCCATTTGGGCCAGCACCTGGAAGCCATTACAGGGTGCAATAATGGGGGTTCCCCGTTGAATCGCCCGTACGAGTGGCTGGTAGAGATGACGCCTCATGAGTTGGGCTTTGATGCGACCCGCGGCGATGGCATCGCCATAACTGAACCCTCCCGGCAGGCCGATGAGATCATAATCCTCGATTCGCTCGGGGTTTTTCAGGATGGCGTTGAGGTGCAGCGATTCCACTTCCGCCCCGGCAGTCTCGAATGCCTGAGCAAGTTCGAGATCGCAGTTCGTGCCGGCGGTGGTGATGATGAGAGCGTTGGGCATGGGGATATGGTTCACCAATCGAGGGTTCCCCGCCAGGC
>CAZLXE010000093.1:6384-9570 GCA_964563005.1 uncultured Isosphaeraceae bacterium
GCATTGTTTTATGTCGGGGACGATGCCGAAGCCGGAGATGAGGAGGGTGGGGGGGATCTGGATGGTTTCGCCGTCTTCGGTGGTGAATTGGTTGTTGAGGGAGTCCTTGCCGGAGATGAAGGGGGTGCGGTAGGCCTTGGCTCCGTCATAACATGCTTCTGCCGCTCTGGTTAAGCCGCCGAGGATCTCCGGATCCCGGGGGTCGGGCCAGCAGAAATTATCGAGAATGGCAATGCGCTCGGGGTCCACACCCACACAGACGAGATTACGGACGCATTCGTCGATGGCGTTGAGGGTCATGACATAGGGATCGGCGGAAAATCCGGTGGCGAGGCCATTGCCGATGCCTAGACCCTGGGCTGACTCGGGGACGGGTTGGATGACGGCGGCATCTCCCGGGCCGATGCCGCCTTTTCCGACGAGGGGCTTAACTACTGATCCCCCCTGCACTTCGTGGTCGTACTGGCGGATGATCCAGTGTTTGGAGCAGATGTTGGGATGAGCGAGGAGGGAGAGGAGGGCTTCTTTGATTAAAGGTGGTCCGGCACTCTGAGCCGGATGATTCTGAGACTGACCCGGCTCGGAGAGCCGGACCACCTTTTTGTTCCACACCGCTTCGCGGGTGGTTTCGGGGAGGCCATTGTGCATGAACTGCATGTCGAGCCGTCCGACTTCAACCCCTTGGTAATTCAGGATTAATGATTTGTCCTCGGTGCCGAATGCGCCGAGATCGCAAAGTTCAACCTCGTGGAGATCGCAGATTTTCTGGATTTCTTCTACTTTTTCAGGGCGGACGGCGAGGACCATGCGCTCCTGAGCTTCGGAGATCCAGATTTCGGTGGGGGACAGCCCGGCGTACTTCAGAGGGGCTTTTTCTAATTCTACTTGCGCGCCGAGATGCTCGCCCATTTCCCCCACGGCGCTGGAGAATCCGCCCGCTCCGCAATCGGTAATTGCGGTGTAGAGACAGCCGCTTTCATGATCGCGGGCGGCGAGGATGGCATCGAGGACTTTCTTTTCGGTGACGGCGTTGCCGATCTGGACGGCGTGGCCGAATTCAGTGGCATGGGTGTCGGTGAGTTCGGCGGAACTGAAGGTGGCGCCGTGGATGCCGTCGCGGCCGGTGCGGCCGCCGAGGGCGATGATGCGGTCGCCGGATTGGGGATCGCCTTTGACTTTGTCGCGGGGCATGACACCGACGCAGCCGACATAGACGAGGGGGTTTCCGACATAATCATTGTGGAACCAGACACTTCCGTTGAGGGTGGGGATGCCCATGCGGTTGCCGTAGTCACGAACCCCGGCGACGATTTCGGTGAGGATGCGCTTGGGAGGGAGCACGCCGGTGGGGAGTGGATCGTTACTATTTTCCCCGAATTCCGGGGGGGCGACGCAGAAGATATCGGTGGCGGCGATGGGTTTGGCGGCTAATCCGGTGCCGATGATGTCGCGGATGCAGCCGCCGATGCCGGTGGCGGCTCCGCCGTAGGGCTCGATGGCGGAGGGGTGGTTATGGGTTTCGACTTTGAAGCAGACGGCGTGTTTTTCGTCGAAGGCGATGACGCCGGCGTTGTCGACGAATACGGAGAGACACCAGTTAAGTCCTTCTGCGATAAGCTCTTCGGTTGCCGCAGCGATGGTGGATTTGAGCAGGTTATGGATGGTGACGGAGCCGTCGGGGTTGGTTTCGTGGCCGGGGCGGCTCTTCTTTTTCATCTGTTTGAAGAGGGCCGAGGGAGAGCCGGAAGTTGTTTCCTGGTAACGAATTGTGGCTTTGAGGGTTTTGTGGACGCAGTGTTCGGACCAGGTTTGGGCGAGGGTTTCGAGTTCGATTTCCGTGGGCTGCCGGCCTTGCCGTTGGTATTCTTTTTGGATTTCCAGCATCTCTTCGGGGCTGAGGAAGAGGTGCGCATCTCTGGACAGGCGCTCGAGTTGCGCTTTGTCGAGGTTCAGAATGTGTACAGTGGGGATGTCCGGGGGGAGGGTGTATTGGCCGCCTTCGGGGAAGGTTTTGGGGTGGTAGGGTTCGGTGGTGATTTCGTGGATGACGGGGTTGGCGAGGTGGGCGGCGATGTTGGGGTTCAGGCCGCGTAAGTCGTAGCGGCGGCCGGTGCGGACGCGTACTTTCTGGCCGGTGATGGCTTCGATGGCCTGTTCGATGGGTTGGGCGTCTGGATCCATAACTCCGGGCTGAGGATGGACTTCGATCAGTTTGTCTGCCGTGGCGGGGGTGGCGCCGAGGTGATATTGCTGGGTAACGGGATCGGTGAGGAGTTCGGTGGCGATTTTTTCGGCGGAAGTTCTGTCGATTTCGCCTTCGATCAGGTAGATGCTGGAGTAGGCGATGGAGCCCTCGGGGGAGCCGGTGGCGCGGGCGGCGGCGGCTCCCTGGGCATCGGAAACGCCCTTTTTGGCCGAAACTTCCACACGATGTACGGTGATTGGTATCATTATTCGTTCACTCGGCGAGCGTTTTCCCGCCTGGGACTGGGTTCAGGGCGGATCGTAGCGTTTTCCGGGTGGGTGGGCTATGCCCGGCAGAATGGGCATGGTTCTTTTTTTGGGATGTTTTGTGCGTTTTTGGGCTGATATCGATGATTTAACTATGGCAGAGCAACTTCCACATTATGAACTTTTTACGGACGGGGCGTGTTCGGGGAATCCCGGGCCGGGGGGATGGGCGTATTTATTGCGGGATATGGCGACGGGGGAGGAGTTGGAGCGGTGGGGGGGGGACCCGAAAACGACGAATAATCAGATGGAGTTACTGGCGGTTTTGACGGCACTGGAATCGCTGGGATCGCCCGCCGTGGTTGAGTTATATGCGGACAGCAAGTATGTGGTGAATGGGTTAAGTGAGTGGATGGCGGGGTGGAAGAAGCGGGGTTGGCGGAAGGCGGACAAGAAGCCGGTGCTGAATCTGGAGTTGTGGAAGCGGCTGGATGTGCAGGCGGAGCGGCACGAATTGACCAGTAATTGGGTGGCGGCGCACAACGAGCATGTGGAGAACGAGCGGTGCGATTTTCTGGCGGTGGCGGCGCGGGAGCGGTATCAGTAGGGGGAGTTTTCAGTGGTCAGTTTTCAGTAATCAGTTTTTTGGGGAGGGGTATTTATCTGATGGGGTGGATGTTCGTTTTTGGGTGGGGAGGGGGGTTTTTGTCTGGAGTCGAGGAGAAAAGTGAGGGA
>CAZLXE010000094.1:0-4924 GCA_964563005.1 uncultured Isosphaeraceae bacterium
GTTTCCAGGGGTTCGGGGAGCGAATAAAGATCATCCCCCACTATGGGATGACCCAACGCCAGCAAGTGCAACCGCAACTGATGCGAACGGCCGGTATGGGGAGTCAGTTCGACCCGCGTCGTGCCGTTTTTTCTTTCCAATACCTTCCAATGGGTTTGCGATGGTCTTCCCTGTTCCATATCGACGATCTGTCGGGGTGGGTTCTCCATGTCCTTCCGGATAGGCAGGTCGATGGTCCCTTCACGATATTGAATGCGCCCGTGCACCACAGCGATATAAGTTTTCTCCACCTCGCGATCGTGAAACTGGCGGCTCAGTTCCCGGTGCGTATCCGCATCTCGAGCCAGCACCAAAACGCCCGAGGTGTCCATATCGAGCCGATGCACAATCCTCGATCCCGAATACCGGGCTGCCGCTCTTGCAACCACACAATCCACCTTGTCCGGCCCGATGCCCGGCACAGAAAGTAATCCGGTGGGCTTATCCACCACTACCAATCGGTCATCGACATGAAGAAAAGTCAGCCACATTTGAATCCACTGTACTCGCTTCTGAGGAAATTTTGGAAATTCAAGACTTCTCCGTTCTGAAATGGATATCATGTAGGCCGATTCTTTCCTTTCCCCAGCCCCACAAAAGGGAATCTTTCATGAGATTCGCAATCACCCTCACTCGATCAATCTTCCTCCTCACCCTAACCCTGTCCTTTGCCTCGGCAAATGCCCAGCATAATCATGCGACCACCGCTCCCGATCACGGCGCCAAAGCCGCTGGGGACTGGCAGCAGGAGGAGGCCTCGAATCTTCGCGAACCCCTGCAGTTGACCCCGGACAGCCGCTTCTTCAAGGCCGGAGAAGCATATTTCTCTCCCGATGACTCCAAAATCATCTTCCAGGCCGTCGAAAATCCCGAGGGAGATGGACCAGCCGACGAGTTCTACGCCATGTTCGTGGCGGACATCGCCCGGGATGGAAAGGGAAATATCCAGGGTCTCAAAAATATCAAGCGAATCAGCCCCCTCGGCTCCGCCAACACCTGCGGCTGGTTCCATCCCACCGACCCCAATATCGTCCTTTTCTCTTCCACCATCGGCCCTCCCACCGAATCCCATCCTCCGGGTTATCAGCGGGCCACCGGTCGCTATCGTTGGATGTTTCCGCCCGAGATGAGTATTGTGCAGGCGGATCTCCGCACTGCGAACGGCACCAAGGACACTCTGAAAACCCTCATTCAGACCGGTCACTATGCCGCCGAGTCCTCGTTGTCGAAGGATGGTCGCCACCTGCTCTATTGCTCGCTTGAATCCGGCCAGGGCGACCTGTATGTCAAAGATCTGAAAACGAACACCAGCCGCGCCATTGTCAAGTCTCACGGCTACGACGGTGGTCCATTCTTCTCACCCGATGGCCAGCGTATCTGCTTTCGCTCCGATCGCAATGGAAATAACCTGCTCCAACTCTTTGTTGCGGATCTTGAATTCGACGAAACCGGCGCCATCATCGGCATCGAACGAGAATACCAATTGACTGACAATGTTCAGGTCAACTGGTGCCCGTACTGGACTCCCGATGGCCGTCACCTCATCTATGGCACCAGCGAAATCAGTCACCGAAACTACGAGGTTTTCCTGATCGACGCCGACCCCGGCAACCTCCCCGGCTCCCCCGGCCCCCTCAAATACGGCACACGCAAACGCCGCATCACCTTTGGCCCCGGGGCGGACATTCTGCCCGTCATTTCCAACAGTGGCCGCCTGATGATGTGGACCGGCCAACGAGGAGCCAGCAAAATGAGCCAGTTATGGGTGGCCGAACTGATCATGGATCTCGATCCGAAAATTGACATGTCCGGCTACGACCCCTCGCAGCATAAAAAATCGCACTGATTCGAGTAGATCAGGATAATTCCTGACCTACAGTCATTCATCATGTTCTCCCACTTTGACAATCGACGCTATCTCATACCCTTCCGGTCGCAACTCCTTCCTCACATCTTCACCGACACCCTGGTGATCGGGGGTGGGGTCGCGGGAATGCGAGCGGCGATTGAGGCGACAAAAGGAAGTGGAGAAGCCGGAGGATCGACACCAGGGGGATCGGTTTCCGGGGGTTCGGTTTCTGGGAGTTCGGTTTCTGGGAGTTCGGCTTCCGGGGGCGGGGGTGATGTTATCATTCTGTATAAGGGAGATTTACCCCAATCATCCACGGCTTGGGCGCAAGGTGGCGTGGCCGTGGCGCGGACTGATAATGATTCACCCGAAGATCATTTGCGAGACACCCTGGAAGCCGGGGGAACTCTGTGTGTTGAGCCGGCTGTGCGAGTGCTCGTGGAAGAGGGTCCGGATCGGGTTGATGAACTGATCGAATGGGGCATTCAATTTGATTCGGATGATGAGGGGCAACTTCACTATGGACGCGAAGGGGGTCATCATCAGGCCCGCATTCTCCATGCCGAGGGCGACGCCACGGGTCGGGAGCTCGTTCGTGGATTGGCCTCCCACCTGGCCACACATCCCACGGTTCGCCAGTTCGATCATTGTTTTGCCCTTGACCTCTTGACTGCGAATGAAAATGAAAACAATGGCCCGGCAAGAGTCCGGGGAGCCATCACCTGGCACCCGAAATACGGCCTCCAGATCATCTGGGCCAAAAGCACCATTCTTGCCACCGGCGGGGCTGGGCAGGTCTTTCGTGAAACCACCAACCCCCCCGCCACCTCCGGGGACGGCCTGGCCATGGCGTGGCGAGCGGGGGCTTGGTTGGGCGATCTTGAATTCATCCAGTTTCATCCCACCACGCTTTATGTTGCCGGGGCCTCCCGAGCCCTCATCAGCGAAGCCGTCCGGGGCGAAGGGGCGCATCTCGTCAACCGTGAAGGCGTCCGTTTCATGCAGGGGCGCCATGACATGGCCGAACTCGCTCCCCGAGATGTGGTCAGCAGAGAGATCATGCGTGAACTGGCTCGATCCCAGGAGGCATGCGTGTATCTTGATGTGCGCCATTTTTCCACCGAAAAACTGGAACGACGGTTTCCCGGACTCGTCACATTACTCCAGGATTTTGACCTTGAACCCGGGCGCGATCTCATTCCTGTTCACCCCGCCGCCCATTACACCATCGGTGGCATCTGGTCCGATCTCGATGGACACACCGATCTACCCGGATTATTCGTCTGTGGCGAGGCCGCCGACAATGGTCTGCACGGAGCAAACCGCCTCGCCAGCAATTCTCTCCTTGAGGGCTTGGTGTATGGACAGCGCGCGGGGAGGGCAGCCGTTGTCGATCAGAAATTGAATCCCGGGGGCGAGAGCGGAGGTGGACCAATAATCATCAGCAGCGACCTCCACTTTCCCGAGCACGGCGAACTCGACCTCATCGATGTCCGCTCCAGTGTCCGCAGTGTCATGTGGCGCAATGTAGGATTGGAGCGAACCGGAACCAGACTCGACGATGTGCTCGACATGTTCGATTTCTGGGGCCGCTATATGTTCAATCATGTTTTTGATAATCCCGAGGGCTGGGAAATTCAGAACCTGCTCACCACGGGAGCCCTCATCACCCGCGCTGCCCGGTGGCGGGAAGAGACGCGAGGCGTCCATAGCCGTTCCGATCATCCCGAAATCGACACCAGATTCGAATCGCACGCCCGGTGGCGCCGGGGAAAGGCCCGTCCGAATTGTGTCTCTCAAGCAGTTGCTCTCCCATCCCCCCTATGAAGCCGCTTTTCTCGCCTCATGATATCCCGCAGATTCGAGAGATTGGTTAATTGTTTCGACCAGGCGATCTACCGTCACCGGTGTCGGGAGAGCAAAAACATGGCGTCCCTTGAGCAGGCGATCTTCAGGCAGGGCTTTCGCCGCCGGGGAAAGAACGATGAGCGGGAGTCCGGATGCGCCTGCTTTCATTTCCGCCATCGAATAAATATTGGTCAAACGCACCCGCTCCCGTGAACTGGTCAGATGAATGATGCCCACATTCGGCGATGCCCCACTGGTTTCTCGAATCTGGTCACAGAATATCCGGTAGGCGTCAAATTCCGGTCGTTCACTCACAAACAAGGGTCGGAAGGGGGCGGTGATCCGATTGCGAGAATGCTCCCGGCTGTCTTCCCAGGCATCATCGCTGGTGTGTGACAACAAGGCCAATTTAAGATTCTCAGTCTCTGAGCGAATCTTTTCAACAATCTGCCCGAGGAGGAGTTCATCAATTTTCAAAGCTTGGCAGAACTCTTCCGTGGGATAAATAGTATTGTTGCCGCTGCTCCCCAGGAGAAGGGCGTGGCAGAGCCGGTTGGCCAGGGCCAGGGTGGCCACCTCCTCGAGACGCCGGGGTGCCATGCGCCGGATGTTGCCGAGAGAAAGATGGTGATACACCACCGGATCAATCAATTCCTTGGGAAATTTCCAAAGATGGAGCAGCCGATCCATCCCCTCCGCGTGATTGCGGAGAAGCAGGCGACTCTCGACAAGCTCCAATGGAACGCGGAGTTCCCCCGCTATGCGCTGCGCCTCGGCGAATTCCTGCCTGAATTCCTGGGCATAAATCACACGCCCAATATCATGCACCAAACCCATGGTAAATGCGGCTTCACCTTCTGCATCTCCCCGGGTCTGCGCGATCTGAGAAGCGATAAGACCACAGGCGATGGAATGTTCCCAGAACAGACCGGTATCCAGTCCGGAACCGAACGAATCACCAAATTTGTCAACCACGCTGATATTCAGCACCACCTGCCGAATCTGATCAAATCCGATACGGAGGACCGCCTTATCGACCGATTCTACGGATTCACCCCGGGTATAAATCACTGAATTGGCGAGTTTGAGAATCTTGATCGCCAGTCCCTGATCCTGCTTGATGGCTTTGGCAATTTTCTGAATAGTACCCCGCTCGCTCCGGGTGAGTTGAAGCACCTTGGCAACGGT
>CAZLXE010000094.1:5024-9441 GCA_964563005.1 uncultured Isosphaeraceae bacterium
TCAATGCGCTCAGCAAGATCATCCAAAGAAAACTGCGATTTCAACAGATACCCCTGCACCCCCAGTTTACCCGCCCGAACCACATAATCCCGTTCACTCACTGCCGTGAGAAGAAAAACAGGTATGTCACTGTGATGTGACTTCTGCCGCAGCGATTCCAGAAATGCCAATCCATCCATCACCGGCATGGCGATGTCCAACAGAATCAGGTCAGGAGTTTGTTTCTGTATGGCCTGTAACGCCTCCAGCCCGTTCGCAGCGCACATAGTGTCATACCCCTTCTGCTTGAGCGAAGCCGCGATCGGCTCCCGAAAGACCGCCATATCATCCACCACCATAATGGTTGTCATGCCGCCACCCTTCCTTTGATGTCAATGCTGCCCGTAACGGTTTCCGCCTGGGGGAGATCCGATCTCAGGGAGACCATGAATGAAGACCCCTCCCCTTCAGAGGATTCCACCGCCAGCGTTCCCCCATGAGCCGCCACGATCCCCTTGCAGATGGCCAAGCCCAAACCCGTTCCCTTGATATGCTCTGACCCCACCAGCCCGGAGTTCAGGGCAAACGGCTCACCCAATTTTTTCGCAATCTCCGGCGGAATGCCTTCACCGCTGTCGCGCACCTCGAGATGAACCCACCTCACCCCGTCATCATCGAATCCTCGGGCGCTGACCACTATTGACCCCGCTTCTGTATGCTTGGCCGCATTGCTCAACAGGTTCAGAATCAGGCGGCGGATGGCGTCCGGATCGCCACGCATATTTAATTCCGGGGCCATCTCAATTTTGAGTTCAACCGCCTCCACATTCACAAAGGGTCGAATGGTGTTAATTGCCTCTCCACAAACAGTGGCCAGATTGACGGTATCCCAATTCCACTGGGCACACCCGCTGTTCATCCTCGAAACTTCCAGCATGTTGTTCACCATTTCCGCCATACGCACGGTTTCATCGTGAATTGATTTGACAAACGGGCCGGACGCTTCCGATTCTCCGGGTTCGCTGTTGAGGAGAAACTCACTCGTCATCCGCACCGCCGCCAGTGGGGTGCGGAGTTCGTGCCCGATAACCCCCAGCACCTGCTCCATGGACTTGACCGCCTCCTGAAGTCCTCTCGCTTCCCGCTCTGCTTCCTCCGCCTGCTTCCGATCGGTGATATCATTCAACACCCCCACAAACATTCTGCGTTTATTGAATGACAACTCATTCACTACCAATTCCAGGGGAAAGGTTCGCCCGCTCTTCGTCAAGCCGGATACCTCGATCACCTTGCCGAGTATGTGGCTTTCACCTCCGCTCTGATACCGGTTGAATGATGCTTCGTGCTTTTTCCGAAGCGGAGAGGGCATCAACATCTTGATGTTCTGGCCCAGGATTTCATCATCCCCATAACAAAACAAGCCGCAGAGTGCAGGATTGACCGATACAATGATGCCGGATTCATCGATGGAAACAATGCCGTTGGAGGTCGCATTCACAATAGCCCGAATCCGCTCTTCTTTTTCCGTGGAGATTTGTGCCGCCCGCTCGGCAGATTTGCGGAGTTTTCTCAATTCTTCATTATGATCGCTCAGATTGGCGGTCTGCTCCGCCAGCATTTCCTTCGCCCGGATGAGGGTCATCGCCTGACCTTCCAGTTCCTCTTCCACGACTTTCCGCTCTTCAATTTCTTTCTCCAATTCATGATTGGATACGGCCTGAATGTTCAGCGATTTCTGCAGTTCAACATTCTGAAGAATCAATTTCTCCTCGCTTTCCCTCAACGAGATCTCACTTCTCCGCAAAATCTCTTCCCTGTTTTTTCGCTCAGTGATGTCATGCTTAATAGCGATGAAGTGGCTGATTTCCCCGCGAATATCCCGTACCGGAGTGATCGTCATTTCTTCTGGGTACTCACTCCCATCTTTTCTTCGATTGATCATTTCCCCCTGCCAGGTTCGACCCGACTGCACCGTCTCCCACAGATCATCGTAAAACTTCCGATCGTGCCGACCACTGTTCAGAATGCTGGGGTCGTTCCCGATGGTTTCATCATAGGCATATCCCGTGGAGTGCGAAAAGGCAGGATTCACCCATTCGATCGTGCCGTCCCGACTCGTGATCACAATGGCGTTCGCGGCGGCTTCCAAAGCCGCCCCTTGCACATGAAGGCGGTCAATGATCGACTCCATATCCTCCCGATGTTCCATGGCCAGGCGACTGACCCGACGACCATACAAGGCAATTCCCAGCACCAAGATGACAATGAGTGACTCAATAATGGTCTGGACAATTTTAAACAAACCCACCCGCTCCCCCTGATCCCTCAGTTGCGCCGAAAGAATTCTGTGAACTTCCCCATCTGTTCGGTTCATCGCTTCCTGAACTTCGTACAAATATCGATCCATCGTGGCCATACGGATACCTGCTTCCCGCCTCCGACCGGCCCGCAACAGATCGATAATCGTATTCGCCTCTAAGATCATCTGATCCATCGATGCACCCGCCAGATCAAGCTCGGCCAGAAGCGTTGTTGACTGCGGGCTACCAACATGCTCTTCTAAATCTGCTCGGACATCTCTCCATGCTTTCTGAAACGCACTTGAATCCTTTCTAACCAACTCTGCCGCCTGCGTGGGGTCCTCAGTTTCGAATATGGCATTCCCCGAATTATTGACTCTCCCCGCCAGATTTGACAGGCCTGAAAACAAACCCATGCGATCAGTCCAGACTTGATTCGTATCAATGGCCTCGGCATACTTATCCGCCAGGTAATGAATCGCCCAGGCGCTGATCCCGATCGTCAAAAAAACAAATGCGGTCAGTGCAAAGCAAATTCGATGCCACTTCGGCGGACGCCGGGTATGGCTTGAAGATTGTGCCCACTGAAAACGGGACAATACTCTCTCCCTGTCATGAGCCGGTGGATTTCATAGGCCATGACATCCTACGCAAATATGCGGACACCAAGGCGCGATCGGGCATCCGGGTCCGCATCGTCACCTGGTCCTTATCCCTATATCGACCGTCATCCAAATCCCCTTTTGTCCAATTTCCATAGAACCAGGCAATGCAGTCCTATAACCTGATCGAGTACGCAACATCCCACCGGGGTATCAGAGAATCGATCGCGATCACCGTTCCTCCCCACAATGCTGACCAGACACATCTATGAATCATCGGAGTGCCTAAAAGGTGATCTCCCCCCGCAGCGTAAACACCGTCGCATCGCTCACCCCATTCACCCCACCCGGATTCGTAATGAACTGAAGGTCGGGTTTCAGGGAAAAAAACGGGGTCAATTGAAAGCGATAAAACAGTTCCAGCGTGGTTTCATCCTCGGTAAATCCCGAACCGACCTCATCGCTCAGAATCACATGGCTCACATAGAATCCCGTGGAGTCATCCTCCCGACCGTCGAAAGTTCCCTGCAAAAACACGCCGCCCGCCAGATGATGCTCGGCTGCGCTCACGGCGGAATCTGCGAACCCATACTGAGCGAACGCCCACAGCCCCCCCTCGCTCTGAGCATCGGGCGACCAGACCTGCTGCTCGGCCAAGGCGTAAAACCCTTCCGTCCCGCTGTCGATACCCCCGGCAAACCGAGGATGATCTCCGGTGTGGTGCCACCCCCCCACGGCCAGCCGTCCCGGCCCCCATTCCTTCACCTCATCCCACGACAGGCCGAATTCGCCGATCAAAAAATAATCACTCGACAACGAACCACTGAAAAATGTCGATGGTCCTCGCCGTCCCGTGGCCACCCCATCCACTGTCGCAGCCCCATCATAAAACCCAAACCCGATATACGACATTTCCGTCGGATAGTAAAACAAGTTCACGCTCATCGCCGGATCGGGATAAGTGGGCAAGGCAAATATCGTCGGGCTGAAGCCCGCCGAGGAGTTGATGAATTCCCCCGCCGCATCCACAAATGCAAACTCGCTGTTCGCCTCCACCTTGCCCACCTTCAACCGCAGTACATCATTCATCATCCACTGCTCGTACCACAATTCTGCAACCTCGGTTACATTCGGCCCCACTTCGATATTCGACAATCCCTGAAAATCACCCGCATCCGCAGAAATACTGTTTCCATCCGTGTGATAAAAATCCACGAACAATGATGCACTTTGCCAATCCAGAAGCGTTTCCAGATTCAGCGTGAGGTTGAAATCGAGAAGCGACCGACTGCTGCTCCGTCCTAAAATTCCCCCCGAAGACACATCGCTCCACTCGAAAATCCAGGTGCCTTCCAGGGTAAATCCCGATTCTTCCAGGCGCGGGCGCAGTCCATCCCAATCCCCCGATGCCCGCGACCAGGTCCACCACGGCTCCCCGTCGAACCACTCCCCCGCCTCTGCTTCGACCTCCACTTGGCCGTCTTCCTCTTCCTCAGAAGACCGCGCCCCATCTTCGTGACCCGACATCGGAGGCGG
>CAZLXE010000095.1:0-2334 GCA_964563005.1 uncultured Isosphaeraceae bacterium
CTCCTCTCCTCAAAATACCCATCCACTCTCTGTGATCTCTGTGTCTCTGTGGTGAATAAAAATAGAACCCAATTTACACATACAACCACCCAAAACTAAAAACTGACGGCTGAAAACCGACAACTTCTCCCAACTTTCCCTCTCTTTTCTCCTCTACAAACCACCAAAACCCCTCTCCCACCACAAAAACGAACATCCACCCCGCCAGATAAATAGCCCTCCAACCACACTTATGAACACATACACCTTCTCCATAATTTCATAACTCAATCCCCCCTCCCCCGACACCTCTGCCACCTGTCACCTGCCACCTGTCACCTCTTCCCCCATCGCCTCCACCACCCGCCCAATCTCCCGCAGTTCCTCCCTCGCCTCCTCCCGCATCCCCTCCTCCACCGCCCCCCGCAGCCCCGGCAGCACCCATGCCGCATACCCCGAATGCGGATCTGTTGCCGCGTATAAGTTCCTGAACCACGGTCGGTTACGAATCCCCTCCCCCCGAATCCACGCCCGCTCCAACCCCTTCAAAATCCCGTTCACCCGCTCCAACTGTCCCTCACTCAGCGTATCCGCCGCAAGTCCTTTCAGCACCCCACTTTGCATCTCCCTCGCTTCCCTCTCAAATGCATCCACCTGCCCCAGCACTTCAGTCATATCCAGTTCAATACCAAGCCCTTGCGCCCGCTCCCCCATCCCCGCCAGGTGCTCCCGCAAATCCGCCCCATACCGAACCCCATCCAGCGGCAGCACCTCCCCGTTCGCCAATCGCGTTGCCATCATAACCACCATCCGGGTAAGCATTTGCGCCGGTTCATAGTCATTCCCCACCACCTGCCGATACCAATGCAGATTGTCATAGTTCGAGTGATACGAAGTCCCCGCACTCCCGTGCGCCCCCAATCCGCACGAACTCACCCCCGCGTGGCAGTAAAATCCCACATGATCCGAACCCCCGCCCAGGTTTCCGAACCTCTTGCCCCCACTGTCTTTATCACCCCATTTCTCCGCCACCATCACTCCAGAATCTGGGTTTCCGGGGGTCGCCTGGGGCACCACCCGCGCCACCTCCTCAATCAGCGTCTTCAACATCGGCGCTGCCGATGATCCGAAGTTCGGCCCCATCGTCGCCATGTCCAGGTTGATATACGCAACCCCATGCTCCATAAGCAGTTGTCGGTTTTTCTCCACCCACTCCGTTGAGCCAATAATCCCGAATTCCTCCGCCCCCCAGTTCGCAAACACAATCGTCCGGGCCGGCCGAAATCCCTGTTTCGCCGCCGCCGCAAACGCCCGCGCCGCTTCATAAACCAAGATAGTACCTGAGTTTGGGTCGCCTGCCCCAAATCCCCACGCATCGTGATGACACCCGATGATCACCAGTTCCTCGGGATATTTCGTCCCCCGCAGATAGCCCAGCACATTCGCCGTCTTCCGAATCTCCCGCTTCTGCGTAACCTTCAGCCGCACCTTGAGTTGCGCTCCTCCCTCCACCCGATACGCAAACGGCAACCCCCCTTGCCAACCCCCGGGCACCCCTTGCCCCTTCATCCGCTTCAGAATCTCCTGGGCCGCCCCCCAACTCATTGGCTGCACTGGAATTACGGGCAATTCCAGATCACTCAAATCCAGCCGTTCCGCATCCTCCGTCGCCTCTACAAATGGCGTCAGCGGATCGCCCGACCACGGCAGGGTCTTGATCGAGCCCCGCTGAATATAACTCGAATTCGCCCAACCCCCTTCCGGATACATCAACCCTCTGCGATATCCGCTGTCATCCGGATCGGCATAAATAATCAAACCCGCTGCCCCAGCTGCCTCCGCAAACTTTGCCTTGTATCCCCGGAAGTTCCTGCCGTACCTACAGATAGCAATTTTTCCCTTAACCCTTACGCCCATTTCCGCCAGTCGTTCAAAATCATCTTCCGTGCCATAGTTCGCATACACCACTTCTGCCGTCACCTCCCCGGAGCCGCTGTACGAGTTCCAGCCCGGCCACAAATCCGGATGCCCGCTGTATGAATCCTCATCCAATTCATCTTCATAAAGCGAAAGCACAATCGGCGCATCCTCATGCTCATCAAGCACTTGCACCTCTGCCTCCACCGGATACGCCAGATAAGGCCAGAACTCATGTACCTCCGTCTCCAGCCCCATCTCCCGAAAAGAACCCGCTAGCCGCTCAATCTCCCGCCCATCCCCAGCTGTCCCCGCTACATGCGGCTCCGAGCAGAACAGGGTATGCCAATCCCGCAACCGATCCGGATCAGGTGCCGCCAGCAAAATTTCTTCATAAGCTCTTTGCCGTTCCTGATTTGCGGGAGACCAGAATCGGTG
>CAZLXE010000095.1:2434-4085 GCA_964563005.1 uncultured Isosphaeraceae bacterium
TCACGCAGTTAGAGCATGCTCGGCTGGGGGCGATTACCGCCCAGATGGAGCGGGTGGCGGAGCGGGAAGGGCATCTCACGGCGGAACAGGTGCGGGATGAAGTTGCTGCCGGACGGATGATTATTCCGGCGAATACGGTTCATCTTCAGTATCAACTCGATCCCATGGCCATCGGACGGGCTTCCCTGACGAAAGTGAATGCTAATATGGGAGCATCGCCGGTGTCTTCGGGGATGGATGAAGAGGTGGAAAAGTTGAAGTGGGCGGAACGGTGGGGGGCGGACACGGTGATGGATCTTTCTACGGGGGGTGATCTGGACGCCTGCCGGGAGGCGATTTTGCGGAACTCGACGGTTCCCATCGGGACGGTGCCGATTTATTCGATGATCATCGGGCGAAAGATTGAGGATTTGACGCCGGAGATTATTCTGGCGGAGATCGAGCATCAGGCGAAGCAGGGGGTGGATTATTTCACCATTCACGCGGGGCTGCGGCGGAGTCATATCAAATTTGTGAAGAACCGGTTGATCGGGATTGTCAGCCGCGGGGGGTCATTGCTGGCGAAGTGGATGCTGCACTACAACAGAGAGAACCCGATGTACGAGTTGTGGGATGAGATCTGCTCCATCATGCGACAGTATGATGTTTCGCTGTCGATAGGCGATGGGTTGCGGCCGGGCGGGTTGGCAGATGCGACGGATCAGGCGCAGTTGGCGGAGCTGGACACGATTGGGGAACTGACGGAGCGGGCGTGGGGGCAGGGGGTGCAGGTGATGGTGGAGGGGCCGGGGCATGTGCCGCTGGATCAGATTGAGTACAACATGAAGATCGAGCGGCGGCGGTGTCATGGGGCGCCGTTTTATGTGCTGGGGCCGCTGGTGACGGATATTTTCCCCGGCTACGACCACATTACGAGCGCGATCGGGGCGACGAACGCGGCGTATCACGGGGCGGCGATGTTGTGTTATGTCACGCCGAAGGAACATCTGGGATTGCCGAAGAAGGATGATGTGAAACAGGGGTGTATTGCGTACAAGATTGCAGCGCATGCGGCGGATATTGCATTGGGGATTCCGGGGGCGCGGGATCGGGATGATGAACTGACCAAGGCGCGAGCGGCGCTGAACTGGGAGAAGCATTTTGAGTTAAGTTTCGATCCGGATACAGCGCGGGCGCTGCACGATGAGGATCTGGATGTGGACACGGACTTCTGCGCCATGTGCGGGCACGACTGGTGCAGCGTGCGGATTTCCAAGGAGATTCAGGAGATCATGTCGGGGAAGGATGAGGAGTTTTCATGGGATTCACCGAAGATTACGGCCGCGTTGACGGAGGAGCAGCAGGAAATTCTCAAGCAGCGGGGGGTTTTGAGTCCGGAGGAGATTCACAAACTGTCGGCCAAGAAGAAAGGGCACGAAGAAAGCGAATCGGCAAAGCTGTCGTGTCATAGTGATTTTGTTGATGCGGAAAAGGCGAAACAGATTCAGGAGGAGAAGGTGGTGCAGATCAATACGGCTCCGGCGCATAATGTTCCGACGCATGATTCGGTGATATAGGAAGGTATCATGGGATCAAGCGAAAAGGCATTGTCGAGTCTAACTATTTCTCCGTGAAGCACGACCTTCCGCTTTGCTTCAGGTCGTGGCACCGG
>CAZLXE010000095.1:4185-9179 GCA_964563005.1 uncultured Isosphaeraceae bacterium
GATGAAAATGCCCCTCGGCACGACCTTCCACTTCGTTGCAGGTCGTGGCACCGGTCGCCCCGGTCAGTGGGGACGGCCGTCCCACTGGTTATACTGGGGTTATGATTATTCTGGCTCAGGATGAGGTTTCTGCTGCTCCCGGTTGGATGGACGCGTATCTGCTGCCAATTGGGGGGGCGTTGGTGGTGCTGCTGGTGGCGTGGTTTGCGAGTGGGTGGGTGCGGGCGGCGATTCGTAAGGGGACGGAGAAGGCGAAGGTGGACATTACGCTGGGGAAGTTTCTGGGGAATGCGGCGCGGTGGGTGATTCTGGTTATTGCGTTCGTTTCGGTGCTGGGGATGGTGGGGGTGGAGACGACGAGTTTTGCGGCGGTGCTGGCGGCGGTGGGGTTTGCCGTGGGATTTGCTTTGAAGGACACGCTGTCGGATCTGGCGGCGGGAGTGTTGCTGCTTATTTTCCGGCCGTTCAAGGTGGGGGATGCGGTGACGATTTCAGGTCAGACGGGGACGGTGGATGAGATCGAGTTGTTCTTTACGACGATCGACACCTTTGACGGGAAGCGGCTGGTGATTCCAAACAGCCGGGTGTCGGGGGCGACGATCGAGAATATCAGTCATCATCCCCGGCGGCGGGTGGAGGTAAAGGTGGGGACGGAGTATGCCGCGGATGTGGATGAAACTCGGCGGGTGTTGGAAAATTCATATTCGGATATTGAGGGGGTGCTGGAAGAGCCGGGGCCGGGCGTGGTGCTGATGGAGTTGGGGGATTCCGCCGTGCTGTGGTCGGTGCGGGTGTGGGCGATGCAGGGGGATGTGGGGGCGGTGAAGCAGGGGCTGACGCGGGCGGTGAAGCGGGGATTGGATGCCGCGGGGATCGGGATTCCGTATCCGCAGATGGGGGTTTTTTTGAAGAGGGAAGAGGGGAGCCATGAGGGATAAGCCCCACCTTGGCGGATTCCGAACAACATGGGCCATGAGGGGGGAGGGATCTCCGCATATGGCTCAGAGAGCAGTACCACCAGCCCACTGACAAGAGGACTGGTCAGCGCCACACTTATTCATCGGTAGCATTCGCCAGGGCGGGGGTTTGTTTTTGGGGCATGATCCAGGGGGCAGGGGCGAGGGCGCGGGGCTGGGCGGCGAGGTTCACGGTGGGATCGATGAGGAGGGCGCGTTCGTGACCATTGAGGGAGCAGGGAGCGGTGGCCCGCACTTCGATGCCCGGTCTGCCTTGCTCACGGTACACCTCGGAAACATGGTGAGCGAGTTGGAGGACAAGTTCGGGCTGGTATTTCAGGGGGTTGAGTTGATGGGGGGCGAGATAGTCGGCGGGATTCACGGGCCACTTTTCTCCGGTGGCGGGGTCGGTGGCGGTGAGGGAAACCTGAGTGTTTTTGTGGCGGACGCGCTGACGCCAGGCAAAACGGTGTCCCTCTTCGGTCCAGTTCACGGAGCCAGCGTAGAGGAAGTGGCGGAGGGGGATGACGGTCTGGACGAGCAGGTAGGCCGCGAGGAGGGTGATGATTTTTCGCTGTTCGAAGGGGGTATGGATGATGGGGGCGATCTCTGAGGCGTCGATGGGTTCCTTGCGCGGCCAGTTGAAAAGTTGGCGGGGCCAGTTCGGGGCGAAGAAGAGGGCGGTGGCTGCGATCATGAGCCAGGGAAGGCCGATATCGCCGAAGAGCCGGGCGTTTATCAGATTAAAGGCGGCGAGAGTGATGAAGGCGACGAGCCGGGCTCTGCGCCAGAGGAGGCAGGGCAAGGCAAGCAGGTTTATGGCCAATGCCCCCCAGGCAATGACATCGGCCAGCCACGGTTGGGCGAGGAAACGCCCGGCGGGGATGAGCGGGCCAGCGACGGTGACATCGGAGCGACGGGAGAGCCAGCCCCGAATGGCGTCGCCGGACACCCAGTCGGCGTTCATCATGGATACGGCGGCGAAGAGGATGACGAGAAATATTTGGCCGCGGAGAAGCCAGAGGGGCCAGGCGGAGATGGACTCGGTGCGCAGACCGGGTTTCAGCCACACATCGACGGAGAGGACTCGGTGGGCGGGAAGGAAAATCATGAGAGAGCCGAGCAGCAGGACGAGGTAGCCGTGGTTCTGATACAGGGATTGATCGAGGAGGAAGAGGTAGGCATATGCCAACACGAAAAGGGCCATGCTCAGGCGATAAAACAGGCCGACCAGGATGAGAAGGGCCAGGCCGCCGAGGATGAAGAAATGGATGAACATTCCGTCAGCCGGCCAGGGTTTTATCCAGGAGAAGCCGGAGTAGGTGAAATGGAATGAGGGATCGATGAAATCGCGGCGAATCCGGCCCGAAGAGAAGGAGGTCCAAACTTCCCAGAGCATGACGGCGCCGAAGAGGATGCGGAAAAAGACGAGGGAGGCGATGTCGGTGGGGGCGAAGAGCCGTTTGGTCAAGGCGTGGGACATGGCGATCTCGAGGATCTGATCCTGGGAATTGATGAAAAGGAATGGTGGCGCACCAAGCAACCACCTTCGCACTGCATTATCGTCCAGCAATGGAAGGGGATTGATGGAGAATGCACGAGGGGGGCAGGGAGGGCCTCCGGAGGCCGGGGTATGGTCAATCTGGGGGAAGGGTAGGGGTGAGGGGAAGGGGCGGCGGGGATGGGAACGGGCGATAAATAAACAGCCCGCGGCACACAGTCCGCGGGCATGAAGAGGGGACTTGTATATTTTTCAGCCGTCGTAGATGACGGTGGAGCGGTTTACAGGCATTTCGCCGCCCTGGGGAGTCCACCAGTCGGCACGGTCGGAAATTTCATCGCTGCGAAGTTCGCGACCCGGCTCGGCGGGGGCGTATTCGTATCCCGAGCGGATGGCGACATCGATGCGTCGGCTGGCCGCGTTGGGTACGGTGAGGGATCGATTGAGTTTGCCCATGGTGGTTCCGATGTCCCAGACGGCGTAGCGCATGAGATCGGGGCGGTACACTTCATCGTCGCCGGCCTCGGAGACGAAATCGAAGGTGAGTTGCTTGCCCGCGGGGATGTCGAGCGAGAAGACTTCTTCGTTTGTGGTGAGGTTGACAATGGTGACGGTTTTGGGGCTGGTTTCGGTGGAGTAATAGGTACTCGACCCGCCGGTGTAGGGCATCCAGCCGCCGGAGGGAGTATGGCAGCCGGTGGCGAAGGCGAGGGTGGCGAGGATGGGGTAGAGGAGGTTTTTCTTATTCATGATTGAACTCCAGGGTTTTTGGAGGGTTTTGCTCCGATGATGTTCGGAGGTTGCTTCTCTTATCGGTCGGTTGAGGGGAAGGGATAAGGGGAATTGTGCGGGAACTTCCGAAAACTGGTGAACGGGTCGGGGTAATCGCTCCAAGTGCTTGTCTGTCAAGGGGCTGCGCGGTTTGGCCGGCGCGGGTAAAGTGTGGCGATGAGTGGCGATAACAGCAGGAGAATCCGAATTGGGCATGGGTACGATCTTCATCGACTGGAGCCGCTGCCGCCGGAAGGGGAAGGGAAGGCGTTCGTGCTGGCGGGAGTGCGGTTTGATTCCGATCGGGGGCCGGTGGGTCATTCTGATGGGGATGCGCTGTTTCATGCGGTGACGGATGCGGTTTTGGGGGCGTTGGGGGAGCCGGATATCGGGCAATTGTTTCCGGATGATGACCCCCGGAATGCGGGGCGGGATTCGGCGGAGTTTCTGGCGGAGGCGGTGCGGCGGATGGGGGATGCGGGGTATGAGGTGGGGAATATGGATGTTACGGTGATCTGCGAGCGGCCGAAGATTGGTCCCCGGAAGGGGGAATTGGTTGAGGCGTTGTCGGCGGGGTTGGGGTGTGATAATGGGCAGGTGAATGTGAAGGGGAAGACGCATGAGGGGGTGGATGCGGTGGGTGAGGGCCGGGCGATTGAAGTACAGGCGGTGGTTTTGCTGGAGAATCACTCGGGGAGTGAAGGGGAATAGAATGGGCTGAAGAGTGTCGTTTATGTGGTTTCGTTTTCCCTGGAAATTTTCTATGTTGCTTGTGATTCCTATTCTGACTGGTTTGTTGTCCTGGGCGGGGTTGGTGGGGTGTGCTCCTGGCTTGGGGCAGGAAACTCGGCCGTCCGGGGAGGAGGCGGTTGTTCCGAGTACGGCGCCGGATGAGGAGTTGGTGGAAGCGGAGAAGGCGGAGAATCCGGAGGCGGAGGTTCTGGATCTTCTGGATTCGCTGGAACGGAGCGCGGATGATCTGACGGGGTTTACGGCACAACTTCATTTTGAGGATTGGGATGAATTGCTGGGGCGGCGAATTATTCGGTTGGGGGAGATGATTTATGTGCATGCAGGTAAAGGAGAGGATAAAAAATTTGCGATCCTTTTTTCGAGTCAGATCGTGAATCGGAGGAAGGAGACGCGGTTGCGGCACTATATTTTTGATGGGCGGTGGTTGGCGGAGATCGACCACGAAAACAAGCAGTTTATTAATCGGGAGATTGTGGCGCCGGGAGAGTCGTTTGATCCGTTGAAACTGGGGGAGGGGCCGTTTCCGGTGCCGATCGGGCAGTCGCGGGTGGAGGTTATGAAGCGGTTTTTGGTCAGTCGTATTCCGTTGCCGGAGGAGGGATCGCTGGGGAAGTTGCGGGGGAAGTATGCCGTTGATGGTTTACGGATGGTGCCGCGGGAAGGGACGCCGGAAGCGAAGGAGTATGCGCGGATTGATTTGTTTTTTGATCGGGCGACGCGGCTGCCGGTGGGGATTGAGGTGATCGAGTTGAACGGGGATCGGAAGACCGTGCGGTTTTCGGAGATGAAGCGGAATCCCGAATTGGGGGATGAAGAGCGGGCGAAACTGGACATCACCGAGCCGGACGATCCGAAATGGCGGAAGGATATTCGGGCGTGGGGCGGGGGGTGAGGGCAAGCGCATTCTCCCTGAAATGGGTGCCCTCCGCCCGTGGCGGCATGCTGGGGGACAGTCGTGCCGGATGCCTGAGGACTCCCGCACTGCCTTCCGCTCCGCTTCAGGCAGTGGCACC
>CAZLXE010000096.1:0-9036 GCA_964563005.1 uncultured Isosphaeraceae bacterium
GAGTTTGGGGTTGGTTTATGCGTATGGTGAGAGTGGAAGGGGTTTCTGTTGTGGGATATGTGGGAATATGCGGTGGTTATGGGGCGGGCAGGCACATGCCGTAGAAACGGCAGAAACCCTCTTATCCGTGCAGATAATCACATTGTGGACAGAGTGGAAATGGGAGGAAGCCACTACTGAGGAGTGAGCTATTCGCTATGAGTGGACGGAACAGATGGTTCCAATTGCGTACGCACAAGGACGCCCGCACTGCCTTCCGCTCTGCTCCAGGCAGTGGCACCGGATTGGAGAATCCTTATGATCCATATAGATCCATTGACCGAGGCGTGAGACCTGCTACTGTGGGAGGGTAGAATCGGTATTTGCGAAGGGTTTCGGTGCATGGCAAAAGTCGATAAATCAACGCGGTTGCACAAGGAAATCACCTTGCTGGGGGTGTATGCGATCGCCACGGGGGCGACGCTGAGTGGGGGTTTATTTCTTTTGCCGGGGTTGGCGGCGGAGCAGGCAGGACCGGCGGTGGTGTTGTGTTATCTGCTGGCGGTGGTGCCGTTGGTGCCGGCGATGTTGAGCAAAGTTGAATTGGCGACGGCGATGCCCCGGGCGGGGGGGGTGTATTATTTTCTGGATCGGAGTCTGGGGCCGATGGCGGGGGCGGTGGGGGGGCTGGGGACCTGGATGGTACTGTCACTGAAGACGGCCTTCGCGTTGGTGGGGATGGGGTTTTATCTCAAGATATTCTGGGGCAGCGCTCCGGTGGAGGTGATAGCGGTGGGGTTTGCTGTTTTGTTCGGGATAGTGAACCTGGTGGGGTCGAAGAAGTCGGGTCTGTTTCAGATCATTCTGTTGTGTGGACTGATGGCGATTCTGGCGTGGTTCATGATGTACGGTTCGCTGGAAGTGGAGGGCAGTCATTTTCAGGGATTCTTCGATGCGGGAAGCGGGTCGATACTCTCGACGACGGGGCTGGTGTATATCAGTTATGTGGGGATTACAAAGGTGGCGAGCATTTCGGAAGAGGTAAAAAATCCGGATAAGAATATCCCACGGGGAGTGTTTCTCTCGATGGGGACGGCGGTGGTGGTGTATGGAGTGTGTACTTATGTGATGGTGGGGGTGCTTCCCATGGTGAACGAAGCGGATCCCGCAGGGCAGTTGTCGGGGAATTACACGCCGATGGCGACGACGGCCTCGGTTTTTGCGGGGAACTGGGGGAAATATCTCGTTTCCGCAGCCGCCCTGCTGGCGTTTGCGGCGGTGGCGAACGCGGGGATTCTCAGTGCATCACGGTATCCGCTGGCGATGGCCCGGGATCATCTGATTCCAAGTGTATTCCGCAAGTTGGATCGGCGGCAGTCTCCGGCGGTGGCGATCGCGGTGACGGTGGGGACGATATTGGTCTTTGTAGTCCTTCTGGATCCGCTGAAAATCGCGAAGTTGGCGAGTGCGTTTCAATTGTTGATGTTCGCGTCGTTGAGTCTGGCGGTGATTGTGATGCGGGAGAGCAAGATTGAATCGTATGATCCGGGATATCGTTCGCCGCTGTATCCGTGGATGCAGATTGTGGGGATCATCGCCCCGTTTATTTTGATTGTGGAAATGGGATGGTTGCCATCACTGTTCAGTGCGGGTTTGATTCTATTCGGCCTCGTGTGGTTTTATGGATATGCGAAGCATCGGGTGGATCGTCACGGAGCGATTTATCATGTGTTTGAGCGGCTGGG
Organism: uncultured Isosphaeraceae bacterium; assembly: GCA_964563005.1. Classification (GTDB taxonomy): domain Bacteria; phylum Planctomycetota; class Phycisphaerae; order Phycisphaerales; family SM1A02; genus CAZLXE01. Next base: position 1,725 of record CAZLXE010000096.1, read on the forward strand.
GCGTCGACGGTTCGGGGAGTTGGATGTGGAATTGCGGACGATTCTCAAGGAAAAGGGATTGCGGGACGAGGATCCATTCGAAGAGATCATTATGCAGGCGGTGGTGATTGATGTTGATGAGCGGGAAAATTTTGAGGGCATTGTGCGTCGGGCATCGCTTAAATTAGCGGAGCACCTGCCGTGTGATGGAAAGACCCTGGAGGAGGGATTTCTGGAGGGGACGCGGACGGGGGCGACGCCGGTGTCGCACGGGGCGGCGTTGCCTCATCTGCGTCGCCGGGACATTCATACACCACACCTGGCGATTGTCCGGAGCCGATCGGGAGTGGAGATTTTGACGGGGGATGTGTTCGGTGAGACGCGGACAATAGGCGATACTCACGCGATCTTTTTTCTGATCAGTCCAGAGGATGATCCGGGGCAGCACCTGCGGATGTTGGCACAATTGGCGAGCCGTGTGGATCAGGATAATTTTATCGAGCAGTGGCGGGAGGCGGAGGATGAGTATGGGCTGAAGGAGATTCTGCTGCAGAGCGAGCGGCATATATCTCTCTTGCTGTCACACAACACGCGCACGGAATCGATGATTAATCTCGCCATTCGGGAAATCGAGTTGCCGGAGGGGTGTCTGGTGGTGATGATTCGTCGAGGAGAGAAAACGATCATTCCGACGGGGCGCACGATGTTGCGGGCGGGGGATCGTTTGACCTTCATTGGGGACGAGGGGGCGATCCGGGCAATGCACGAGGCATATGGAGTGCTTCCGCCACGGGAGGGGGAATCATGAGGCAAGGAGGAGCGGGGTGGATGGGGTCTCGGCCATTGAGGTGATGATCTGCCCGGTGGGGGCTTTGAATCCATCGTGAACGACCCAGGATTTTACGAGGCCGCGGTATTTTTCGGGAATGATGGTGGCCCCGGGAAAGAGTTGAACGAGTTCACGCCGGGTGAGGAGGCGAACTTCATTGACGCTGTCGCGGGCGCGTTCGGGGTCGGGCAGGGGACCGCGCCAGCCGCAGCGGAGGCGGCGAAGGAGGGCGACGCGAACTGAGGTGGGCATCCACTGCCAGCCGGGAAAGTGGAAGTGGGGTTCGATGGGGAACCAGTAATTCGGAGTTTGCACCCAACAACAACGGCCCACGCGACGGGTTTCCCGGGCCATTTTCATTTGGTTTTCGTAGGTGTAGAGGTGCTCGATGACGGAGTTACTGAAGCAGATGTCGAAGGATTGATCGTCGAAGCGGCTGAGGTCGGTAGCATTTCCAGTGAGGGGGACGATCGACTCGAATTGCTGGGGTTCCGGCTGGTGATTGAAAACAACAATGCGGAGATCATCGCGCTCGGCCCAACCGGCTTCATTCCAGAAGGCGGTGGTGCCGCCGACATCGAGGATGGTCAGGGGGCGGGGGAGGGTGGAGACAAGGCGGGCGAACCACTGAAAGCGTCGGGCGCGCATGGTTCGGGAGAAGGCCTGAGCGCGGGCGAGGGGTGATTGAGAGGATGGGATGGTCATGGTCCGGTAAGTTTCTACGAGGGATATAGATTTCGAGAGTTATTGAATATCGGCCCCATTGCGAATGGTCATCAGGGGGGATGGGATTTTGAGTTGAAGAAAGATGGTGGAGGCCGGTTATCCACAAGTATGTGAACTATTTGGGGATAAGGTCGGGGATTTGTTAGGCGAAATTCTTATATTGGTGTCCGATAACGGGGGGTATGGGGATGCTATGCGCATTCGGGACAAGCTGCATAATCAGAATCATCCGCATTATTCATTAATCCGATATTCACAAGCTGGTATTGGCAGGAAGTGGTCTTGGCCCTTGGTATTGCGGTTTTTAGATTGGAGATGCGTTATGGTGATCGAGGCAGATGTTATGGGACGGCTGGTTGGTGGTGAGGGAGGGGGACTTGTGGTCGGGGCTGTTAGCACACGATGCTGGAGGGTTTTACATACGAGAAGTCGCCAGGAAAAGGTGGTGGCGCGGTCGTTGGAACAGGCGGGGCACGAGTGTTTCCTGCCGTTGGTGAAGAGGGCGAAGTATTACGGTCATCGAAAGCGGGTTACGGAACAGCCGCTGTTTGCTTGTTATGTGTTTTTGTTTGCTCCCTTGGAGGCGAGTTGGCCGGTGGAATCGCTGGGGCGGGTGGTGAATGTGATTGCGGTTCGGAACCAGGGGAAGTTGGAGCGGGAGATAGGGCACATTCGTCGGGTGTTGCAGGAGGGGGGAGCGTTGGATCGGGCGGAGAGGATGCCGGTGGGGAGCCGGGTGCGGGTTACTTCGGGGCCGTTTAAGGATATTGAGGGGATTCTGGAGCGATGGGGGGGGAAGCATCGTTTGGTGCTTCAGGTAGAGGCGTTGGGGCAGGCGGCGGGGCTGGAGATTGAGGCATCGCTGGTGGAGCCGGTGGAGGCAGAATTATCGGAAGGAACGGGGAAGGGGAGGGGATGGCGAGCGGCGTGATACGGATTGGAGACTTATAAGGATGAAGGGGATTCAGGATATCGGGGGAATGTTTTCGGGGGTTGCTTCGGGGAATTGAAGAGATATGGCCAGGTTGTACGCATCGCTTGCGCGCGACACGGGCGAAGCCCCGACACTTTTCTGCCAGTGATTGACAGGCACTCGACGAGTGTGGGTTCAAATTAATTCGGGGGAGTTATGGGTCGCACTGAATCGGGGAGGGGGAATGACCGATGCAGGGCGAGAAGGGCAGCGTCCGATTATCCCACACCTTGTCGGTGCGTATGCGCCTTGCCGTGATGGTTTGGTACTTAATGGTGAATACAGCGAAGAACAACTCAGGGAAAGACATGACCTCAGGGGACTCGCTGCGCGGTCGGGTGCTGGCGGGGTTGATGTGGCAGGTGACGAGCCGTGGGGGAGAGCGGATGGTGCGTTTCGGAGCGAATATTGTGCTGGCTCATCTTTTGAGTCCGGATGATTTCGGGTTGATGGGACTGGTGGCTTCGGCGCTGGCGGCGGTGGAGGCGATCAGTTTTCTGGCGACGGATCAGGTTATTCTGCATCACGATGAGGGTCGGGAGCGGAAATTTCTGGATACGGTGTTTGTGGTGGCGGTGGTTCGGAGCGCGGTTCTGGCATTGTGTATTCTGGCGGTGGCACCTTTACTGGCTGGTTTTTATGGTCAGCCGCAGGCGCGGGGGATGTTCATGATGATTGCGCTGCAGCCGTTGATCGGGGGGTTGATGAATCCCGGAGCGATGACGCTGGTAAAGGACATGCGGTTTGCGGTGTGGACCTGTTATCGATTCAGTTGCACGATTCTCGGGGTGGGGGCGACGATTGGGCTGGCGTTGGCGTGGCGGAGTGCGTGGGCGTTGCTGCTGGGGCAGATGATTACGGCAGTGGTGGTGACGGTGGGTTCGTATGTGGTGGCGCCGCATCGACCTCGGTGGGGGTTTGACCGGGAATACTGGCGGGCGATTCGGGCGTATGGGTTGCGGGCGGCGGGGACACCTCTGTTCATTGCATTGGTTTTACAGGCCCCGGCTTTGTTGTTGGGGAAGTGGGCCGGGCCAGCGGTGCTGGGGGCGTTTCTGCTTACGCAGACCCTCGCGAATATAGTACGGGAGATGGTGGTGCAGGGGATCGGGTTGGTGTTTGTACCTGCGTACAGCGTGCTTCAGCATGATTCCGAGCGATTGAAATCGGCGTGGCAACGGGCGTTCTGGGTGGTTACTTTGTTCTGCCTGCCTGCGGCGGCGGTTCTGGGCTGGATGGGGGATGATCTGCCGCGGTTTGTGTTCGGGGAGTCATACGGGGGTCATCCAGGCACATTTCCGTTCCTTGCAGCATCGGGGGCTCTCGGAGCGATGATTGCCGTAACCGGGCCATTGTTCTGGGGAGTGGGAAAGCCTTCATACGATCGGACGGCGCAGATGGTGCGGGCCGGCCTGGTCTTTACGGTAGGGGCAGGGATGTGCTGGAAATGGGGTGGGGTGGGTTTGGCGGGGGGGTTGGTGGTTGCGGATGGGTGTGTGCTGTGGTGTGCGCTGGTTCTGGTCAGGCGGATTATTGCAGTGGAATGGAGTGAGATAAGGAGTGCGGTGTGGCCGGGTGTGCTGGCGGCGGGTCTGCTATTCATAATTCTTGAGATGGTGGATCAGTGGTTGGCACCGTTGGGGGGAATGCGGTTGCTGGTGGGGGTAATGTCAGGGAGTGTGGCTATTCCCTTTCTCCTGAGGCATCTCAATCATCGGGAGCCGTCATCATTTTCACTGGGGTCTCTCAAGCTCAGGGGAGTACCGATCACATGATGTGCGTTCCTGATCGATCTCATTACGATGTAGCGTATGTGCGGGGGGCACGGCTGCATAGTTTTACGCATCAGATGGCAACGGTGCTGGGACTGGAACCATCGAGCATGCTGGAAGTGGGGGTGGGGTCAAGATTTGTGACAGAATCACTGCGATCATTGGGTATTTCGGTGACGACGCTGGATATTGAACCATCGCTTGAGCCGGATTTGCTCGGTTCGGTATCCGACATTCCGGCGGGAGACGATGAATTTGAATTGTCGTTGTGTTGTCAGGTATTGGAGCATCTGCCGTTTGATGATTTTCATCAGGCATTGGAGGAGTTGCGGCGGGTGACGAGGCGGGCGCTGGTGCTGAGTCTGCCGGATGTGACGCGGCAGGTAAACGCGGAAATTTCGCTTCCCCTGGTGGGGCGTCATCGGGTATCTCTCGATTTGACTTTGTTTTCGCGCGGGGAGATGGGGGCAGAGCGGACGGAGCAGTTGGGGCATCAGTGGGAGATCGGTTATCGGGGTTCTTCGTTGAGTCGGGTGCGGAGCATTATGGGGGAAGCGGGCTGGGAATTGGCTCGGGAGTGGCGAGTGCCGGAAGTTCCGTGGCATCATTTTTTCCTTTTGCATGGTGCGGAAGCGGGCGGCGATGATAAAGGGGGGAATCACTGATATGTGTGGCATTGCCGGATATCACTGGTTTGCGAGCGAAGCACCTTCAGATGCGAAGGAGATTGTGGAGCGCATGATCGGGACTCTGCACTATCGCGGGCCGGATTCTGATGGAGTGATTGATGCCCCATCAGTGCGGGTTCGGTTCAAGCGGCTGGCGATTGTGGACCTGGAAACTGGCGAGCAACCGGTGGGGAATGAGACTGGCTCGGTGCGGGCATTTCTGAACGGGGAGATTTATAATCATCACGATCTTCGCCGGGAGTTGGAGCAGAGCGGACATCAATTCCAAGCAAATGGCGATGCGGAAGTGATTCCTCATTTGTTCGAAGAACATGGCGAGGAATTTCTTCATCACCTCAACGGGATGTTTGCGATTTGCCTTTGTGATGTACGGTCGGGGAAGATGCTGTTGGCCCGGGATCGCTTCGGAATCAAGCCGCTGTATTACGCGCAGACTTCGCGGGGGTTGGTGTTTGCCTCGGAGATGAAGGCAATTCTAGCGAGCGGGTTGGTGGAAAGAACCATGGATGAGGCGTCTCTGCTCTCTCATCTGAACTTTTTCTACTGTCCTGGACGGCACACACTGGTGGAGGGGGTCTGCAAACTCATGCCGGGGGAGATGCTGGAGGCAGATGCGTTTGGGAATATTCGTATTCGAAACTGGTATCGCCTCGATCCGGAACGGGATAATGATGATGGGGCGCCGGATTTGGAGCGGTTGAACGGTCTGCTGAAGGATTCGGTGCGGCTGCGGATGGAAGCGGATGTGCCGGTGGGAGTGGCGCTGTCGGGGGGTCTGGATTCGAGTTTGATCGCGATGGAAGCGGCGCGGGCGTGCGGGCCGAGGGTAACGGCGTTTACGGCGTTGTGCGATCAGTCACCGCGGGAGGAACTCGAGTGCGCCCGGGCGGTGGCGGAGCGGTTCGACATGCAACATGTGGTGGTGCCTACGCACACTGATGATTTCATGAACGAAGCGGCGCGGATGGTGTGGCATGCAGATGAGCCGATCACGGATCCCGCTTTTTATCCGGGCCAGAAACTCAGCGAAGAGGCGGCGGAGGTGGTTAAGGTGTTGCTGCTGGGGGCGGGGGCGGATGAACTTTTTGCGGGATACGGTCATTATCAGCATTCTGCACGGCAACGATGGGGCAGCCGGATTCCCCGCCGTTGGGTGCAAGCAATGGCTTCACGGGTAGCAAAACGAAACCCAAGATTTGCGGAGCGGATTCGCGCCGTCAATTCGTTGCGTTCTTCCCGGTTTCCGCTGCATGCCCTGGCGATGTCGAATCTCAGTGGATGGGAACGGGCGCAGTTGGTGGGGCATTGTCCGGGGAGTCGGGATCCTCTGGCGGATCTTTGCGGATGTTTTGCCGAAGGATGCGAGGCCGATCCTCTGAATCAGCAGTTGTTTGCCGATATTTATACTTACCAGGCCGGTCAGGTGTTGCCGATGCTCGATCGAACCACGATGAGCGCATCGATCGAGGGGCGGGTGCCGTTTCTCGATCACCGGGTGGCGGAAGAGGCGTTTCGGATTCAGGGGAAGTATAAGTTGGGGGGAAGGAACGAGGCCAAGCATCTGCTGAAGCGACTGGGGGCGGGGGCGTTGCCCGAGCGGGTGTTGCGGCGGGCGAAGTCGGGCTTTCCCAGTCCGGTGTTTCACTGGTTGACCGGGGAGTTGGCGCCGATTTTAAATCGGGTTATCGAGGGGGACGATTTTCTGGTGGGTCGGTTCCTGCCCCGCGAATGGGTGCGGGACATGGCGGCTACGCCGGAGCGGGTTCGTAAGAACGCGGCTCCTTTGTATTCCCTGCTCATGCTGTCGGTGTGGCATGAGTTATTTATCGTTCGGGGGATTTCTGAAACCCCGGATATTTCTCTTGTCGATCTTTTTGCGGTTCCCCGGCAACGGGCCGGATATCGCCGTGCTGCTTGAATCATCTTTTTTGGAAACATCACATGAATCATTCCTCCTGTCTCATTGAAACAGCCGGCCAAGTTCATACGCCGGAATCTCCGGATCGCTCAGAGGAAACGACAACGGCGGGTATTCCCTGGCTTCAGTTTCATCGCCATCGGGTGGAAATCCGTAAACGCTGGCCCACGCTTTGGGATCTCGAGACGGTTCGGGACTTTTTTGCTAATGCGGTCTCTCGACAGATAGTTGCAGAGTGCGTCCTTGATGTGGGGGCAACGGATCGGGTGTGGGAATCAACGGTGAATCGCCACTGGTCGGGAGCGGAATATCGATCACTGGATATTGATCGCACGAATCGACATGACTATTACGATTTCAGGGAAATTGATCGGGAGTTTGATCTGGTGATGTGTCTGGAGGTATTGGAGCATGTGCCTCCAAAAA
>CAZLXE010000097.1:0-8944 GCA_964563005.1 uncultured Isosphaeraceae bacterium
GTGGGCTCCGGCGGGACCGGACTGGCTGGGGGGATTTACGCTGATGATCGGTTTGCTGTGTGCGGCGACGGCGTTGCAGTTCGGGCCGGGGTGGGATGGATTGCGGAGGGAGCCGCGGGACGCAATGGATATGTTGGCGATTGCGTTGTGGGTGCAGTTTGCGGTGTTGATTACGACGGCTATTGCGATGCACTTCGACGGGTATGGAGCGTCGGTCGGGTGGCTGGGGTTGGGGCTGGGATCGGTGGAAATCGGGAGGCGATTGCCTTCACGGGGGGTGAGTTGGTTCGGATTAATTGTGGGGGGGCTGGCGACGGGCCGGGTGTTCACCGTCGATCTGTTTTTTGGTTCATTCCCGGCGTGGTCGCAGACGATCGGGCCGGTGACGCTGAATGGATGGACTGTTCTGGCGGTGGTGACGGTGGGGGCAATTGTGGGGGCGGCGTTGCGGGTGGGGTTGCACCGGATTAAGTTGCAACGGGAAGTGGCGATGGTGCTGATGGGGGCGGCGGCGATTCTGTGGATGTATGTGTGCGGGTTGCGCTGCACGGGGGCGGCGGTGACGGGGGGTTGGCTGGTGGGGGCGGGGTTGCTGCTGGCGACGGAACGGTTCGGCCGTCGGGCGGGATTTCTGGAGATTGCGTTTCTCATGCTGGCGGTTTCGGCGGGGCGGTGGATTGTGGTGGATGCGTTGGAGAATCGGTTGGGACCGGATTGGGATGCGATGGCGGCGGTTCCACTTTTCAATAGTCAAATGGGATTGCTGGTGGCGACGCTGGTGATTTCGGCTTGGGGTATGTGGTTGGCGAAGCGGAGAGCAAACGATAACTCTGAGGCGGCGACTTTAAGTACCGGGATCATGGTGTTACCGGTGGTGATGGGGATTCTGTTGCTACTGGGTTTGAGTTTTGAATTGGAGCGGGTGCTGGTTCGGTGGGAATCATCGACGGAGTGGGTTTCGGTTTGGCCTTCGGGGCAGTTGCGGATGTTGTGGTTGACGGGTTTGTGGGCCACGGGGAGTGCGGTGATGATGGGGATGGGGCGGTGGAATAAACATCGGGGACTGTTGGGGACGGGGTGGGTGCTGTCGATCATGGCGGCATGCTGCTGGCTGGTGCCTGATACCCTGATGTGGCGATTTTCGCAAGGGGTGGTGGAGACGGCGGTGCTGGTGAATCTACAGGGGATGATGGGGGTGGTATGTATAGCCGGATTGATGGTGGCGATACGACTGGGGCGCGGGTTCTTTGTGCCGGGGGATGATGCGGTTTCCGATGCGCTGACCTTCCGCACTGTGAGTTTCGGGTTGATCGGAGGGTTGGGATTGTGGATCGGTTCGATGGAGATCGACCGGGGACTGGCGGAAACGGCGACGGCGGTTCAGGCGGGGCTGAGTATTTATTGGTCGTTGTATGGGGTGCTGCTGGTGGTGGTGGGATTCGGGGTGCGGTCAATGGCGGCCCGACGGGTGGGGTTGGGGTTGCTGGTGATCACGGTGGTGAAAGTTGTGGCGGTTGATTTGTCGCAGGTGGACCACATCTGGCGGGTGCTGTCGTTCATCGCCTCGGGTCTGTTGTTGATCGGGACTTCGGTGATGTATTCGAAGTTGGCGCCGCGAATTCTGGAACCGGTTGACAATGATTCGCCAGATAAAGAGGGTTGAAATCAGTCCGAATTGACCGGATGAATCCTGATCTATTGGGATTGGGGTTCGTAGGCGCGGGTTTCGATGCGGCGGCGCCAGTTGAGGTAGGAGGTGTTGAGGACTTTGTAGCCGCCGGGGGTGGGGAAGCGGCCGGTGAAGAACCAGTCGCCGGTGTGTTCGGGCATGGCGGCGTGGAGGCCCTCGATGGACTGATAGATGATGTCGATGGGGCCGTTCCAGGGGATGTCCTGGGGGCGGACTAACTGGGCGATGCGGGTGGCGAGTTCTTCGGGGGAGAAGCGGTCGTAGAGCAGGGCAACATGATTGACCATCTTCTCGGCAGGTTTGTTCTGTTGAGCGAGGCACTTCCGCTCGATTTCTTCGAGCAGTTCTTCTTCGTTGTGTTCTTCGAGGAGGGAAACGGCGGCCTGAAACGCGATAAAGCGACCGAGGCGGCTCATGTCTATGCCGTAGCAATCCGGGTACATCAGCGGCGGGCAGGAACTCACGATGACAATGCGAGCGGGGTTGAGGCGGGAGAGAATGGTGATGATGGATTCGCGGAGGGTGGTGCCGCGGACGATGGAATCGTCAAGGATGACGAGAGCATCATCGGGCTTAACCACGCCCCGGGTGATGTCGTAGATGTGGGCGACGAGGTCACGGCGGGTGGAATCGTGAGTGATGAAGGTGCGGAGGCGCTGATCCTTGTGGGCGATTTTTTCAGCCCGGACGCGGGGGTGCGTGAGGCGGGCGATGTCTTCGCGGGAAACGCTGCCCTTTTCCATTTGACCCCACAGACGGTCAGCGAGGTGTTGCCGGGCGAGGCGTTCAACTTCCTCGATGAGGCCGAGGTAGGCGGTTTCGGCGGTGTTGGGGATGTAGGAAAAAACGGCGCGGTCGAGGTCGTGCTCGATGAGGTCAAGAACAGGGGCGGCGAGAGCGCGGCCGAGTTTTTTGCGCTCTTCGTAGATGTCGGGATCGTTGCCGCGGCTGAAGTAGATGCGTTCGAAGGTGCAGTGGCGGGGTTCGGTGGGCGGGGCGAACTGCTCCTGGCTGACGGTTCCATCGCGTTTGACGGTGAGGATGCAGCCGGGCTTCAATGGCTCGACGGTGTGCGGATCGAGGTCGAACACGGATGCCAGAGCCGCCCGTTCCGAGGCCACGGCGACGACTTCATCATTGATATAGATAAAACAGGGGCGAATGCCGGCGGGATCGCGAACGACGAAACAATCGCCATTGCCCAACAACCCCCCAAACACATACCCCCCATCCCAACCACTGGAACTGCCCCCGGAACCCCCTCCCTTGCCCTCCCCCAGAGGGGGAGGGGAATTGGTGATCCCGGATTCTCCCTCTGAGTTCAGTATGGAATTTCCTTCGCTATTCTCTCCCGAGGGGCCGGAGGCCTTGGCGAGGACGCGGCGGAGGTCGAGGTCTTTGGAGATAGCGGCGGCGAGTTCTATGCCGTCGAGTTGGCGGAAGGAATCGGGGCCCATGGTGGCCCTGAGTCGGTCGTGCTCGCAGTCGAGTTCGTAGCCGATTCTTTCGAGGATGACCTGGGTGTCGGAATCGCCGACAAGGTTCAGGCCGTAGGAAACCAGTTGGCGGAAGACTTCGGCGGCGTTGGTGAGGTTGAAGTTGCCGGCGATGGCGAGGTTTCGGCTGGCGACGGCGTGGCGGCGGATGCGGGGGTGGCAGTTGGCCTCGGCGTTGGTGGAGTGGGTGGCATAGCGGAGGTGGCCGAGGTAGGCCTCGCCCAGAAATTCGCAGCGGAGTTTGAGGTCGAGATCGTCGGCGGCGATGTGGTCGCTGTCATCCAGCCGGTTGAGATCGGCCATAACGGTGTCGAAAACGCGTTCGAGGGCGTTGTGCTGCTCGTTGCGGATGCGGCTGAGGAAGGCGTCGCCGGGGGGCATGTCGAACTTGACCACGGCCAGCCCGGCTCCATCCTGACCCCGGTTGTGCTGCTTTTCCATGAGGAGATAGAGGCGGCGGAGGCCCCAGGCGGGGTCGTTATAGCGGTCGCGGTAGTGGGAGAGGGGTTGGCGCAATCGCACGAGAGCGAGGCCGCATTCGTGTTTGATCTGGTCCGCCATGGGTAGGGGAGGGTAGGCGGGATGGGGGTGAGGATCAACAGGGGTCATGCCGGGTCCTGTTGATACTCTGCTGATTTGGTCTTCCCGAGGGGCGGTTTTCAGTCGGGGAGGGATTCTTTGGCTTTGCGGGCCGCGTTTTCGATGGATTGGGCCACGATGTCGATGAGTTTTGTGACAGGGGGCTTCTGATTGATCTGAGCGCATCGCTCCACTGCATCGAAGCAGTGGTGGGCGAGCGGTTCATCGCCCGCTTCCAGGGCGGCAGTTCCGGCATCGAGGGTGGCCCGGGAAAGGAGTTTGTAGCGTTGAGTCAGATCGAGAAGGGCTGCGGACATCTTATCCCGCCGGGCCGGGGTGGCCTTTTTGAAGTCGTCTTCGGTGAGGGGGGACAGGAGAAGAAGATTCTGGGGCGGATCGGCTTGGACAAGATCGACAAACTGGCGTACGAGTTGGGACTGGTTGTTTTCCGACCAACTCTTGAGGATAGAGACAATGGTGTCGTCATTCGAGGGCAAAGGGCTTTGATTCTTGTTCTCACCAGATTTGGCCATCGGCACATCGGGTGCCTGAGCCGAACTCAATTTGTCAGATACCGGCGATCGGCTGCAAGAGCCAATCAATAACAAGGTAGCCGCGAAGATGATGAATTGACGCTTATGATCCATTTTTTTCTCACTCATGGGCTATGAATGCTTCAATATCGGAGTGCCACACTCTTGCGGCTTCGTGCCAATCAATGGTGCAGGCCATAGGAGGGATCGGATCATTGACCGAAAGTTCCGTAATGACGAATGACATCTCTGCCAGGATTGAACCATCTCCTCCGAAAGTGCGTAAGACGATTGATCGAGGCCATTGCGAATTGGAACCCTCAGGAATGTGTTCAAAATTGGAGAATACTGCGGTCGTCAAAACATTCCCGATTGAATTGACACGATCGATTCGAATGGGTTTGCGACGATCGCCTGGAATGACCGTGACGCGATAAGTGTAATCTACATCGTCGTAGGTGCCTCCGGGAAAAAATGCCTGTTCAACAAGTGACTCACCCTGTTGAACAACGGTCCATTGGGCTCCGGTTAAATCTGGTGGATTCGCTTTGACATCTTTCAGTCTCTTACGGTACTGCGCATTGTCATCGGTCATGGGATACGCGAATTGAAGCCATTCCAAAAGCGGATGGGGAAGGGATAAGCCCATCATTGCCGTATCGATAGAGGAAACACTGAGTGTGTTTATTCTTTTGTCGAAGTATTGAAAGAGCTGCCCATCGTATGCAATCTCCGTATCGACTCCGTACGCAAATGACGGGTCGAGATAACTCTTCAAGCGATACATGTCCCCAGCAGCCCAATATTCCAAAGTGCCGTTCATGATCGCTCCGTTGGCTCCTTCATCCAAACCTGATTCTGGATCAGGAGCAAAGACTCGGCCTTGAACAGTTGACACAAAATGCATTGTGTTTACCTCAACGCATTGGTTGACGAGTTCCTGAATGTCATTGTTGGTCGTGGTGGCCGGCTCCAGGGCGATGGCTGCGAGCACCGAGGTAAACACGACACCGCCCCCGGCCCCCAATCCAGCCATCTGCATACCAGTCCTATTTGACTTCTTCTTGAACATGATTTGGCTCCTAAAATGTAGCCCGAAGGCATGTGAAATGTTCTCCCGGCGGAGCCGGAAACATTCTTCCGATATCCATCATTTTGCATTTATGCTACGGCCTGACAAATCCTTGTCAAGGGTAAAAGGGGAAATCAATGGAATATTCGCAAGAAAGTGAAGGCAAGGCATCTCAACCACTTGTCAACAAAGCAGTTACGATTGTTTAAGAAAATGGATATTTCTTTGCCTCAACTCCTCATGGATTCCTGAATCAGTGGACTCTCAATTATTTGCAAAATCCAACTGAAACTGAGCAGGTTGGGTTCGAGGGCTTTGTGCAGGCCGCGAGATTTCGAATGCGGCTGAGGAAAGAATTTCCCCCAAGATTGCCTAGTTTCCCCGGTTATCCATGTTGGATTTATGGCGAGAGGAGCGTTTGTCCCATAAAGTGGAAATTCGGAAAAAGGTGAGAAAAATGCAGAAAATGAGCAAAAGGTTCGTGCATTTAAGTAAATTGCCTATATACTAGTCTCAGAAAGACATAGGTTGCTCGATGACAAGAGTGATGAGTTTCGATTCATCCTCTTCACCAAATCCATTGCTATCCCACAATCTAGTCACCTTCTTTCCTGCCGTTCCAGTCTGCCAGAGTCTGGAGCGGCATTTTTTTCGCCCAGTTATATCGGAACGCGGGCATGTAAATTCATTGCATATAGATAGAACAACAGGTGTTTATTTCTTGCATTCTGCGGTTTTTCGAGTATAATGTGATACGGACAGGTTCCTTCTCTTCAGGTCAGGTTCTCGAAAAGGGTGAAAGCATTGAAGGCGATTCAACGAAAAATCGGTATCTTCTGTACGCTGGCCATTGTGGGTTCATGCGGAATCTGGCAAGTCGTGGCGACCGGGCCGGGAGGTCCAACCGGGACTGCCCTCAATGGGGGGAAACTCTACGACAACTGGATGCTCACGAACGGAATGACGGCACCTCCGGGAAACCATCCGCTCTATCCCACGATCGGGGTGCAGGTCGGGGCCGCGACTTTTCGGTGCAAGGAGTGTCACGGCTGGGACTATAAGGGGGCAAGTGGGGATTATGGATTGGGTTCCACGCACTACACGGGCATTCCCGGGGTCTTTGGAAGCACCATGACCGGGCCGCAGATGTTCAACCTGTTGAAGTTCGATGAGATCAGCGTTCCGAACGGGCATGGGTATGGGGCGTGGCTCAGTGATACGGACATCAACATGGTGGTGGAATTTCTGCAAACGCTGGTCATCGACACCGATCTGTATATTGATGGGAATGCTCAGTTCACGGGCAACTCGATCCAGGGGGAAATCAATTACACCTCGGGCGGGGGGTTTCTGAATTGTCTGACTTGTCATGGAGCGGACGGGACGGCGATGAACTTCGGCACGCCGGAGGTTCCGGAATGGGTGGGTACGATTGCGGTGCAGAATCCCTGGGAACTGCTGCATAAAATCCGCATCGGCCAGCCGGGAGCGCCGATGCCGAGTTGGCTGAGTACTGATTTCGATCAAGGGGCTGCGGACATCGGGCTTTACGCTCAAATCAATTTTCCCACGGCGCCGTGTCCGGCGGATCTGACTCCTGTGGGGGGGAACGGGGTGGTGAATATTGATGATCTGGTGGCGATGCTGAACGCCTTTGGATTGTGTCCTCCTTTTCCGGCGAATTGTCCGGAGGATATCACGCCATTCAATGGAAATGGGGTAGTGAATATCGATGATCTGGTGGCGTTACTCAATGCTTTCGGTGGCTGTCCTTAATATTCTACTGTTCCATCCATTCCTCCTATCGACACCCCGGTGACCAGCGCCGGGGTGATCGCTTTGGGAGGATTTGAACATTTATGGAACGCTGATTCTTATCCCGCCGAGGTTGATGACGGGGTACACTGTTCTTCATGCGTAAGTTCACGCCTGCCGCGTTGTGCGGGCTTCTGTTCATCATGTTCGGCTGCTTTCTGCTGTATCCCATCTGGCTGACGGTGCAGGGAGGTTTTGTTTCCACGACGGGTAAGGGGTTGACGATTCACCATGTATGGAGTGTGTTTGCGGACGCCTCGCTTCGGGCGGGTTTGCTAAACGCATTCGGGATTGCGGTGGGGACAACGGTGCTGGCTCTGGTGATCGCCCTGCCGCTGGCGGTGTTGAACGCCAATTTTGAGTTTCCGGGAAAGAAGATGTTTTCGGCTTTGGTACTCATTCCGCTCATACTTCCCCCCTTTGTGGGGGCGATCGGGTTGCATCATCTGCTGGGGCGGGCGGGGGCGGTGAATGCTCTGCTGATCAAGATGGGGTTGATCGAAACGGGGGTTGATTTCATCGGGGCGGGAGGGATGTGGGCCATTATTGTGGTCATTGCGTTTCATCTGTATCCCATTCTCTATCTCAATGCGACGGCGGCGCTGGCTAATCTCGATCCTGCCCTTGATGAGGCGGCGGAAAACATGGGGGCGGGTCGGTGGCGGCGGTTTCGGCAGATCACCCTGCCGTTGATTACGCCGGGATTGTTTGCGGGGGGGACGATTGTTTTCATCTGGTCGTTCACGGAACTGGGCACGCCGCTGATGTTCGATTATCAGGTGGTGACCCCGGTGCAGATTTTCAACGGCATCAAGGAAATGGAGGCATCGCAGCAACCCTATGCCCTCACCGCGGTCATGCTTTTCGCGGCGATCTCATGTTATGTGCTGGGGAAGATGGTGTTCGGAGGCAAGGCGTATGCGATGTACGCGAAGGCGTCGATCCAGTCTTCGACGACTCGCCTGAACCGAATTCCGGGGGTGTTGGCTTCGGCTTTGTTCGCGGCGGTAATTTTCCTTGCCGTGCTTCCTCATCTCGGGGTGATTCTTACCAGTTTGACCAATGTGGGGCAGTGGTATGAAACAGTGTTGCCCACGCATTTTACTCTGGTGCATTATGAAAACGCTCTCGGGCATTCGCTGGCTATGGGTTCGATTCAGAACTCGCTTTTTTATGCCACCTGCGCGGTGATCGTGGACATCGGACTGGGGTTGATGATCGGCTATCTCATTGTGCGTTCGAAGATTCCCCGGCTGGCCAAGGGAGTGCTGGATGGACTCTCCATGCTGCCACTGGCCGTGCCGGGGCTGGTGATGGCGTTCGGTTATGTGGCGATGAGTTTAAAGTGGCCGTTTTCGGAAGGCGCTCCATTGGAGGGATGGATCGACATCATCGGGGCGAATCCCGACCCCACTCTTTTGTTGATCCTGGCCTATGCCATCCGCCGGCTGCCGTATGTCGTCCGGGCGACGGTGGCGGGTTTGGAGCAGACTTCGGGCGAACTGGAGGAAGCGGCCCTCAACCTCGGGGCCACGCCATTGCGGGCGGTGCGGACGATCATCGTGCCCCTCATCATGGCCAACCTCATCGCGGGGGGACTGCTCGCCTTCAGTTTCGCCATGCTCGAAGTCTCCGACTCCCTCATCCTCGCTCAACGGGAGAGCCACTTCCCCATCACCAAAGCGATCTATGTTTTGTTCGAGCGATTGGGCGACGGGCCGCACATCGCCTCGGCGATGGGAGCATGGGGCATGGCGTT
>CAZLXE010000098.1:0-8927 GCA_964563005.1 uncultured Isosphaeraceae bacterium
TCCACAGCACACCTATCCGACTCACTCCTACGAATCCTACGCACATAAGCTGCGCGGCTCAGTGTCACGTCAGAGCAACAACACAACCTGTCACTCTCCCTACCTACGAGCAGCACAGTCCCCTCCCCCCCGTCATCTCCATCCCCCCCCTCGCCCTCATTTCCCGTGTCTTCCGGAATCGTCTGCGCCGTGAAGAACAGGTTCTCCGCGTCCTTCTTGTGAGTCACCACTATCTTCATGCCGGCCTTATAATCGCCCCCCAGCAATCCTTCCGCCAGTTGATCTTCGATGTGCGTGCTCAACGCCCGCCGCAAAGGCCGCGCCCCGAAGTCCGGGTTGTAGCCCTTGTCGATCAGAAAATCCTTCGCCTTTTTATCCAGTTCAAGCTGAATGCCCTTTGCTTCCAGACGCTCCCGAACTTTCTTCATCTCGATCTCGATGATGTGATACAGATCATCCTTCGCCAGCGGACGGAACACAATCACATCGTCCAGACGATTGATGAACTCGGGCCGGAAATATTTTTCCACTTCGCTCATCAAAGTGGTTTTCATCTTTTCGTAATCCTGCACCTCGTCCCGCTTGCCGAAGCCGAATGACTGCCCGCCTTTGATGATGTCCGCCCCGATGTTCGAGGTCATGATCAAAATCGTATTCTTGAAGTCCACATGCCGTCCGAACGAATCAGTCAGCCGCCCCTCTTCCATAATCTGCAGCAGCATGTTGAACACATCCGGATGGGCCTTCTCCACCTCATCCAGCAACACCACCGCATACGGTCGCCGGCGAATCCGTTCCGTCAACTGGCCGCCCTCTTCGTAGCCCACATACCCGGGAGGAGCCCCCACCAGCCGCGACACGGAATGCTTCTCCATGAACTCGCTCATGTCGAGATACACCAGGGCATCCGCGTTATCGAACATGAACTCCGTCAACGCCTTGGCCAGCAGAGTTTTGCCCACGCCCGATGGCCCCACAAAGATGAACGAGCCCATGGGTCGCTGCGGATCCTTGAGTCCGGATCGCGCCTTGCGAATCGCCTTCGACACCGCAATCACCGCTTCTCCCTGACTCACCACCGTCTTGTGCAGTTCCGCTTCCAGTTGCAGCAGCCGTTCCGACTCTTCCTTTTCCAGGCGGGTCAGCGGCACGCCCGTCATCTTGGAAACCACCGCCGAAATAATTTCTTCATCCACCACGCCCCCCACTTCATTCAATTTCTCCCGCCAGTTCTTCTGCAGGTCTTCCTTTTCCGCCCGCAGTTTTTCCGCCTGATCGCGAAGTTCCGCCGCCTTTTCATAGTCGGCGTTCTTCACCGCCTCATCTTTCTGCACCGCCAGCAACTCGATTTTACCCTCTAAATCAGCCAGATCCGGCGGCTTCGTCATCGAATTCAATCGCACCCTCGCCCCCGCCTCGTCAATCACATCAATCGACTTGTCCGGCTGAACCCGACCCGGAATATACCGATCCGCCAACTCCACGGCGAGTTGCAGAGCCGCATCACTCATCGTCACCCGATGGTGCTCTTCATATCGACCCCGCAATCCCTTCAGAATTTCCACCGTCTGCTCCGCGCTCGGCGGCTCCACCGCGATGGACTGGAAGCGACGCTCCAGCGCGTTGTCCTTCTCGATGTACTTTCGATATTCATCAAAAGTGGTGGCGCCGATGCACTGAATCTCACCCCGGCTCAGCGCGGGCTTGAGCACATTCGAAGCGTCAATCGCCCCTTCGGCTCCGCCCGCTCCCACCAGCGTGTGCAGTTCGTCGATGAACAGAATCACATTCTTCGCCCGCCGCACTTCGTTCATCACCGCCTTGATTCTCTCTTCAAACTGGCCGCGATATTTCGTGCCCGCCACCATCAACGCCAGGTCCAGCACCACCACCCGACGACCGTGCAACAAGTCCGGCACTTCCTGAGCAATAATCTGCTGCGCCAAACCCTCCACGATCGCCGTCTTGCCCACGCCCGCTTCCCCCAGCAACACCGGATTGTTCTTGGTGCGACGGCAGAGAATCTGAATCAACCGCTCGATCTCTTCCGTTCGTCCGATCACCGGATCCAACTCCCCGTTCTTCCCCAATGCCGTCAGATCGCGACCGAAACTATCCAGCGCCGGAGTCTTACTTTTTCCCCGGCGTTGGGTGGACGGCCCGGCTCCCTCGTTCCCCGCCGGCTCCATGCCTTCCATCCCCTCATCCATTTCCACGCCCGCCCCCAGCAGGTTCAACACTTCCTCGCGGACCTCTTCCAGTTTCATGTTCAGATTAAGCAGAACCTGCGCCGCCACCCCGTCATGCTCGCGCAATAATCCCAGCAGCAGATGTTCCGTGCCGACATAATTGTGATTCAAACTCCGCGCTTCCTCAATCGCGTATTCGATCACTTTCTTCGCCCGAGGGGTTTGCGGCAACTTACCCATGGTCACCATTTCCGGGCCGGACTTCACCAGTTTCTCCACCTCAAGGCGAACCTTCCGAAGATCAATCTCCAGATTCTTCAGCACATTCGCCCCCACGCCCGAACCCTCCTTCACCAGTCCCAACAGAATATGCTCGGTGCCGATGTATTCATGGTTAAACCGCTGGGCTTCCTGGTTGGCCAGGGCCATAACTTTGCGGGCACGATCGGTCAGTCGTTCAAACATTCATAATCTCCCATCAGCCGGTATCATCGGCTGGTCAATAGAGTGGGGTCGTACACACAAGTCGTACACACAAAACGCTAGGCATGCTCCCCTTGATCGTCCAGAGCAAGGGCAGACATAGAATCAAACCACAAGAGCCGTACCTTTTCTTTCGGATTCCCAACCCTTTATGATGATTTTTTCCACGATTCTCCTTCACTCAACCCAATTTTTTCCCTCATGATCCGGCAAACCCGTGCCATTTTGACAGTCTTTGCCATTTTCTCGCTTTTACCGGCTGGGCAAGAGGGGCAGCCATCCACACCAAAACCTTCCCCAATTCCCTCTATATCTATTACTCTTGATAAGCCGCTCGCCGTCCGCTTTTCCCTCACCGATGGCGTTCGCATCTCCGGAAAACTCACCCACTGGGATCACGACTCAATCCACGGCACCTTCAGCAGCCGGAAATGGACTGAGTTAAAACCTGCTGACATTCGCCGCATCCACCACCGGCTGATTGACTTGTTGGCTCCTCCTGATCCGGCGACCGATGACGATCATCCACCCGATTCAACTCTGACGCCCAGCCGGGGATTTATCAACCTCGGACGCATCATGCTTTTGGTGGGTGAGGGAAAATACGCCGAGAAGGCCTTTCGCCATGCCCTTCGCCTGGATGCTCATGCCCAGGCGGCAATTGCAACGGCCCGGACTGAGGTGGCGCAGTTCAAAAAGGAGCAGGCGGATCATGCCCGGGCCGTTGAAGATGCCCGGCTCATTACGCTCGACCCCGAAGCAAAATCATGGCCTCCCGCCCCCTGGCCTCCACTTTCGGGGGAGGATTACCGGGCTGCTTCCCTCACCATGCGGGCGGATGCGGAAGCCATCCTCGAACGGGCCGGTCTTGGTTTTTCTCCCTACGAATCGCAGTATTTTCTCCTTTATACGGATCTTTCTCCCCAGGAAACCAAACGCTGGGCACAGACGCTCGATCAGGTCATTCGCCGCCTGAATGTCCTTTTTCGGCTCCCCTCGGCGGAAAATGTGCTCTGGGGACGACCCGTGGCCTTTATTTTCCAGGATCGGGATCAATTTGATCTCTTTGAAGCGGATGAATTCAACTATCTTCACCCTGCCTCGGTTTCCGGAGTCACTCATTGCATCGGCCCGAAATCTTTCCTGGTCCTGAATCGCAACTTGCGGGGTGGAGATGACCGGGATTTCACGGCTCATCTCGTCCACGAGGGGGTCCATGCATTTATGCATCGTTACCAGACCCCCCACCGTCCTCCGCCCTGGATAAACGAGGGTCTGGCTCTGGTTCTGGCGGACGGTTTTGCTTCAGAATCGCCCCTGATGAAGCAAAAACGCGATTCTGCTCTTGATTTTATTCGCCAAAGCAACGATCCGGCCCCGGTTCTCAACCTTACTTATTCCGATCTCAACGACTCCAACGGGGATCGTTTGACCTCCTCATTGGGATGGCTCCTCAGCGAATTTCTTATGCGAGATGATCCCCGGGCGTATGTCAAGTTGATACAGGACATCAAACATGGGCATGATTGGATTTCTACCCTGAGAAAACACTATAAAGCCAGTCCCCAAGCCGTTATCGATGCTTTTGCTCATTATTATCGAGTGAATGATTGATTCAATAATTCATATACGGGATCGTGGTGTTAATTTGGGCGACCTGGCCCCCAATTTATTTTTCTAAAATAGTCATTTTTTTCCTGATTCTCCCTTGACTGTGTCCGAAAATGTGGTAACTTATTATCGGCAGTTGAGTCTGGCTTACTGCCATGAAGAAAGATTGGGTGTTCTGCCCGTTGTGCAGGCATCGGTTCTAAGTGAGAAAGAAGTTCTGCACCGTGCACTTCAAGAAGACTTTGCGACTCTTTAAAGTCCCAATTCGGGTCAAGAATGGGTTGATTTCTAATGAAGTTTGTTTCGGTAGCAAGGAGGATTGATAAAGTGATGCTGAAAAAACCAATTTTCACCACAAGTGCTGCACTGGCTGTTTGCGTGTGCGTCGGAAGCGTTCAGGCGAGTCTTAACATGTCCATGGCTGTCAACGGTCTCGGGGCATGGAATGATTCCTCAGTGGGAGGAGTATTCAATCAGACGGGTATATCCGATATCGGAAACACCTGGACTTTGGATATTTCAATTCTTTCCAACGAAGATCCAAGCATGAGTTCGGAAATTACCTTGGTGAACAATACCGGGGCTGATGCCCTATTTACGATTACCGCCACTTCCTCGATCATACCTATCGTCGGCCCTACTTTCGTAGGCGGATCGGTAGGGGGTGGATTCACGAATCTGGGCTTTGTCGGGCCAGCAACTGTATCCGCACCGGCGGGTGGATCACTGTTTACAGGATTGATTGATGGCGTATCTGCCCTGACCCTGCACGATGATCCTTCCTCATGGACGGCCGCTTTACCATTCTCATCTGCCGTTATTCCGTCAGCATCATCAGGCTTGCCAGCGACCAATCCCGGGCCGATTGGGGCTACCACAGAATTCTCAATCGTGCTTTCATTCAATCTCTCTGACGGTGACAGCATTTCGTTGACCAGTTTCTTCAACATTGTTCCCACCCCCGGAGCCGCGGGATTGCTTGTCGTGGCGGGTTTGTTTGGCCGCAGAAGGCGACGCACCCGGTAAATCGAATCAAAAATACGAGAATTACCTCGCACCCCATACTGAGATCAACCCGAACAGTACATGTTCGGGTTTTTTTCTGGGTTTACCGCCATACCCAGGGCGAAGAAATGGGATATTCATCTTGAGCACGATTATTGTCGGGTAATCTACACATTCAATCCGTCCTGCAATATCTGAAAGAAACTTTTCCGTGAGTCCATATTTCTCATAAATATGCAAAAAACTCCGATAATTTCTTGCTTTTCTCTTGACAGGGGGTTCAAATGGTGGCATAATGATTATCGGAGGGTCGCTTCAGGAGGTGGCCCACAATCTTCTTGGCGAGAGAGAGCGCTTCCTCGCCAGTAGGGTGAGCGAGTGAGAAAGAATCGAAGGAAATGAAACTTGGCGCTCATCGTTCGAGACATCACCGACAATAGAGAGAGACGCATCCCAACCGCAATACGGCGGATGGCTGTGTGTCTGGTTGTCTTTTTGACGGGTTCGCCACAATCCCTCAGGAGGATCTGAAGGTGTCTAGAAAAAAAGTGTTTGTTGGTTTGGTGACGGCAACGGTAATGCTGTCCGGTACTTCGGCCGCGTTGGCTGATCTTCATGTTTCTGTGGCTGGAGCGAATTCAGGTGCGATATTTGACCTGTTTGCCCCTCCCGGCACGCCCGATCCCAATGGTTCCGGCATGAATTATGCGACGGGGGGGACTGTTGATGGAGCATTTACCTTTGACTCCACTTGGAATCAGGATCCGTTTGTCTCTTTGAACATCAGTTTCCTGAACAACACTGGAATCGACCAGGTGTTTACTTTTTCGGCCTCGCTGCCCATTACTCAGATTATCAATGGGACGGCGATGGGTGGTTCAATTTCCGGCAGTACTACCGATGCGGATGGGAATGGATTGGGTGGGATATCTGCTCCTTTGGGAGGATCTCTCTATACGGCATTTGTCGATGGTCTTTCGGTCGCCACGATGTACGATGATCCTTCATCGTGGAGTTACACCTCCAATGGGGCAACCACTACCGTGGGACCAAACGCCTTTGGCATCAGTGCGGGAACCCCGATTCCCGGCCCACTCGATGCTTTGGTAGACATCGGCATTGAATTCAGTATCTTTCTGTCCGCTGGTGACAGTGTTGGTCTGAATGGTGTCTTTGTGTTGTTGGCAGATCCGATTCCTGCACCGGGCGCCTTTGCCCTGATGGGTATGGCTGGCTTGGCGGGTGTCCGTCGTCGCCGTCGCCACTGATTATTTACGAACCTAAAATCCAATTGGAACAAAAACGGGCGACCCACATGGGTCGTCCGTTTTTTATGCTCAGTATTAATACTCATGGGGACAAATGCGCAGGCAACAATTACTGACACCGCCATTGACAAGAGGACTTGTGAGTACCACCCACGGACAGCAGATACAGAATCGGTATTTATTGTAGATTCACGGGCATGATGACATAGGTGAAATCGTTGCCCATCTTGATGACGCCCGGTTTATTGGGGGCCTTGAGTTCGATGGTGACTTCGGCCTTATCCACCACTTTGAGGGCATCGGTGAGGAAGCCGGGGTTGAATCCGATGTCCAGGGGTTCACCATCGTACTTTTCGGCATCGATGTGAATTTCGGCCTCACCCATTTCCGGAGCCCGGCTGGTGAGGGTGAGTTGATCTCCGGAGAACGCCATTTTGACCCCTCGGGACTCTTCGTTGGTGAGCAGGGCGGCGGAACGAACGGCAGCGGCGAGTTCTGCCGTGGAAAAGACGCCGGTTCGGTCGTGTTCGCGGGGGACGACATCCTCGAAGGGGGGAAATGATCCCTCGACGAGATTGCTGGAAAGCACCGCGGCGTCGGCACCGTCGCCTACGGCGATGATGATGCGATTTTCTTCGATACCAACCCGGATCAGGGTGTCGGGATTATCGATCAGCCGGGAAAGTAGGTTCAGGGTTTTTATGGGGACAATGCAGGAGTGCTGGTCATTTCCATTGCGGCAGGCGCCCCGGGAAATGGCGAGGCGGCGGCCATCGGTGGCGACGAGGCGGAGTTTGTTGCCATCACGATCGAGGAGTACGCCGTTGATGGCATAACGGGAATGTTCGGAAGCCGCGGCGAAGAGCGTGCGTCCGACAAGTTTGCCGAGCACGCCCGCATCTGCCTCGAAGTCGACCTTGATATCGGTGAAATCCCGGACTTCAGGGGCTTCCTTGGGGTCGTACCCGAATACCTTGAAGCGAGCGTTGGCACTGGTAATGTGGACCGCATGGTCGTCGGTGTGGATGGTGAGGGTGGGATCATCCGAGGCGTGAACGATCTGCTTGAGTTTGTCGGCGGGAATCAGGGCGGTTCCCTCATCCTCGATGTTCACCTGATCGATGCCCATACGCAGACCGATTTCCAGATCGGTGGCGGCGAGAGTGAGCACGCCGTCCACGGCGGTGAGTTTCACGCAGAGCAGCACCGGGGAGGGGGTGCGGCTAACAACAACTGAAGAGACGATGTTTACGGCATCGAGAAGAGCGGTACGATCACAGATGATCTTCATGAGGGAAATCCTTGAATTACGGTGATTTTACAGTGTAGCAGAGTGATCGCGCGTGCGGAAGGAATGGTGATGTTCGGGGGATGAGTTGTGGAAGGGGATACCGAACAAACAGGTAACAACGGCCCGCGATCATGGCCGGCTATCAACTCGTTTTAATCCTTCGGAGTGGTTGAAACGCGATCCCATTCTGCCAGGAATTTCTGGCAGAACGATTGGAAGCGTTCTTCGAGTTGCTGGCTGACGGTGGGATTGTCATCCTTGGTCTGGAGTTGTTCCCTTAGATCGTCGAGCAGGAGGTGGAGATGGGCCAGGGATGCGTTGACGCCGGAGGTGATTTGCTGGAGTTGGGCGACGGCTTTTTCAGCTCGGTCGAGTTGTTTTTCTACTTTGATTCGGGTGCGTGAATCGAGTTTGAGAGCACGGGTGAGGGGATTGGTGGGCAGGAGCAACGGTTCATCAGAGGGCTTGGCATCCTTCCGGCGAGGTTCCTCTGACCACGACTGGAGATCTCGGCAGAGGGCACCGAATTCATCCCGAAGTTTGAGGAGGGTTTTCTTATTTCGGGCCGCGGCGCGAAGCATGCTACGGCATTCGTTAATGCGGGTCAGGAACGATTCGCCGCGTGGGGGTTGATCGGTTGTGGTGGGATCTGATTTTCGGAGCAGGTTCAGATATTGATCTGCATAGCGAATCTGGTCCTGCCAGGTGTTCTGGACTTGATGGCGCAGTTGATCGGCGGCTTTCTGGAGTTGTTTACTTTCAGCAACAAGGGCTGAGTAGGCATCCTCGCCTTGTTGCACAAGCGACTCTTGTTGGCGAAGTGCAGCCGAGAGTTCTCTTATTTCCTGCATGGCCTTATCCGTCGCCCGACGCAAGGTAAGTTGAGACTTCTGTAACTGCTTCAGATATTTTTGCAGATCTGAGCGATCCCGATCGAGATCAAACAATTCTTGCTGAGTGGGATCGGGCGGGAAGGCGGATTCGGCCAGGTCGAGGACGCCATGGGCGAACAGAGATCCCCGGATTTCATGGATGGTTTTTTGCAGTGAATCCCACTTTCGGGTGAAGTCGGAATTGGTG
>CAZLXE010000099.1:0-8897 GCA_964563005.1 uncultured Isosphaeraceae bacterium
GGGGAATCGGCTCGGGGGTGGGGGGAGCGTCCGGGATACCGGGTGGCTGGGGGGAGACTATTTTCTGAGGCATGTGAAACTCCTTCCAAATGCCGTGGTTCGAGGGGTACTATACCGGGTAATTCGGCAGGGATCAATGTTTATTTGGTGGGATTCAAGGTATTATGGGAACTTCTTTCCGGGTATAACCTTGCTCTTCATGGGGACGCATTCCTCGGCTGGAGAAACAGCGGAGAGGGGAGATCGAAGACTCCCTGTGATGAGTGAAATCAGCCCATTCCAATCGTTATCGGAGGTGGGTAAAGCCAATCCGGTGGTGGATTCCCGCTTTCGCAGGAATGACGGAAGGCGAGGGAATGATGGGGGGCGCGTGGGAATGAGGGAGGGGGCTTCATTATTGGGATTAATGGGTCGATAAAGCAGGGTGGCTCCCTGATGTGCCGTGGGATGTTTCTGTATGGAGACATCGTTTTGTAAGTGAATGGCCAAGAATAATGGGAAAAAGGTCTGCGTATGGCACAAACGACCGGTCTGACAGTTCGGCAGCATGAGCGGGCGGAGTTCTCCTTTGAGGTGGAGTTTGTGGTTGCGCCGCAGTTTTGCAGCCAGGTTCGTTTCAGCGCGACCTCAGCGGCGCAAGATGGGAAGACAATTCGGGGGTTAGCGCAAGATATCAGTGGGGGGGGGATGGGGATGTCGTTCGGGTTGTTTCTGCCGCGGATGTGTGAGGGGGTGGTGCGGGTTTTCGATCCGAAACCGGTGGGGACGGCGAGCGATGGGACACCGATTCACGATGTGGCGTTCGAGCATATGGTGAAGGTGCGGCGGGTGTATCTGATCGATGATGGGCCGACTTATTCGGTAGGGGTTTCTTTTGTCGATGCAGAGCCGAATCTGGGTGAGCGGGTGGAGGCCTTGATGCTGTTGGCTGGAAATGGGCAGGGGGGATCATCCGATGCGTGAGCACGATATTTTTCTGGAACGGGCATTGCAGGATGCGGGTCGACTGACGCGGGAGCAGTTGGAAACCGCGCGGGGCATAGCGGCGGAAAAGGGGGTGGCGCTGGCAGTGGCACTGGTGCAGGGGGAGTTGATGACGGGGCGGGAAGTGGCGCTGGTGCGGGCGGATATCTGCGAGGTGGCCTATGTGAATCTGGCGGATTATGAGCCATGCTTTGCGAATACGGCGTTGTTGCCTCGACATCACTCGGAAGCGATGTGCGTGTATCCGCTGTTTCATGTGGACGGGGTTTTGACGGTGGTGATGGAGGATCCGCTGAACCTGGAGGCGGCGGATCAGGTACGGCAGATTACGCGGTGCGAAGTGGAAACGGTGATCGCGGAACGGGAGCATATCGAGGCGTTGATCGCGCGGGCGTATAGTTTAAGCCAAGCGGCAGCGGAGGATTCGATCGATGGGGGATCGGGAAGCCGAGATGATGCGGGAGACGAACTGGAGGATGAGGAATCGTCGCAGCCGGTGGTGGCAGCGGTGAATCAGATTCTGGCGGATGCGGTGGATCGGGGGGCGAGCGATATTCATTTGAATCCTGATGAACACGAATTGCATATTCGCTATCGGGTGGACGGGGTTCTGGCGCCGACCCAGGGGCCGCCGCTGTCGATGCATTCGGGACTGGTGCAGCGGCTGAAGGTGATGGCGAATCTGGATTTGACGCAGACGCGCCGGCCGCAGGATGGAAAATTTCGGTATCGGCGGGGGAATCGACTGGTGGATGTACGGATGTCGACACTGCCGACGGTGTGCGGGGAAAATGTGGTGTTGCGTTTGTTGGCGAGCAATCAGTCGGTGGGGGATTTTCACGAATTGGGATTGTCGGCCCCGATGGCGAGCCGGTTTGAAGAGATGTCTCAGCAGCCGTATGGGATTCTGCTGGTGACAGGCCCGACGGGTTCGGGAAAGACGACGACGCTGTATTCGGCGTTGTCGAAATTGAACGATCCCTCACGGAACATCATGACGATCGAGGATCCGGTGGAAATTCGCCTGCCGTATGTGCGACAGATTCAGGTGCAGAGCGAAATCGGGATGACATTTGCTAATGCCCTGCGTTCGATTCTGCGTCAGGATCCGGATGTGATTCTGGTGGGAGAGATTCGGGATGAGGAGACGGCGACAATTGCGTTGCAATCGGCGTTGACAGGTCATCTGGTGTTATCGACGCTGCATACGAACGACGCGGCGGGGGCGGTGGCGCGGTTGCGGGACTACGGCTTGCCATCATTTGTGATCAATGCGGCGGTATTGGGGATCATGGCGCAACGGTTGGTGCGGCGGGTGTGTCAGCATTGTGTGGGCCCGGCGCAGATTGATGACCTCATGCGTCATCGATTCAGGTTGGGACGGGAGGAGCGGGGGTTTGTGCAGGGGAAGGGGTGCGCAAAGTGCGGTCAGTCGGGTTATCGGGGCCGGTTGGGGTTGTATGAGTTGCTGAGTTTTACGCCGGGAGTGAAACGACTGGTGGAGCAGGAAGGATCGGCCGATTTGATTCGGGAGGCGGCAATGGCGGACGGAATGAAATTGATGGGAGAGGATGGCCTGGAGAAGGCGCGGTTGGGATTGACGACGCTGGAGGAAGTGGCGAAGACCTCGATGGTGGCGCAGATCAGTGATGATGAGGAATTGTCGTTGAGGAAGTCCGCATGAGTCAGATCAGTTTTCAATATACTGCCGTGGATGACGCAGGGAAGCGGACGCGGGGGATCATGCAGGCGCTGGATCAGAGCGAGGCGTTCCGGAAGATCACGGCGGCGGGGTTACACCCACTGAAAATAAAGAGTTCCCGGCGGAAGCATGGAAAAAAGCGGAAGGTATCGCTGAAGGATCTTTCTCAGTTCACTTATCAGTTTTCGGTTTTGATGGAGGCGCGGATTCCGATTGTGGAGGGGTTGCGGTCGATTGTGGAGCAGGAATCGAATGTGACACTACGGACGGCGGTAGAAGAGGTGGCGGATCACATTGAGGCGGGGAACAATGTGACGGAGGCGTTGGAGAAGCACGGGGAGTTGTTCGGGGAGATGTATATCGAGACGATTCGGGCGGCGGAATCGAGTGGGAACATGGTGGAGGTGTTGAGCCGGTTATCGGAAATGCTGGATCGGCAGTATGAGATCAACAAAGATGTGAAGGGGGCGTTGATTTATCCGGCGGTGGTGGTTTCGACACTGTCCTTTGCGGTGATTTTTCTGGTGGTGTTCGTGGTGCCGCGATTTGCAGAGATGTTTGAGAGCAAGGGGTTGGAGTTGCCATTGCCAACACAGCTGCTGATCTGGATCAGTGATTTTATTCGCAGTTTCTGGCCGTTTCTGCTGGGGGGAGGATTTGTGGCGGTGAAGGGTATTCAGGCAGCCTGGCGGCGACCGGCGTCGCGGGAAAAGATGGATGGCTGGATGCATCATCTGCCCTATATCAGCGATATTCTGCGGGGACTGGCGATCAGCCGATTTGCACATGTGTTGAATGTATCATTGCGGAGCGGATTGAATATTCTGGATTCTCTGCATATGGCGGGTCGGGCATCGGGGCGTCCATTATTGGAACTCGATACAGATAAACTTCAGAATCAGGTGAAGCGGGGGGGGCGATTATCCGATGTCCTGCTTACCTGCACTTATTTTCCGCCTTTTACGAGACGGATGATGGCGGCGGGTGAAGATGCGGCGGAGTTGCCGCGGATGTGTGAGATTATTTCCTCGCACTACGATCGAGAGGTGGGATATTTGACGAAGAATATCGCCACGATAATTGAGCCGTTGATGATTGTGGGCTTGGCGGGCGTGGTGCTCATCATCGCCCTGGCCATTTTTCTTCCCATGTGGGACATGGGAAAATTGGTGGGATGATCTCACCGATGACCGTAAATGTTACAAATGAATTGTTCTCTGAAAATGATGGAAGGATTGAACATGAACCAGAAGACTCGCTCACGAACAGGTTTTACTCTGATCGAATTGATCGCGGTGATCGTGGTACTCGCTATTCTCGGCGGGGTCGCCTTACCGAAGTATTTTGATTATGCCGCAAACGCGAAGGTGTCGGCCACGAAGGGGGCGCTGGGCGGAGTGCGGGCGGGGATCGCTAATTTTTACGCCAATTCGGCTCTGACAGGTACGGCGGGGTACCCCACGCTGGTGCAATTGCAGACCACGGGTACGGTGATGCAGGAAACGATTCCGGATAATCCGTATGTCACCACCAGCCCAAATTCCATCGAAGCGGGAACTTGGGCGTCAACGCCTCCCACGGATGGCACCCCCGGCTGGCGCTATGATGCGGCGACAGGCAAGTTCTGGGCGAACAGCGCCACGGTGAGCGAAAACACCTGGTGAATCATCCCCGGAAGGCCAATTCTATGATTAGGAATAACCACCGTCGCCCCTCTCCGGGCGACGGTTTTACCATGATTGAGTTGGTGGCGGTGATGGTGATTGTGGCGATTCTGGCCGCTTCGGCCGCACCGGCATTGAATTCACTGGCGAATACACGGTCTTCGATGGCGAGTCAGTTGTTGTTACGGGATTTGACTTTCGCGCGACAGTATGCGGTGGCCACGGGATCGCGGACCTGGGTGGTGTTCGATGTGGGAGCGGAATCGTGGTCGGTTCTGGTGGAGAATCCCGCCTCGCCGGGTCGCACAGGGGCGGCGATTCTAACGGATCCGGCGACGGGCAAGCCGTACACCGAAACGCTGGGGGGGACGGATTATCCGGGAGTGGGGCTGGTTACGGCGGCGGTGGATGGGGGGAGTGAAATTGGTTTCGATTGGATCGGTCGTCCGCTGAATAGCGGGGAAACGGATCTGGCGGCCTCGGGGGTGATTACGCTTACCAACGGTCATCAGATCACGATTGAAGTGGAGACGGGTCATGTTGAATATGTCGCTCCATAATTCTATGTCGAGAACACCACGCAACCCGCGGCGCAATGGAAACCGGGGGGGATTTACCCTGATCGAGGCCGTGGCGGCGGTGGTGATGCTGTCGGTGGCGATTCCGCCGATGTTGTGGTCGATCCGGATGGCGCATGTCGGCCGCGTGGATACGGTGCTGACTTCGCAGGCGCGGTGGCTGGTTACGGAGAAGATCGAGGATGTCATTGCGGATCGCCATTCGACGACGCGGGGCTACAGTTATTTGAGTGCTGCGAACTATCCGGATGAAACACCGGTGTCCGGCTATGGGGCTTTTTCACGCACTGTGACATTCAGTGAAACGGGGGCTGACCTGGTGACGGCGGGGACGGGGTTCAAAAAAGCCACCGTGACCGTTTCCTGGACGGACGGATCGGGAACTTCACGGACCATGTCGATTGCAACAGTGGTGACGGAGTATTGAGTATGAAGGCAACCCCCGATAGGCATCAAGCTGTTAAGGCATCGAGGCCGGGATCCCGGTGCGGGGGATTTACGCTCATCGAGTTAGTGGCGACGATGGTGATTCTGGCCGCGTTGAGTTCGGTGGGGGCGGGGATTCTGATCACGGCGACGGATGGGTACACGAACGCATCGCTGACGGCACAACTGCATAACGAAGCGTCGATCGCAATGGATCGTATGGTGCGGGAAGTCCGTTCGATCGGGTTGGACACAGGGGCGGGAGGATCGGCGCCGGACATCGACACGGTGACGGCGACTTCGCTGGCGTGGGGGGGGAACTCGTCATTCAGTTTGAGCGGAACGAACATTATGCTGACCAAGAACGGGGGAACGGCGCGAGTGCTGCTGAAGGATGTCTCCAGTTTCTCGGTGCAGGCGTATGATGAGGCCGATAACACAATGGCGGCGTCTTTGAGTGGGACGGGGTGCGACACCATTCGACGGCTCTCACTGTCAGTGACGCTGACGCGCAGCGGAGTGTCGCATACGCTGCGGACGAAATTATTTTTACGGGCGACGATGTAACCCCCGGAATTCAATCCCCCGGCCCCCGGAATCAACCCCCGGCCCCCGGTCTACAACTCATGGATTCTGATGGTGGGCGGTGTGTACACGGTGCCCACCCTACGGTGAAAAGGACACAAGTCGGGGGGTTATCCGGTCGATGTCAGACAGGTATGAATCGGTTTGAAGAGGCCCCGTCAGCGTGTGAGGGACAGTTGTGAAATCCAGAGAATTGCTTATTGAATTGCTGCCGGATCGATTGGATGTGGTGCTGTATGACGGCGCGAAGGTGAAGCGATCACATCGAGTTACGGGTATCACCTGGACGGCAAACGGGGATTGGAAGGAAGATATTCGTCAGTGCGGAGAGCGTTTGGCGAAGGTGGTGGAGGAACTGGAGTGTGGGGGGATGCCGGCGCGGGTGTTGTATCACAGTCCGACTCAGGCCGTGGACTATGCGGGTTTTCCGATTAAATCGCCGGCGCATGTGGCGGATGCAGCGCGGCTGGGGTGTCTGGATTCCCTGGCGTATGCGGCGGAGTCTCCGGTATGTCTGGCAACGATTATCGGGCGAGACGGGGCGGGTGAGCGCAAATTGACGCATACGGTGGTGGTGGCAGATCGCGATGACATGCTGGGGGCATTGGCGACGATGGTGAAGTCGTCGGGGTTGCAGTTTCTGGGGGCTACGCCACGGGCGGCGGTGATCATGGCGCACACAGTGGATCATGCACTGGAGCGATCGGCTGAATCGCGGGGGTATTTATTTCTGGGAGAAGACAGTTCATTTTTCTGCATTGTGGGGGACCGGGCGCTGCAATTCGGACGACGGATTTCACTGGGCCTTTCTTCTCTGGTGAATGGTTTGACGCGACCGATTCAGATTTCGCCGGATGAAGAGCCGGTGGTGTTGTCTGCGGAATCGGCGCGGGTGATTCTGTTTCAGCATGGGTATCCGGATCGGGGCACGGTGGTGTGTGATTCGCCGGAGATTCGGGGGGGGCAGATCATTCCGTTCATGCAGCCGATTCTGCAGCGGTTTGTGATTGAGATGCGTCAGTCGGTGCGGTTCGGGTTGCCTCCAGAGCGGCGGGACGGGCTGCCGATTACGGTACTGGGACCGGGGGGGGCCTTGCCGGGTTTGGCGGAATTGTTCGGGAGAGAGTTGGGGGTGGAAGCGGAGGCGGGGGCGGAGTGCGCGGCGTATGACGATCACGATCCCGGTTCTCCGGGGAGCGTGGCGGCGGCGTGTGTGCAGGATCCGTGTGCGGGGGATGAAATGCGGTTGTTTCCGGGTACGCTGATGCAGTCGCGCCGGGCGGGAACGATTCGGCGTTGGTTGTGGACGGGGGCGGCGGCATCGGTGGCGGTGATCGGGATTGACACGGTGCAGTATGAAGCACAGTTGCGGAGTGCCCGGCCTCAGGCAGAGGTGCTGAAGCAGAGTGCGCAGGAGATGGCGTCGTTTCGGGAGACCCGCGATCGCCTGGAAAAAGCGCTGAGTGCGGTTCGCGATTTGGAAACCCAAATGTTGGATGAGATCGGGGTGCAATCGAATTATCGCGCGGTTTTGCAGGAAATCAGCATGGTGACACCACCGGCGATTCGTCTGCTGTCTTTGAATTTGGGGGAGGAGAAGGGGAACCATGTGGGAGACATGACGGGGTTTGTGATGGACCCCAGAGTATCATCCGAGCAGGGGGGATTGGATGCTTTTGTGATGGCATTGCGGGAAAGTCCTTTATTTGACGGGGTGGAATTGAATCATGTACAGCAGGGGGCGATCGGGGGGGTGGAGCGGAGTCGTTTTGAAATCAGTTTTCGGTCGGTGGAATCGCCGACCGTGGTGCCGTGGAATCAGGTGGTGCAGGTTGAGGGAGAGGAAGCGCCATGAACAGCGGAATGGCTCGGGAAATAATCGTTCAGGTGATCATCGTGGTGGCCGTCGTGTTGGGGGGTTGGAATATGCTGATTGCGCCCCGCGCAGAGGCGTTGCAGCAGTTGGAGACGGTGATTGCGGATGGGGAATCCGCGGTGGCCAGTTTGGATGAGGAATTAACCCGGCGACTCAGCGATCGTTTGAGCGAGGTACGAGCGCGGATCGGGGATATTGCCCAGGCGAATGAGACGGCGGAGGATACTTCACGAATTTATGGGCGGTTCACCGACCTGGCTCGGCGGCATGGGGTTCGTCCGGTGAATCTGACATCGGACGGGGGGGATGACTTTACGGGTGATTCATCATCGGATGGGGTGCAG
Source organism: uncultured Isosphaeraceae bacterium (assembly GCA_964563005.1). Lineage (GTDB taxonomy): Bacteria > Planctomycetota > Phycisphaerae > Phycisphaerales > SM1A02 > CAZLXE01. The sequence continues at coordinate 8,160 of CAZLXE010000099.1, forward strand.
GTTATTCCGGTGCATATGACGCTGGAAGGGCCTTATGAATCGGTGGCCCGGTTTCTGGAGGATACGGCGAGTATCGGGGGATTCATTCGGGCGAATTCCATGCGGGTGACTCCTTTGCAACGGGGGCGGGATTTAATGGTGACGGTTACAGTAACTTATGAATTGCTTAAATTTCCGTTGAGCCGAGTGCGGGACACGATGGGAGACGACGATGCTGACGCATAAGGCCAAGCAAAAATTGAGTGTGATGTGTGCGTTCGGGGCGCCGATCTTGCTGGTGAAGATGGCAACGGTGATGTCCGGCGGATCGTGGTTGCAGGGGGCTTCGGCGGGCATGAGTACGGGAGAGTTTGCAATTCCCGATTTTGTACCGAGTTCCGCGCCGGAATACAGCCCGGCCCAATTGGCTTCGGAATCTCGTATCCGGGAGTTGAACGGAACCTCGTTCGGGCCGTGTCCCATGTATTACAATGTGGTGATCGAGACGAATGATGAGGGTGAACCGGAGGTGGTGGTGGTTCCGGATGTGCCGCGGGTCTTTGTTATTAAGGTTCAGGCGGTGATGGGATCATCGAAAGGGGCGACGGCGCTGATCAACGACCGGATGTACCGGGTGGGGAACCTTATCGGGGAGAGCGACTGGCGGATTACTTCTATGAGCGCGGAGCAACGCACGGTGTCGGTGCGTCACGATGTGACGGGGGAAGAGGCGACGCACGCAGTGGATCTAAACTGATT
>CAZLXE010000100.1:0-6480 GCA_964563005.1 uncultured Isosphaeraceae bacterium
TCCTGTTCCGCGCCCCGACACGCACGCGACACAAACCCTCTCTCATAATCCCCCCCCCTCCCCCCGATTCCCACAAAAAAAACCCCCGCCGCCCCCCCCCCCGGCCCCCCCGTCATCGCCAGTTCCCGCAGCCGCCGCTTCACTTCCCCCGTCACATGGGGAATCATCTGCACATCACGACCGAGGTACTCCCCCTTCCGCTCCCGCTCCAGAATGGTCGTATACACCTGCCCGGAAGTACAGAAGTTCTGCCGGGAGAGCGTCTGATCCAACAATCGCTCGTAAGTCCCCAGGTCCATATCCGTTTCCGTACCATCATCCAGTACAAACACTTCCCCGTGCCGATAGGGATTGAGCGTCCCCGAATCGATATTCAAATACCCCTCCAACTTGACCGGAGCCACGGTCAACCCCTTATCTTTGAGCAGTTTCGCCAGGGAAGCGCTGAAAATCCCCTTCCCCAGCCCCGACATCACCGTTCCCATCACCACCACAAACTTATGTCGTCCAGCTTGATAACCAGGGGGAATGGGGGAGAAAAACTCTGTGGTTTCAGCGGTTTTTCCAAATTGGCTCAGAAAATTACCGGGAATATTTGCATCAATTTCAGGTTTGTCAGGCGTAAGGGGCATGACCCACTGTACCATAAGACCAACCCCGGGAATAGTCCCCGAGGAAAACCCCGAATGAGTCCCCAGGAATACCCCACCCTCCCAATCCTGCCAGAATTGCAACCTGAACCCACTGATGTCATACTTCTGATGTCATCATCGGGGCCGAAATCCGGGTCAGCACCAAGGAATCCTCCTATGAATCGCACACTTTTCTCTCTCGCCCTGTCCGCCATTTGCCTCACTATCTCCGCCTCTGCCGGAGGGAATACCGGGGGCGACCAGGACAATTGCCTGGCTGGCAAGACCGCCCTCGCGATACAGTCCGCCTCCAGAGATGAGTCCACCGGGCGCGACCTCCGAAATTACCCACCCGATCGCCTCGTGGATTATCTCCACATGAAACTCCAGATGCGCTTCGAGGACCTGAACGACATGCAGTTCACCGCCACCGAAACCCTCACCGTGAAGCCCATCGGAACCCCAGTCGATTCCCTCACCCTCGATGCCGTTAATCTTGATATCCATCGCGCCCAGATCGCTGGCCGCACGATAGAACACTATCACGATGGTCAGCATCTCACCCTGCGCTTCTCTCCTCCCCTCCAGCCCGATACCGAGTCCGCCATCGAGATCGAATACACCTGCGATCACCCCGTCGATGGCATGTTCTTCACCCCCTCCTCACCCGATGCTCCGGATTACACCGCCGAGGTGCACACCCAGGGGCAGCCCGAATCCAACCGCTACTGGTTCATCGCCCACGACTTCCCCAACGAGCGCATGACCACCGAACTCATCGTCAATGTCCCCGCCCGCTGCTCGGTGTCCTCCAACGGTCGACTGGAATCACATCTCAATCTCGAAGACCGTTCCGTATGGCACTACCTCCAGGATAAATCCCATGTGTCCTATCTCGTCTCCCTCGTCATCGGAGAATTCGACATCGTCGAGATCCCCCATTCCCGTGTCCCCATGAAGGTCTGGGTTCCCAAAGGCAAAGGCGACCTGGTGATGGACACTTATGGCCGCACCGGCGCCATGATCGACTGCTTCGAGAAACACTTCGGGGTCCCCTATCCCTGGGATCGCTACGACCAACTCGTCATCAAAAACTTCGGCGCGGGCGGCATGGAAAACACTTCCGTCACCTCCATGTATCCCACCGCCCTCTTCGATCCCATCGCCCTCCGCGATGGCGACATGGACGGCCTCATCTCCCACGAACTCTGCCACCAATGGACCGGCGATCTCCTCACCTGTAAAAGTTGGGCACACATCTGGCTCAACGAGGGCTGGGCCACCTTCGGCAACGCCCTGTGGATGGAAGAACGCGACGGAGAAGATGCCTATCTCGACAACATCCGCGGCAGTTTCGGCGTTGCCCGTCGCGACAAAACCACCGGCGATCTCCCCATGGTCTCCCTCGTATACGATCACCCCTGGGAAGTCTTCCGCCGCACCGCCAATCCCTACCCCAAGGGTTCCTCCATCCTCCACATGCTCCGCATGATGCTGGGCGAAGAGGTCTTCTGGAATGGCGTTCATCTCTATATGAATCGCCATAAATTCGGCGTCGTCGAAACCAGCGATTTCCGCTACGCCCTCGAAGAAGTCTCCGGAAAGGGGCTGGAATGGTTCTTCACCCAATGGTGCGACCGCCCCGGCACTCCCAAACTCGAAGTCGAAACCAAATTTGATCCCCGAAATCATGAATTGCAGGTATCCGTCGAACAGAAGCAGAAAATCGACGATCGCACGCCCGCCTTCCGTTTCACCCTCCCCATTCACGCCACCACCGCCAACGGCACCGCAGTTTTTAATATCGAGGTGACAGAACAGAGCACCCACTTCCGCACCATCCTCGATGGCATCCCCACCCAGGTCGCCGTCGATCCCTTCCTCCATGTGCTCAAAACCATCACCGTGAACAAACCCCACGATCTGTGGATCGAACAGGCCAAACACGGCGTCACCATCGTCGCCCGCCACGCCGCCCTCGAAGCCCTCCGCGACACCGATTCTCCCGCCACCATCGCCCTCTGCGCCGAAATCATTCGCGATGATTCCACCCGCCACACCCTCCGCAACACCGCCGTCGATACCCTCGCCTCCTACGGCTCAGACGACGCCAAATCAGAACTCCTCGCCATTCTCGATGGCGGCATCGATGATCCCCGCGTCCGTTCCAGTCTCGTCGGGCATCTCGACAACTACACCCTCGATGAAGTGCTCGAGCGGGTCGTTCAATTCGCCTCCACCGACTCTTCCTACAACACTCGTCAGGCCGCCATTCGAGACCTCGTTCAACTCAAAGCCGAAGACCAGGGCGAACTCCTTGCCAATCTCGTTCACTTCCCCAGCCAGCACGACCGCGTGCGTACCACCGCCCTCAATGCCCTCGCCGATCTCGATGATGAATCAGGCCTCGCCCTCGCCATGCAGTATTCAGCATACGGCAACACCGACCGCGCCCGGGCCCAGGCCGTCAGCGTGGTGGGCCGCCTCGGTCACTTCGATCCCGATACCGCCGTTCCCTTCCTGATCGATCTCCTCGACGACCCCGAATCCCGCACCGTCACTACCGCCATGTCCGCCCTCGCCAAAATCGGTGATGAACGAGCCCTCGCACCTCTCCGGGCCATCGCCAAAAGTCACCGCAACCCCGACTTCCGTGAAACGGCGGAAAATCAGGTGAAAGCCCTCGAAAAGAAACTGCAAGAATCGAAGAAAGCAGCGTAAGCGGATTATCAGACGGCCGATCGATAAGGAATGAATCCGCCCGAGTAGCCCCGTTCCCTCCGATCGCCGATGATATTGCGATGCCGGACACCCTCGAGCAAATCCCCACTCCCCAACCGCCCGGCCCGACTCCGATCACCCCCGACGATCGCGCCGCCGCAGGTACCCCCGTCATGGTCAGCCGCTGGGCCATCCACCGGCGACTGTACGACTGGGTCATCGGCTTCGCCCATCATCCTCGGGCCACCCTCGCCCTCTTCATCCTCGCCTTTGCCGAATCCAGCTTCTTCCCGGTTCCTCCCGATGTCCTCCTTGGCCCCCTCTGCCTCGGCAATCGTAGGAAATCGCTCTGGTTTGCCACCATCACTACCCTCGCCAGTGTCCTCGGCGCCTTCCTCGGCTATGCCATCGGACACTGGGCCATCGAAATCGCCCTGCTCATTCCCGGCTTGACCCAGGATCGCATCGACTGGCTCGCGGGCGAATTCAATACCCGGGGTCAGATGTATGTCTTCATCGCCGCCCTCACCCCCATCCCCTTCAAACTCATCACCATCACCGCCGGGTTCGCCCAGATGAACCTGCTCATCTTCACCGTCGCCTGCGTCGTCGGTCGGGGCGCCCGCTTCTTCGCCGTCGCCGGTCTCTTCTGGCTCGTCGGCCCGAAAGCCCTCCCCTTCATCGACCGCTGGTTTAACCTCCTCTCCATCGTGTTCATCATCCTCCTCGTGGGCGGCATCTTCCTCATCAAACTTCTCGGCCATTGAAATCCCCGCCTCCGGCTATGATGGCGAACCTCATGCAGAACCTCCGGAATCAATCCCCATGAACATCCTCGTCACCGGCGGAGCGGGCTACATCGGCTCCCATGCCGTCCTCCGTCTCCTTTCCGATCATCACCCCGTCACCGTCATCGACGACCTCTCCCGGGGTCACGCCGCCGCCCTCGACATCCTCAAATCCCTCGGCGATCTCCAGTTCCACCAGGGCGATTTCGGCAACTTCGACTTCACCACGAAAATCCTCCGCGACCGAAAAATCGACCTCGTCATGCACTTCGGCGCCAAGGCCTATGTCGGCGAATCCGTCGAACAACCCCTCAACTACTACCGCAACAATACCGCCGGAGCATTAGCCCTCCTCGAAGCCGTCGAAGCCGCCGGCGTTCCCCGCTTCGTCTTCTCCTCCACCTGCGCCACCTACGGCGAGCCGCCCCCCGAAAACATCCCCATCAACGAAGAATGTCCCCAGAATCCCATCAACCCCTACGGCCGCTCCAAACTCATGGTCGAACACATCCTCCGCGATTACGCCCAGATGAAGCGCGACCGCAACGAGGATTTCTCCTTCGCCGCCCTCCGCTATTTCAATGTCGCCGGGTCTGATTCAGAGGGCCGCATCGGCGAGGACCATAAACCCGAAACCCATCTCATTCCCATCTGCCTCGAAGTCGCCCTCGGCCAACGCCCGCATATCACCATCTACGGCACGGATTATCCCACGCCGGATGGAACCTGCATCCGCGATTATGTCCATGTCGAAGACCTCATCGACGCCCATGTCACCGCCATGAATGCCCTCTCCCCCGGCAAACAAATATGCTACAACATAGGCATCGGTCAGGGCTACTCCGTCCGCGAAGTCATCGACGCCTCCCGCCGCGTCACCGGCGTCAACTACTCCGAAAAAGAAGGCCCCCGCCGCCCCGGCGATCCCCCCGAACTCTACAACAACCCCCAAAAAGTAAACCAGGAATTCGGCTGGAAAGCCAAACACACCAACCTCGACGAAATCATAAGCACCGCATGGCGCTGGAAACAAAATTTCCCGAATGGTTACCCCGAATAAATCTGCTGTTGACCGCCAACCGCTTCCCTACCCCTTCACATCAACCATCTTACCCATCGCCACCCCGATCGCCGCCTCCACCTTGTCCGCAGCTCGGGTATACAGCGAAAAACCACTCGCCGCCGGGGGAGTCACACTTGCATCAAGCAGCGCATTGATCGTCGTCCCCGGCGAAGCCGACTCAACCTTTCCCGCCACCAGAGAATCAACCGCCCGACTTGTATCTCCCCCCTCAACCTGCCGTGGTGCAGAAGACGGCTGCACCGCAGGAAGACTTCCCGACCGCCCTTGAACGCTCCCCTTTGCGGGGCTGGGCTTAACCCCATACGCCTTGGCAATGTGCATCGGAAGTGTTGGTCCAATCCGCATGGTCACATTCTACATCGACCAGCCCAGCCAAGGCAACCCCAAAAAGACACAAATTCAACCCATCAAGATTTTCTGCCACCTGTTACCTGCTTCCCCCCACACCTCCTCCACCGTCCGAATAATTCCCGGCTCCCCCGTATCTTCTCCCAGAAATCCCTGCCAGTACCCCACATCGTGCCACTCGCCAAACTTCCACCCCACCCGCTGGTGCGCCCCGATTTTTTTCATCCCGAATTTCTCATGCAGCGCAATACTTGCCGGGTTCGGCAACGAAACCCCCGCCGTCACCGAGCGATACCCCTGCCTTTCCAGCAGGTCAAACAAAACCTCATACAGCCGCGATCCGATCCCCTTCCCCAGATGTTCGTGATGAATATAAACCGTCACCTCCGCCGTCCAGTCATAAGCGCACCGCCCATTATGAGGCGACGCCTTGGCGAACCCCCGGATTTGATTTTCTGAACTTCCGGTATCTTCTTTACCCCTATTTCCGGGGGCGGGGGTCGCCACCAGCCACGGAAACATTCTGTGAGTCTCCCGAAATGCCTGATTCCACAATTCCGGGGGTTCTGGCGTAACGGAAAAATTCGCCACCCCCACTTCCGCCGCCCGATTGCTGATCGCCAGAATCCCCGCAATATCCCCCTCCTCCGCCAGGCGAATCTCCACCTCCTCCGGCGGCATACCATGCGTCTCAGCCATACCCGGATATCCTACCCCAACCACCGCTCCCGATCTCGCTATCCTCCCTCCATGACCCCCACCACCATGCCCACTGCCCAGATAATAGACGGCAAAGCCCTCGCCGCCAAAGTCGAAGAAGACCTCACCCGCCGCATCACCGCCCTGAAAAACCAGGATCGCCCCGTGCGGCTGGATGCCATCATCACTACTAGTCCGGCTTCCGGGG
>CAZLXE010000100.1:6580-8796 GCA_964563005.1 uncultured Isosphaeraceae bacterium
GCTTCCGGGGGCGGGGGTCGGGTTTATGCCCAGAATCAGGCCCGCATGTGCGCCAAACTCGGCATCCAATACACCCTCCACGAACTCCCCGCCGATGCCCGTTATGACGACATCGCCGGTCGCGTCCTTCTTCTCAATACCGATGACGCCGTCACCGCCATCATGGTCCACCTGCCTCTCCCGAACGCCGTGGACACCGAGCGGATCCAATCCCTCATCGCCGTTGAAAAAGATGTCGAAGGCGTCAACCCCGCCAACATCGGAAATGTCGTGTACGGCCGCCGCTCCCTCATCCCCTGCACCGCCCGCGCCGTCATGGAGATGATCGAATCCACCGGCGTCCCCCTTCCCGGCTCCACCTGCGTCTGTGTCGGCGCCAGCAACATCGTCGGCAAGCCCGTGGCCATCCTCCTCATGCGAGCCGAAGCCACCGTCATCTCCGCCAACAAGTTCACCCCGGATCTAGCCGCCCTCACCAAAAAAGCCGACATCCTCATCTCCGCCGCCGGCGTCCCCGGCCTCATCAAAACCGATATGGTCAAACCCGGCGCCGTCGTCATCGATGTCGGCATCACCCGAATCAAAGACGCCACCGGCAAAAAAAAGACCGTCGGCGACATTGATTTCAATTCCGTAAACGAAGTCGCCGGCTGGCTCTCCCCCGTCCCGGGTGGCGTCGGCCCCCTCACTGTCGCCATGCTCCTCCGGAACACCGTCAAAGCCGCCGAACGATAAATCACTTCCCCAATTCCCCCCAAACCCCAACGGCTAGTCTTTCCTCCCCCCTCCGAAAATCCCCCCCAACAGATCCTGCAGCGGTTTCGAAGGTATCCCCTCTTTTTCCAAAATATTCCCCAGCGCCCCCCGAATCCCCTGCTCGACCAGAATTTTCCCCAAAGCATCCTCATCCAGTTTCGTCACCGGATCATCAATCGGCCCCTTGGTAATCAGCGGCACCGAAATATCGTCTGTGATCCCCTTCAATTCCTTGAAGGTGTGCGTTAATCCCTGAAGAGGAACCTCCGTTTTCAGATTCACCATTCCCCGTACCAGATCCACCTGCCCTTCATACACCATCGTATAAGCCCCCACATGCACGGCGAATCGGTCGTAAGTCAAAACCCCATCGCGAATATGCCCCGCCACCGGCTCGATCAAACCCGGCGTCGTCTCCCGGCTCGTTTGAAACAGATCCAGCACCCCCAGCGTCGTCGATCCACTGTCGAAAGCAACCGGCCCCACCTCCAACAGAAAATCACCCGACAATCCCTTCATCGATCCATCCGCCGGAATCACCGCCCGCGTCACCGTCAGCCGCAACGGATGCTCTGTCGCCCGAATGTCGGCCAGAATGGGATGCACCTTCTCCAACAACCGCTGCCGCAAAGCAGGTGAAACCTCCAACTCCCCCGTCAGCGGATCGTCCCCCTCTAGCACAATCGTTCCCTCCCGCCCTGCCGCCCGCAATTTCAACCAACCCTGCGTTCCCTTCACCTCCGCCACCAGCGAACCGGAATGAGCAGAAAAACCATCGGCCACAATCGTCCCTTCCAGTTGCCCACCCGCCGCCGCCGTCAACATCCCCTCCAGATGGCCCGCCGCATCCACCAGAACCGTCGGCAGATGATCTACCATCGCATTCAGATGCAGCACCGCCTGATCCGGTTGCCATCGCCCCGCCGGTGACATCAGATGGTTCGCCGTCCCCGAAACATCCACCCGACCCGGCCGAACATCCGAAGATGGAATCCCCCCCGCAGTCTCCCCAACCCCTTGAGGATTTGCCCTGAACGGGTCTGTCGCCGCCGCAACATTAAACATCACTCCCTGATCAAGATCTTTCGTCGCCACCGTCATCGAAACCTCATTCAATCCCACTTCTCTTCCTGCTTCGTCCAGTAGAGTTAATCCCTCGCTCGACATTTCCAGATTCAACCCCACCGCCGATCCCTCAAACGCCTCCCCTCGAAGCAATTCCCCCGGCAGAGCACACTCCTGCAATCGTACCTGAACCCCCGTGGGCTTCTGCAACCGCCACGGCCGAGGATTCTCCCGCATCCACCGTTCGAACCCCGCCGGCGTCAAAGTCAGGGTTGCCGTCGAACCACCCAACGAAAGCAAGCCCTCCCGCCAATCCACCTTGAAATCACCTTGCAGCGACGGCATGGTCACCGCCACCAGAGCCCGCGTGGACACCGGTGATCCCTCCAGAGTTA
>CAZLXE010000101.1:0-8723 GCA_964563005.1 uncultured Isosphaeraceae bacterium
CCGCCCCCTCTGGTTTACCCCCCACGGCCCGCCTCCCCGATACCTCATCCCTGCCCCCCGATTTAATCGGACCCTACAAAATACTCGAAACCCTCGGCGAAGGCGGCATTGCTGTCGTTTATCTCGCCCAACAAACCGAGCCCGTCAAACGCCGCGTTGCCCTCAAGGTGGTCAAACTGGGCATGGACACCCGCCAGATCATCGCTCGCTTCGAGCAGGAGCGACAGGCCCTCGCCCTGATGAACCACCCTCATGTGGCCAAAGTTTTCGACGCCGGGACCACCGGGGATGGGAGGCCATACTTCGCCATGGAGCATGTCGCGGGAACCCACCTCACCGAACACTGCGATCGACTGCGATTATCCCTTGAGGATCGACTCACCATTTTCATGCAGGTCTGCGCCGCCGTTCAGCACGCTCATCAGAAAGGCATTATCCATCGAGATCTCAAACCCTCGAATATCATCGTCGACGCCTCGGGAAACCCCAAAGTTATCGATTTCGGCGTCGCGAAGGCCACCAGTCACAAACTTTCCGAACACACCCTCTTCACTGAGCAGGGACAATTTATCGGAACTCCGGAATATATGAGCCCCGAGCAGGCTGAGATGTCCGCAGAGGACATCGACACCCGCAGCGACATCTACTCCCTCGGCGTTATCCTTTATGTCCTCCTCACCGGCGTGCTCCCCTTCGAGTCTGCAAAACTCCGCCACCACGCCCTCTCTGAAATCCAACGGATCATTCGCGAAGAAGAACCCCCCAGGCCAAGCACTCGCCTGTCACACCTGTACAAACCCCACAATTCACAATCTTCGGGCATCAGATCTATATCAGATCGAAAAACTACCAGGATAATTTGGAGAATTTACAAAACGGGAGATGCTGGCGGCTCCCCGACCCCAACCTCTACCTCTTTATCAGAGAGAGGGTATGGGAGGGACTGTTCCGTCGATATCATCGCACAAAACCGACGCCTCGATCCCCGCTCCCTCACCCGAAACCTTCGTGGCGACCTCGACTGGATCGTCATGAAAACGCTGGAAAAAGACCGCAACCGTCGCTATGAAACCGCCAACGGATTGTCAGTCGACCTTCAGCGACATCTCCATCACCAACCCGTCGTAGCCCGCCCCCCCAGCGCCACATACCGGATACACAAATTCATCCGACGAAACCGCACTGGCGTTACCGCCGCAGCCATTATCTTCATCATCCTCCTCGGCGGCATCGCGGGCACAACCCGGGGTATCCTGAGCACGCTCCGGTCAGAAAAAGAGACCAGTCGCGAACGGGATATCGCTCAAGCCATCAATGAATTCCTCAACAAAGATTTGCTCGCCGCCGTCGCTCCCGCGTCAAAAACCGGAGCAGGGCGCGATGTGCTCATGCGCGAAGTACTCGACATTGCCGCTGAGAAAATAGATAGGCAATCTCTGACGGGAAAAAAATTCGACGACAAACCCCTCATCGAGGCCTCTATCCGTCTCACTCTGGGAGTCACTTACTGGAAACTGGGCGAGTACCCTGCGGCCGAATCCCATTTGGAACGGGCGCAGGAACTCTATCAGCAGGAATTGGGTGATGAGCATCCCGATACCCTCCGTTCTCGCAATGCTCTCTCCAACCTCTACCGGAGACAGGGCCGCTTCGCCGAAGCTGAATCGATGAACCTCAAAACCCTGGAAATCCAGAAACGCACACTTGGCCCCGAACATCCCGACACCTTGTCTTCCCTCGCCAGCCTGGCCGTCCTCTATTACGATCAGGGTCGCTATGACGAGGCTGAATCCCTCTACCACGAACTGCTGGATACACAGAAACGCGTCCTCGGCCCGGAGCATCAGGAAACGCTCATTTCCATCAACAACCTCGCCGCTCTATACAAAAGACAGGGTCGACAGGCCGAGGCCGAACCCCTGATCCTGGAGACCCTCGAAATCCAGAAACGCACACTTGGCCCCGAACACCCCGACACCCTCGGGTCCATGAATAATCTCGCCAATCTATATCACGATCAGGGACGATATGCCGAGGCCGAATCACTCTTCCTGGATACCCTGGATATCCAGAAACGCGTCTTCGGCCCGGAACATCCCAACACCCTCAGGTCTATGAACAACCTCGCTAATCTCTACGACATTCAGGGTCGTTATGCCGAGGCGGAGCCCCTTTTCCTGGAGACTCTGGAAATAAAAAAACGCATCCTCGGCCCGGAAAATCCCAGCACCCTCTACTCCATGAACAACCTTGCTGGCGTGTACCTTAATCAGGGCCGTTACAACTTGGCCGAACCACTGTACCTCCAAACCCTCGAAATCATGAAGCGTGTCCTCGGCCCCGAACATCCCAATACCCTCTCCTCCATGAACAATCTCGCCCTCATGTACATGAATCAAAATCGCTACAAAGAAGCGGAACCGTTGACTCGTAATGCACTGAAAATCATGACTCAATTGCTCGGCCCGGAACATCCCTACACCAATGGTGTACGCTCCAATCTCATCGACCTCCTCACCATCCAGGGCCGAACCGAAGAAGCCACCCCCCTCATCACCGAGCAGATTGAAATTGGAAATAGAATCGCCGAACGCCCGGAAGCCACCCCCACCGACCTCAACACCATCGCCTGGACCCTCCTCACCGCCGAACCATCGACCCTCCGTAATCCGCCCCTCGCCTTGAAATACGCACTCCGTGCCGATGATATCACCCAGCACAAAGACCCCACCATTCTCGACACCCTCGCCCTCGCCTACCTGCTTAACGGAGACCCGGCAATGGCCGTGGAAACCGAGCAGCAGGCCCTCGCCCTCCTCCCCCCAGACACCCCCAGCCGGGACCAATACCAAGCCGCCATAACTCGTTACCAGAATGCCCTCACCAACCAAAACACCCTCGGCTCCCCGGAATCAAACCTCCCCCCTCAACCCTAATCCTGGCCCCCCATTCACCCTGCATCATTTAATCCCTCCGAGGGTTGGGAAAATCCCAACCCTCTCCCCCTATTTAAAGGGCAGTGGAGCGTACCGGGCTCGAACCGGTAACCTCCGCCTTGCAAAGGCGGCGCTCTCCCAATTGAGCTAACGCCCCATAATTCATCAAACCTCGAGTGCCACGCAGCATCCTACCGTCCTGCACGCACCCTGTCCTTATTATTCGGCAATTCCTCAGGAACGGGAAAGCAAAATTTGTTACCCCTCCTCCACCGGTTTAATCCCCTTCATCCCCAAGGGTGTCAGCGGACGATCCCCCGCATCAGTATCCACCGCCCCCAGTTGATCCAGCACCTCCATCCCCTCGATAATCTTGCCGAACGCGGTGTATTGCCCATCAAGATGCTGACAATGATCCCGCCCCAGACATAGAAAAAACTGGCTGCCCGCCGAATTGGGATCTGATGACCGTGCCATCGAAAGCGTCCCCTTGTGGTGCTCCCGATCGTTGAATTCCGCCTCCAGCATATGCCCCGGCCCACCCATCCCCGTCCCCTGCGGACATCCGCCCTGCACCATGAAATTCGGGATAATCCGGTGAAAAATCAGGTCGTTGTAAAACCCGTCCCGAGCCAGCGTCAAAAAATTCTCTACATGCTTGGGTGCCACATCATTCCACAACTCCACCTTGATGTCGCCACAATCCGTACTGATCACCGCCTGGGGATATTCACTCACAACAATGCTCCTGCTGACTTGGGGTCAAAATAAATGCTTGATTCTAAAAGAAATTCCGAAAAGTTCCGGGGTTTATCCGGGGACTATCCGGGGGGTTTTCCGGGGGCTAACGGGGCACGCGCCCCTGCTTCCCCTCCTCCTCCACTGTATCCGATTCCCGCTTCACCCGCTCCCCCTCTCGATCATATCCCGGAAATCGCCGCGGCCCCGCCACCAACTCCGTCCCCAGAATCACCGGCGGCTCCGCTGGTCGCCCCGCCTTCACATCCGCCAATTCCACTGCCGCAATCTTCAAAATCGTCTCCCGTGACGATTCCCCCACCGCATACCCGAACGCGCAATATTGCCCGTCCAGCCGCGCCGTACCCTCCCGAGACAGACAGACAAAAAACTGACACCCCGCTGAATCCGGATCATCCGCCCGGGCCATCGAAATCACCCCGAAATCGTGCCCCAACTCACTCCTCTCAAATGGCAGCCAGGTTCCCGCCCCCCCCTCCCCCGTCCCCGTCGGATCGCCTCCCTGAATCACAAACGGCCGCCCCTCCCGGTCAAACGGGACCACCCGATGCACAATCACATTCCGATAAAATCCCCCCTCACACAACGCCCGAAAGTTCCACGCCGTATGCGGAGCAAACTCCGGCGTCAACGCAAACCGCATATCCCCCAACGAAGTATGCATCACCACATCCCGCTCCGCATAAATCCGCACCCCCGTACACAACGCCCCATACGATGGATTTTCACCCCCGGTAGATTCCGGGATCGTCTCAGCACTCTTATCTATCTCTTCCCCCGGATCCTTCACTTCCGGGGGCGGGGGTTCGTACTCATCCTTCCAACCCACAATTTTCGTATATTGGCTGTTCGTCGATTCCCGAATCTCCTGCCGAGTCTGTGGCACCAAACGGCTCCGCATCGGCTCCACCACCAACGCCGAACCCACCGGCGTCTCCCCCCTCATCAATTGCAAATACCCCGCCTGCTCCAACTCCCAAACCTCCGGCAGAACTTCGTTCAAATCCACCACCGCCCCAGGTTTCACCTCGATTGGCCTCCCCACCACCTCCCCCTTTCCCGTTAACAGCACCATCGTCCCCGGCGTCCGCAAAACCCCCGTATCCACCCGCACCGATAAAGACCGCCCGATGGGATGATAAAGATAATCCACCCCCAACGGAGGAGCCGCCGCCGCAGAATAAGAAACAACCAAAATCAGGAAGGGCAAAGGATTCATCAAGCAATCTCCGATGGACAAAGAACACACGCATTCTACCGACTATTCACCATGAATCCCCGTCCCCACAAACCCGATTCCCCTCAGTCCTCCGATTCCCCAGCATCGCCCAGCCCCCGCGTCGCCCACCTCCTCCTCAGTTCCGCATCCACCATGGCCCATGCCGTAAACGCCAAAGCCATCGTCGTCGCCATCGACGCCCTCCCCGAAACGGAAATCGTCCCCCATCGCACCATTCTCATTACCCGCGATGAAGCAGATGAAAAAAGAATCGCCAAACTCACCGATCCCCCCCTCGCCGTATTCACCGTCCCCGAAGTCGAACTCGACCGCCTCGGCCAGGTCAAACTCGCCACCGTCATCGGCCTCTCCAATCGCGTCATCAATCTTGCCGACACCGTCGTCTTCCTCACCGGCCCCTACCGGGGTCTCATCGACTCCCTCGTCGTCATGACCCTCGGCAGCGAATACGAACTCCTCGACACCACCGAGCAGCCCAGCATCGACGAACACATCAAACGCGCCGTCTTCCACCGCATCCTCACCCTCGCCCTCCAGATCGGCCGCCACGGCCGCGAAGGCAAAAAAGTCGGCACCCTCTTCGTCGTCGGCGACCACAAGCAGGTCCTCGAACAGTCCGAACAGATGATCCTCAATCCCTTCAAGGGCTACGACGAAAAACAGCGCAACATCCTCGACGACCGCATGGCCGAAACCGTCAAGGAATTCTCCACCATCGACGGCGCCTTCATCGTCCGCCGCAACGGCGTCATCGAAACCGCCGGAGCCAGAATCAAAGCCGGTCTCAGCGAAGGCCTCCCCCCCGGCCTCGGCGCCCGCCACGCCGCCGCCGCCGGAGTCACCCAGAACACCCGCGCCATAGCCCTCACCGTAAGCGAATCCGACGGCACCGTACGCGTCTGGCGCAAAGGGAAAATGGTAGCCGACTTCGAACCCGCCGGACGGTAGTTACACCTCCTCCCAACGCGACCCGAAGGAGAAGTCATTCCCCTTCGAGTCCGTCAATCGTCACCGCCTATGGTTGTCAGGGTCGCCAGCCCCGCATTCACCCACCTTTGGGAGGTAACATGCCTCCGGGACTGAGCATCTGCAGAATGTCGTTGATGTTGACGATGCCGTCACCATTCACATCGCCGGAGCTGGTGGGATGAGGTGAGAAGATCGAATTGTCATGAAACAGATCATCGAACTGGTAGAACACCTGTGCCGAGGCGCGGGGCGATTCGATGGTGGCATTGAGTTCTCCCCCGGCTGGAATCGGCGCCCCGTGGGCGAAAGTCAGGTCGGCCCAGTACCCCGCGCTCGGATCATCCGGGTTGATGAAGAGCGTGCCGTTGTTCGGGTTGATCCAGAGGAACGGTTTCCATGCGGGGGTGGGGGGAATGACATCACCGCCCGATGCAGGGTCAGGATTCCGCAGGAATGGAGGAAACCAGAGAACATCTGGCACGCCGTCACCGTCCGTATCGATGTTTTTAACCCCGTGTGGATTGTACGCACTGATGTCATTCTCGCAGAACCCACCCAGAGGATGATCCGCGTGGGCGCACATTTTTGCCACGCCGTAGCCCTCTGTATGACGGCCGATGACCAGCCCCGCCCCCCCATCGGCATCACGCATCCGGTCGGGGGTGGGATTGTTGACGCTCCCGATGATGAACGGGGGAGGATTGAAGCGAAAGTCACCCCCTCGATTCGCCGCCGAATACTGCCAACCGAGATATGCCGCCCCGTCGCCACCGGTATACGGCAACAGATAAGCACGATCCGCCGGCCGGGCGAAGACATCCGGCTGTTGAATAATATCGAAATGTGGCCTGAAACCCCACCCCGCCCGCCACTGCACCTCCGCCACTTTCGGCGCCCCGTAGGTGGGTTTGAAGTTCATAACCTCAAAACTATGCGAACCTGCTGGAAAACTCCCTTCTTTGATGTCATTGTGGAGCTGTGACCCGAAATCGACATTTCGGAAGTAATGGGTGTGTCCATCGAGGTTGATGAGTTTCACCTTGAAGATGTCACCCTGGGCCCAGCCCTCAATCCTGTTCCCATGTGGCCCCTCGCCGTACATTTCGTTGTTCAGGTATGCCGTCACAAATCGGTACGACCCGAAATCACCCGGCCCGATACCCTCCGCTGCGAGAACATCCCACGCCTCTGGGGGGAGCTGTTGTTGATTTTTCGCCAGGTCTGCCCAGTCCGACCACACCCCGAGCGGGGCAGTTGCACTGTCCGTGAGCATGGCGTGGATCTCGTCCGGGGTCGCCCCATTCATTACGGCCTGGGCCACAAGATACGCCTTCTTCTCGGGGGCCGCGTCACCGATGCCGTCGATCGACAACTGACGATTACGGAATGCGAAACTTTCTCCCTGCGGTTCAAGTTGAACCTGGCCCGTATGGGCGTTGACCATCTCGTAGACCGGCTGGAGAAACTGGATACGCGGCGGATGGACCCGCCAACCCCAGGTGTACACGCCACGGAGCATCCTCAGGGTCGGATGCTCTACCGTAATTTCGGTGATACGATCGCCATGAACCGGAACCCACACGCTGTCCAATCCCTTGAACGGAAACTGCACACTGCCCGGCAGTCGGTGGTCGAGCAACACCGAGGTTGGGGCAAAATCCTCCCGGACCAGAGAGTAGATCCGGTAGTGTATGCGCAGCGTGTCAAATTGGTTTGCGTTGACAGGCACTCGAAACAGGAAGGTGTCGCTGTCAAACTGACCGTCGTACCAGAAGAAATTCACCGTCATCTCCCAGATTCGCCGCGGCACCCCATCGATGCCCGGGGCGGTTTCCCCGGTGTCGGTGAGCATTTTCATCTTGTATTCACCGGGCATATGATCCGGGACGAACGCCCCTCGGTTGTAATTCAGCATCGCGAAACCGTCGTAAATGCGGCCCGTCGTGGTTCCCGTCAAAATGGCCATCAGTTCACCGGCGGCCGCGTTCATCCCTGCCTGATCCCCGTTTCCCGCAGCACTGTCCAGATCTACAAGCATAGCCTTGAAATCGTCATTCGGGCTGGAAACTTGCGTAATCGGATGACCCGTGATGCTCATCGCGCCTCGGGCGTCATACTCGTTGATGGGACCGACAACATTGAGGAGCGTATCCCCCTGGGCCTGGTCGGTGTGGGGAATGCGCACCGTCTGCCCGGTGGTGACGGTCAGGCAGGGTTCTAAGATGCCGGGATCGTTGTCGCCGACGGCGGCGGACACTGTACCCGACGAAATGACGAGGGCGATGGTGGCGAAGACGATCTGAATTGGACTAGTGGTAGTCATGACAGTTTCTCCATAGTGAGAATGCCCTGTGAGTGCTTCGGGATACATCCACAATGGATGCTCTCCATAAATCAATGAGACCACGGGCTGCGGCATTGATACCCGGAATAAATTTCTTTATTCCGCATCCCTCCACCCTGGAATCGCCCCCGGGAGAGTTATGGTTTTTGCCAGCACCCTTACTGTCTTACAGACAACAATATACATCCCGAACTTTGGCGGTTACTCCACGACTCCATACTTCCACACCCGGCATTAATTTTTTTCTAGTTATTCATCGTGGTTCAGTGACCTCCCCCTCAAACCCCCTCCACCACCGAAAACTGGTCCAGATTCAGAACCACCAGTTCCCCGTCATCCAGCCGGATCTCCAGCCGGTCCAGCCACAGTTTGTCATCCTTCGCATGGGCAAACCACGAACCCGTCTTCGCCTGCCGGCAGCGCACCACCACCCCCTCCACCGTGTCCGTCCACGCCCCGTCCCGTTGCGCCATCT
>CAZLXE010000102.1:0-8667 GCA_964563005.1 uncultured Isosphaeraceae bacterium
GAAGCGACGGGGAAACTCAAACAGGTGTATGACGCCGGAGGGGCCCGTTCAGGAGGCGTAGCGAAGATTCTCCAGGTGATGAGCCGCGATGCCCGTTCGCTTCAGGCGTCGATGCAGTTTTATGTGAGTTTGATGAAGTCTCCGAATGCTCTGGATGCCGCCCGTCGGGAGATGCTCGCCGCCGTCGTGAGCAATGTCAATGAGTGTTTTTACTGAACGCTTTCCCACGCTAAGGACTTCGGTCTGGAGTCCAAAAACGAGTCCCTCGGCGAGCAATTCGTCATTGATTATCGCGCTGCCGATCTACCTCCCGCCGATCGTGCTCTGTGTGATTATGCGGTCAAACTTACCCTGACCCCCGGAAAAATGGCAGAGTCGGATGTCGATCACCTCCGCGAACACGGCTTCAACGACGATCAGATCACCATCGCCGCTCAGGTCATTTCCTACTTCAACTACATCAACCGCATTGCGGACGGTTTGGGCGTAGAGAACGAAGCGTGGATGACCCTGCCCCATGATGAGTGGAAGCAGACAAAGGGGAGGGACTACGGCGATGGCTGATTCATTCCCCGTTCGAGTGCATCCGGATGCGGATGGGAATGTCCTGTCGTCGGTACAGGCACTTCCCTGCCACATCTTCGCACACATTGTAAAGAGCGTATGCCGACAACATCAGGATATCGCTTGAAATATCATCGGGAACACGCACCTCAAACTCAAAAGATCGTTCCTCCCCACTGACCGCTGAATCCGGATTGGCGATGCTTTGAATTTGGGGTACGACCACGCCACCGTCGGGATGCTCCACCCACAGCGACATCGGCTCCGCCTCGTTGTTCCAATGGGCTTTCAGGGCATCGTTGGGACGGAACCGCAGATGCACCCGCACCACGCCCCCCGGCTTCACCTGTGCCGGCACCACCGTGGACTCCACCAGAATAAATCCCCGCGTATCCCGATGAATGCGCCCCTCCGGATCAGGGTCTTTCCCCGATGTGTCAGCGCTTTCAAATGCCCGCGATGGAAACGCCACCTCCGCCCCCGACGGCTCCACCGCCAACTTCACCGGCACATCACCCCGCGCCGCAATCTCGATCCGGGCCTTCGCCACCCAGTCATAAAACGGATACGGCTTGATTAATCGCGGCCCGAACTGCTGAATCCGCCGCCGCCAGATGTACTGATTCGGGTTGATCGCCAGGGCCTGCCCCCAGTCATTCACCGCCTGCTGAAAATCGCCATCCTGCCGATGGGACGATTCCCAGCGTCGTCGATGGGCCACCCCGAGTTGAAAGTGCGTCAGGCCATGATCACTATCAAGACCAACCGCCGTCTCCAACGCCTTCACCGCGTCATTCAGGCGATCCGCTCCCCCCCAGTCCACCAGCGCCCGTCCATAAATGCGCCACGGCGTAACCGAACTCGATCCCTTCTCCGGCCGCAGTCGATCCAGGTCAACTCCCCGTGTGTGATGGTGACCACTCAAATTTGGAGTCGGAGGCGCGAACGATTGGGACAGGAATTCCTCCACTTCCGATGCCGCATTTCTCCGGGACGGATTTACTTTCCGAATAATCCCGTATTCATCGAGAAACAAAGTAATGGGAACGACTTCCACTTCCAATTCATTCTGCGCATCCACCAGGATCGGCCAGTCCATCTGCTTCCACTGCATGAACAACCTTGCCCGATTCGGATGCTGCTCCTGAATGATGCCCAGCATCTGAATTCGTCCGTCCTTCTGATAGGCCTTCGTTGCGTTGTGCCACCCGGGCACATGCCTGCGGCAACCCGCTCACCACGATGCAAAAACATGCAGAATGAGTTTGTGTCCCCGAAAATCCTCGATCGACCGGGGGGTGCCGTCTTCGAGAGCCGGCAGCACCAGATTCGGAAAGGGCTGACCCACCTCAAACTTCGGCGGGGCCGCGAGTGTTGTCGCGGAAAGAGTGGCCAACACCACCCCCGCACCCCAGCCAATTCTTTTCCAAGCATTCAACATGATTTCAACTCCGATCGACGCAACAAAGATTCAGACGCAGAGCACGACGACGGTATGATACGCCGGGTGGTCATACAGGATGAACCACCATTCGCCCCATCGGATGCACAAATGGCCTTTGGACGCAAAAAACGACTGATGGACTACGGCTCCTGCGCGGGCTGAGCGGGCAAACTGCCCGTCGGGGCCACCGCCCAGTTGGTGCGGAACCTGCCTGTGTTTACCGATCCCAACCTGCTCATCGGGGCTGATCACTTCAGCGATGCGGGCGTCTATCGTATTGACGAGCACACCGCCATCGTCCAGTCCCTCGACTTCTTCCCCCCCCTCGTCAACGATCCCTTCATCTACGGCCAGATCGCCGCCGCCAACTCCATGAGCGATGTCTTCGCCATGGGCGGCCGCGTCAAAACCGCTCTCAACATCGTGTCCTTTCCCGATGATGAACTTGGATTGGAAGTGCTGGGAGAAATCCTCAAAGGCGGCGCGGAACGGGTGAAAGCAGCGGGGGGGGTCATCGTGGGGGGACATTCCGTGCGCGACCCCGGCGTGCAATACGGCCTGTCGGTTACGGGCGTCGTTGATCCCGCCCGCATGATGACCAACCGGGCCGCCACCCCGGGCGACATGCTCATCCTCACCAAACCCCTCGGCACCGGCTTCATCACCACCGCCCTCCGCGCCCGCAAATGCCCCGATGAGGTCATCGAAACCGCCTGCACCAGCATGTTCGCCCTCAATCAGAAACCATCCGAGTTGGCCGTGGAGCATGGGGTGAAAGCCGCGACGGACATCACCGGTTTCGGCCTCGCGGGTCACGCCTTTGAAATGGCGGAGGCGAGCAATGTGTCCATTCATCTGAAACTCGACGATCTGCCCATTCTTCCGGGAGCCCTTGATCTTGCCGGAAAGGGAAATCTCACGAGAGCAAATGCCACCAACCGGGATCATGTCGCTCCTTCCCTGAACCTGAACGGCGTCGAGCAGCACTCCCACCTCGAGTTCCTCTTCGACCCCCAGACCTCCGGCGGCCTCCTCCTCGCCACGCCGCCGGATAAAACGGAATCATTATTGAAGCAAATCCGCGTGGCCGGTTTCGATCAGGCCGCCGTGGTGGGCGAGGTCCATCCCCCGGACGATGACCGCCTTGTGATACATCTCTGATCGGTGCGAACTCGAACGGGGGCCGTCGGTATCATCACTGCAATGACCGACCGCCATCTCATCCTCGGCACCGCCGGCCACATCGACCATGGCAAGACCGCCCTCATCCGCGCCCTCACCGGGGTGGACACCGATCGCCTCGCCGAGGAAAAAAAACGCGGCATCAGCATCGAACTCGGCTTCGCGTCCCTCGACCTCGGCTCCCATCGACTCGGCGTTGTCGATGTGCCCGGCCACGAACGCTTCATCCGCACCATGATGGCGGGCGCCTCCGGCATCGACCTGGCCCTCCTCGTCATCGCCGCCGACGATGGCGTCATGCCTCAGACCCGCGAGCACCTCGCCATCCTCGAACTCCTCGGGCTGAAACACGGCGTCATCGCCCTCACCAAAGTTGACCTCGTCGAACCGGCTTGGCTTGAACTTGTGGAAGATGACATCCGCACCTTTGTCCAAGGAACTTTCCTCGAAAACGCCCCCCTCATCCGCACCTCCATCGTGGCCAACTCCGGCTTCGATGAACTCAAAACCACCCTGACCACCCTGAGTGATCTGGTTGAGCCACCCGAAAACAACGACTGCTTCCGCCTCGCCATCGACCGCTCCTTCACCATGCACGGCATCGGTTCCGTCATCACCGGCACCGTCTGGTCCGGCAAGGCCACCGTGGGCGACGAACTGGCGTGGCTGCCCGGCGACAAATCCCTGCGATTGCGAGGCATTCAACACCACGGCCAATCCGTCGAAACCATTCACCGGGGACAACGGGCCGCCCTCAATGTCACCGGCGCTCATCACTCTGAAATTATCCGAGGCCACGAAATCGCCACCCCCGGCTTTCTCAAACCAAGTCCACGGCTCACCGTCCATCTCCGCATTCTTCCCGATTGCCCCTGGCCTCTCAAGCATCGCGCCCGCATCCGCCTCCATCTCGGCACCAACGAAGTCATCGCTACCATCTCCCTCTTTAAGAAAACCCGTCTCGACCCCGGGGAAGAAGGGCTCGCCCAGCTCATTTGCGCCCAGCCCGTCGTCGCCCGCAATCAGCAACCCCTCGTCATCCGTTCCCTCTCCCCCCTGCGCACCCTCGGCGGAGGAACCGTCCTCCAACCGCTCGCCAACCCGCTCTCCCGCCGGGAACCGGGCTGCTTCGACCGGCTCACCCAGTTGAACAACCAGAACCCCCTCGTTCGCGCCGACGCCGCCGCATTTTTCTACGGCCCAAAACCGTGGACGACCCTCGACCTCTGCCGCGATGCCAACCTCACCCCGCTCGCCGCTCAATCTCAACTCGACCACTTGCAAAGCGATGGCTTCCTTCTCACCATTGCTCCCGACACCCGACAATCATTTTCTCTTCACCGGGATGCCCAGAAACTTCTCCAACAGGCCATACTCGTCACCGCCCTCCGCCTGCACGATGATCGCCCCCTCCGCACCACCATCCCCCGCGATCAACTCCACCACCGGCTCGCCCGCAGCCAGGCCATCGACCCAGCCCGATTAACGCTGCTGATTAATGACATGATCGCCCGTGGGTTGCTTACAGGCGATGACCAAACAATCGCCCACCCCGACTTCAAACCCCGGCTCTCCTCCGCCGACCTCCGCCTCTGTGGCGGCATCCTCCGGGAATTCCTCGAAGCCGGATGCAAGCCACCCCCTCCGCCCGCCGTAGCGAAGCGCATCGGGGTGAGCGAAAAACGCCTCCGTCCCCTGCTCGAACTCTGCGTCGCCCAGGGCGAACTTGTCCCCCTCCAGGGCGATTTCTTCCTCCATGAAACCCGGGAGCGGGAAGCCCGCGAAACCATCGCCCCTCGCCTCCGCACCGGGCCCGGCCTCACCGTCAGCGAAATCAAGGATGCCCTCGACACCTCCCGAAAATACGCCGTCCCCATCTGCGAATACTTCGACCGCATCGGCTTCACCCGGCGAAAAGGCGATTTCCGCATCCCCGGCCCCCTGCTCGAGTCAATTCCCGTTCCCCACCCCTCCCCCTGACCCGTCTATCATTCACCATGCCCTCCGGTACTCCCAGCCCCCCCGACTCAACTGACACCCTCCGCAAACTCCCCTCGGTTCATCATCTTGTCGAACTATGGGGCCACCGGAACCCCGATTCCACTCCGCCCCGGCCCCTTGTGGTTGAAGGCGCGCGGGCGGCACTTCAGCAGGTTCGCGTGCACTTGACCAATGGCGCACACAGCCCTCTCCTCAATGATCCCACCGACCACCTCCTCTCCGCCGTCTCCGCCTTTCTTCACGAAATACACCGCCCCGTCCTCGCGCCCGTCATCAACGCCACCGGCATCATCATCCACACCGGCCTCGGACGATCTCCCCTCGCAGAATCCGCCGTCACCGCCCTGACCGAAATCGCCGGACGCTACACCCCCGTCGAACTCGATCTCGAATCCGGCGAACGCGGCCACCGCACCCATCTCGTCCGCGATCTCCTCTGTACCCTCACCGGCGCCGAATCCGCCACCGTCGTCAACAACAACGCCGCCGCCCTCATCCTCTCCCTCGCCGCCCTCGCCCGCGATCGCGAAGTCATCGTCTCCCGGGGAGAACTCATCGAAATCGGTGGCAGCTTCCGCCTCCCCGACATCATGCACACCAGCGGCGCAATCATGCGCGAAGTGGGAACGACAAACCGCACGAGGATCGCAGACTTCCGCTCGTCGATAAACGATTCCACCGTCGCCCTGATGAAAGTCCACCCCTCCAACTACCGCGTCGAAGGATTCACGGCCGAAGTAACCATCGAAGAACTCGCCGCATTAGGCCACAAGCACAACCTTCCCGTCATCCACGACATCGGCTCCGGGGCTCTTCAACCCACCCGATGCTGGGGTTGGGATTCCGACGAACCCAATGCCCACGACTCCCTCGCCGCCGGGGCCGACCTCGTCCTCTTCAGCGGCGATAAACTCCTTGGCGGTCCCCAGGCGGGCATCATCGTGGGCAAAAAAACCTTGATTGACCGGCTTGAAAAGCACCCCCTCATGCGGGCCTTCCGCATGGACAAAATCCTCCTCGCCGCCCTCGCTGCCACCCTTCAACTTCACCGCGACCCCGAGTCCGCCGCCCGCACCATCCCCATCCACCGGCTGCTTACCTCCCCCCTCGAAACCATCTCCAGGCGATGCCACGACCTCGCCGATCAACTGCAACAGGCCAGCCAGGATTTGACCGTAAACATCCGAAAATCCGACGCCTACCTCGGCGGGGGAACCGTCCCCACCCACGCCATTCCCAGCCATGCCGTCGTCCTCCACCATCCTTCCTTCTCCGCGCATGAACTGGCCGCCCGCCTGCGAACGGGCGACCCCGGGGTCATCGCCCGCGTCAAAGATGGCGCCCTCTGGCTCGATCTCCGCACCGTCTTCCCCGATGAAGATCCCCTCCTCTTGCACGCCATTGTGTCCGCCCTTCCCGCCCCCTGAAACATACCCCACCAACCCCGGTATCATGAGTCGCCGGTGATCGCCGGTCCCCTCGGGGAGTGTCAGCACGCCTGGTGGCGGCCGCGGGCTTCAAACCCGTTGTGGGGTCTGAAACAGGTCCCAGGTGGGTTCGATTCCCATCCACTCCCGTTTTCTCCGTCCTCAGGGTTCAAAAAAGTGCCGTGGTCATGCTCCAAAAAGCAGAACCACGGCACTCGGACAATCATCAAAAAACGACGGCCTACTCGCGACCCAACTCCTTCTTGATCGCGGCCTCCAGTTCGCTTGTTCGGAAGCCGAACGGCCCCCGACCGCCGTGGTACACAATCTTCCCGTTGCGTCCCACCAGGTACATCCGATCCGGCCACGCCGCATACGCACTATTGACGGCATCATCCATGCCATCCACAATCGCGGGCATCGGCTCCAACGCCAGTTTCGTCATGCACACTTCCGCCACCGCCGACCGCTCACCCAGCGACACCGGATCCTCCACAATCGGCATTCCATTGCCCCCCAGAGGTGAACGACTGTCGAGCGCATGCGCTTCCCGGATATACACCACGAAAAACTGAACTTCATCGCCGTAAGTATTCCACAATTCTTTCAGCCGACCGGCTGAATTCCGGAAAGGCGGTCATGTATAGCTGCCGAAGATCAGGGCCACGGGAAGATTGTTGCGAAATGATGACAGTGACACCTGTTCATCACTGTGCAGACGGGACAGCGTGAAATCCGGAGCCATGGCTCCTTCCATCGCCCCATCCTCCGGCTCCTGCCGACCTTCAGAACTTTGCGGGCTTTGTCCTCCCCGGGCCTGCCGGCGTCCCCCCATGCTCCACACCAGATCGCCATCATCGCGATCCTTGAAGAACGCCACCACTTCATCTTTGCCAACCTCCTGATTCGCGTCCTTGTCCAATCCCTCCACCAACGCTTCCCACGGCGTCTTGTCCTGCATCATCATCCGCATCATGCGGGGATTGCCTTTCTGGCCGTACTCCAGACGATGCTCGGCCGATCCGGTGAATTCCGCCCTGGTAAGAGAGCCGTCTCCGTTCGCATCGTACCCGTCAATCGCCTGCTCCAGCTCAGCCAGAGAAAGGGTGTCCTCCTCCTCATCATTCTGGAAATACATCATCATCAACTGCTGCGCCACCATCATGCGCATCCGGGCCGGGTCCATACCCATCCCCCCGCCGCGCTGAAAATCATCCGCCGTAATGGCCCCGTCCTCATCTTGATCCAGCCGCTCGAACTGACCGCCCGAGCGGGCGTATTCTGCCGGCATAATCTGGCCATCCCCATCGGCGTCATATTTCTTCGCCAGGTAACTCCAATTCGAATCCACGCTCCCGGACAGATCCATCGGGGCGGCTTCGGGAATGGCCATCGCTCGAACTGTGGATTGTGCAGAAGCGGGAGGAATTGATTCTCCTGCCAGTGCCGAGTCGGTAGCGGGCGTGGTGTCACACCCCCATCCCGCGCTCAGCGCCATCAGCACGCCCCCTGTCGCCAACATCGTTTTCATGGGAAACCCTTTCTGATTGAGGAAAATGGTCGATAATTGGGCGTGCCCGACCATGCTCAGCGATTGTATACCCTGGCCCGGGAAATTGGTTCACTTATATCAATATTGAAACAAGTGTGGAACTCGCTTTCATATCCTGAAAATCGCCTCAACTCCCTCGTTATTCCCATTTTTTCTGGAATTTATAAATAATTGCAATTTTTTGCGCAGGATTTCCCCCTACCCGGTGTATTATACAGGCAGGAGTACATTTTCCCATACTCAGGAGGGTTTAACATGAAGCGTTCCCATCGATCCGGCTCCCCCATCGCCATCTGTGATTGCGGCTTCATTTTCGTCGCCTTTATGGCGGTGTTCTTTCATTCCCCGTTTCTCAATGCCCAGGAGATCACGGTCAGTCGAATCGACCTCGACTCCGCCGTCCTTCGCCATATCTCCGGTCGCGTCACTGGCGGCGAAGCCATGAGAGCCATTCCCGGCGGTACCACCTACGATTCCTCGAATGCTGTAGGCACCGG
>CAZLXE010000103.1:0-8575 GCA_964563005.1 uncultured Isosphaeraceae bacterium
CCCGGGGGAAAGGAGTTTGTGGTGGGTCGAGTTCTTTTTTTGAGTGGTCGAGTTTGGGTGTTGGGCGTTTTGCTGGGCGTTCCGGGTATTTTTGCGATGGTGAGTGGGGGTCAGACGCCGATTCTGGCTTTTACGGAGGAGGCGGAGGCGCGGAATCTGGGGTATGTGATGCAGGGTTGGCCGCAGTCTTATGGTTATCTGGGTTTTGGGTGCGGTCTTGTGGATCTTGATGGAGATGGCGATCCTGATGTCGTCATCATCGGGGCTGCGGATGGCGGAGTGGGTATTTTTGAAAATGATGGAACGGGGCATTTCATCGATCGATCCATGGGAAATGGTATTCCTCCTCTGCCACAGGGATCGGGATTCGCCGCGGGGGATTTTGATGGGGATGGGGTTCCCGATCTTTATTTGACTCAGGTGGGGCTGCCTAATGTGCTGCTGCGCAATCTGGGGGGATTTCTGTTTTCGGATGTTTCGGCTCAGGCAGGGGTGGGTGATGCGGGGGCGGGCAAGGGGGCTTGCTGGGGAGATTTTGACAACGATGGACGGCTGGATTTGTATGTCTGCAATTACACGGGATTGCTTCCCGAAGGCACCGCGATCAATCGGCTGTATCACAATCTGGGAGGCGGAGTTTTTGAAGAGGTGGCCGTCTCGCAAACGGTGGATGATTTCGGGATGAGTTTTCAGGCGGTGTGGACGGATTATGATCTGGATGGGGATGTGGATCTTTATCTTTCCAATGATCGGGGGCATCAGGCACCGCTCTTTCGGACCAATCAATTGTGGCGGAATGACAATGGGCAGATGGTCAATGTCTCTGTGGCAACGGGGGCGGGTGTGGCTTTGTATTCCATGGGGATGGCGTGTGGGGATTTTGATGGCAATGGTCGGCCGGATTTTTATTGCACGAATATTCCGGGCGGGGGCGGCATGAATAATCCGTTGCTGCTCAATCAGGCGGATGGCACTTTTGTCGAGTCATCTGTGTCGGCGGGGGTGGACAATCCGTTTACTTCGTGGGGGGCGGTCTTTGCTGATTTTACGAACAACGGGCATCAGGATCTTTATGTCAACAATATGATGCTGCCCAACACGCTTTATCTGAACTCCGGGGTGTTTCCGTGTGTGGAGGCGGCGGGGCAGGCCAATCTCATGGCCAGTGGGGGCAACTCTTTTTCTTCTGCGGCGGCGGATGTGGACGGGGATGGGGATCTGGATCTTCTGGTGAATAATCTGAGTGGGAATGTTCAACTGTTTATTAATCACGAGGGGGATACGCGGTCGTGGTTGCGGGTACAGGTGGTGGGGCGACAAAGCAACCTTCAGGCGGTGGGAGCGAATGTGAGCGCCCGGTTCGGCGCGGACTGGCAATTCCGGGAGGTGCTGGCGGGAGGGAATGGGTATCTGGGGCAGAACGAACTTACGGTGCATTTCGGAGCGGGGGCGGGGTTGATGGCGGCGGAAGTGGTGGTTCAGTGGCCGGGTGGTTCGCCGGTGCGCACGCTTACGAATCTGCCTACGAATCAGGTGTGGACGGCGTATCCACCGGAGCGGCTGGGAGATGGGGATGGGGACGGGTTGGTCAATCTGAATGACTTTCTTGCGTTTTCTGATTGTTTTGCCAGTGGTTTTCAGCCCGGATGTGAGATGATGGATTTTGATGGGGACAGTGTTGTGGGGCTGGGAGATTTTGCTGCATTTCTTGCGGTTTACTCCCCCCCGGTGGTGGATTGCAATGTCAATGGCACGCCGGACCTGGAGGAGATTCTGCTCGATCCGACGCTGGACTGGAACCGTAACGGGGTGTTGGCGGGTTGTGAGGTTTGTCCGGCTGACTGCGTTCCGTTGCTGGCGGATGGCAGTTTCGGGAATGGGGTGGTGAGCATTGACGATCTGGTGGCGGTGCTGAATGGGTTTGGAGGTGCAGGAGGAAGTTGCGATACGGCTCCGCCGGGCGGGAATGGGACGATTAACATTGATGATCTGGTGGCGGTACTCAACGCCTTCGGTCCCTGTCCATAATCCATCGAACATCTGGTGAGGGCCAGTTATGCGCTATTGTATTTCGCCGACGAGTATCTCTATTCATCTCTTGGGAATCGGATGGGGAATGGGGGTGGTTGCTACTTCTGGCCTCGGTGCGGGGCCGGGGGCTATCAATCCATTTACGGAGGAGGGGGCAATTCGGGGGTTGTCGTATGTCATGCAGGGTTGGCCGCAGGCGTATGGATATTATGGGTTCGGGTGCGGTTTTGTGGATCTGGATGGGGATGGAGATCCGGATGTCATTCTGATGGGGGCGGCAGATGGGCGAGTGGGGATTATGGAAAATGATGGAACGGGAAATTTTGTGGATCGATCCAAGGGCAGCGGAATTCCTCTGTTGATGCAGGGTTCCGCTTTTGCGGCGGGTGATTTTGACGGGGATGGGTGGCCGGATCTTTATTTCACGCAATTCGGGGAGCCGAATGTGCTGATGAAGAACCTGGGGAATTTTCAATTTTCGGAGGTCAGCGTCACAGCGGGGGTGGGGGACAGCGGGGCGGGCAAGGGGGCGTGCTTCGGGGACTATGACAACGATGGATGGCTGGACCTTTATGTCTGTAATTATCAGGACATCATTCCCGGGCCGAGCGACATTACCAATCGTTTGTTTCACAATCTGGGTGATGGTACCTTTGCCGATGTCAGTGCGGCTCAAGGAGTGGATGATGAGGGGGAAGGGTTTCAGCCCGTGTGGTCTGACTATGACCGGGATGGTGATGTGGATTTGTATCTTTCCAATGACAATCGTTATCTACCGGTGCGGGCGAACCGACTGTGGCGAAACGACGGGGGCGTTCTGGTGGATGTGTCGGCGGCGTCGGGAGCGGGTGTGGCTCTGTTTTCTATGGGGATGGCGTGTGGGGATTTTGATGGCAATGGTCGGCCGGATTTTTATTGCACGAATATTCCGGGCGGGGGCGGCATGAATAATCCGTTGCTGCTCAATCAGGCGGATGGCACTTTTGTCGAGTCATCTGTGTCGGCGGGGGTGGACAATCCGTTTACTTCGTGGGGGGCGGTCTTTGCTGATTTTACGAACAACGGGCATCAGGATCTTTATGTCAACAATATGATGCTGCCCAACACGCTTTATCTGAACTCCGGGGTGTTTCCGTGTGTGGAGGCGGCGGGGCAGGCCAATCTCATGGCCAGTGGGGGCAACTCTTTTTCTTCTGCGGCGGCGGATGTGGACGGGGATGGGGATCTGGATCTTCTGGTGAATAATCTGAGTGGGAATGTTCAACTGTTTATTAATCACGAGGGGGATACGCGGTCGTGGTTGCGGGTACAGGTGGTGGGGCGACAAAGCAACCTTCAGGCGGTGGGAGCGAATGTGAGCGCCCGGTTCGGCGCGGACTGGCAATTCCGGGAGGTGCTGGCGGGAGGGAATGGGTATCTGGGGCAGAACGAACTTACGGTGCATTTCGGAGCGGGGGCGGGGTTGATGGCGGCGGAAGTGGTGGTTCAGTGGCCGGGTGGTTCGCCGGTGCGCACGCTTACGAATCTGCCTACGAATCAGGTGTGGACGGCGTATCCACCGGAGCGGCTGGGAGATGGGGATGGGGACGGGTTGGTCAATCTGAATGACTTTCTTGCGTTTTCTGATTGTTTTGCCAGTGGTTTTCAGCCCGGATGTGAGATGATGGATTTTGATGGGGACAGTGTTGTGGGGCTGGGAGATTTTGCTGCATTTCTTGCGGTTTACTCCCCCCCGGTGGTGGATTGCAATGTCAATGGCACGCCGGACCTGGAGGAGATTCTGCTCGATCCGACGCTGGACTGGAACCGTAACGGGGTGTTGGCGGGTTGTGAGGTTTGTCCGGCTGACTGCGTTCCGTTGCTGGCGGATGGCAGTTTCGGGAATGGGGTGGTGAGCATTGACGATCTGGTGGCGGTGCTGAATGGGTTTGGAGGTGCAGGAGGAAGTTGCGATACGGCTCCGCCGGGCGGGAATGGGACGATTAACATTGATGATCTGGTGGCGGTACTCAACGCCTTCGGTCCCTGTCCATAATCAGATCTGAACTCCGGCCACTCATCTCCAATCATTTATAGGACGATGATCCGTCTGTAACGATTGGGGAAGATGGGACAGGTCATACTTCTCGGTCATGACTCACTTGAGCGGGTTATCGCGCCGATACACGGACGGAGCATGCGGTTTCTTTGCCGCACCGCCCTCGTTTCGTTCATTCGTATACATACAGAGAGGATCGCACTATGCCGCGTTCAACGAATTTGATGATTGGAGCCGCCCTGACGGTGGCCGCGACTCTGGGACTTCCCGGATGTTCAAGCAAGCCGACGGTGCAATGGTCTGCGGACGGCACCGCCATTCAGCCGGATCTGGAGAAGATCTGGTGGCAGGAGCAGGTGGCTTATTTTCCACAATCCCAGGTGTATTTCGATCACCGCACTCAGAATTATTACTGGATCGAGAACAGC
The DNA here is from genome assembly GCA_964563005.1 of uncultured Isosphaeraceae bacterium. Lineage (GTDB taxonomy): Bacteria > Planctomycetota > Phycisphaerae > Phycisphaerales > SM1A02 > CAZLXE01. The sequence continues at coordinate 4,498 of CAZLXE010000103.1, forward strand.
GCCTGGCAGGAGGGACCACGATTGCCCAAGACGATTTCACTCCGGCATCAACATCCCGATTTTGTGAAGCGATCCCATATGGTGACTTCGAGCAACCATGATACGGTGGTGATCGCTTTCCAACCGCCTTTCGAAGTGGACCAGACTCCGCTTGATGAAGAACCGATGGTGCAGGTTGATGACAGCGAAATGTTCAATAACGGTGGTGATTCGTCCGGCGGGGATATGTAAGACAGAACACACCGAATGATGGTGATCACCCACCCGGACGGGTTTTTCCCGTTCGGGTTTTTTTATTTTGAAATTTTTGTTGTGGAATCTCATGCCAATTCTGAATGAGACATGTGATCACATAGAGTCGTAAACCCCACTGACAAGAGGACTGGTTCCGCCGGGGGCGGACCACCCAACGCGCTTACTTTTCAGATTCCGAATAAGTGGGTCGATCGCTGTCGCGATTTTTCAGGACCGCATGAGAAAGCGATTCTGACTCTGGATGCCGGCCAGATGTTCCCGAATCCGTTTGATGGTTTCATCGAGACGGGGAAACATTTCTTTGATGAGCAGAGGATCTTCGTAGCGCTGTCCCGCCTCGGCAAGGAAGGATTTAATCATGGCCTGGATGTGATCGATGTATATCTGCTCGGGGGAACGGGATTTGTTGTCCGCGCCGGCAGCCATCTGGTAGTCCTCAGATTGACGGCTGAGGCGGGCCACCCTGGCATCGATGTCGGTTGGCTCCCCGAATTTGTAAAGTCGTCGGAGCAGACTGCGGAGTTTGTCGGAAAACCGAGGGCCGAAGACTTCCCGGGCAAGGCCGGTGTAGAGATAAACGGTGATGGCTTCGGTGACGGCATCTTCGGGGAGTTGCGAAAACATCATGCGCACGGGAGAACAGTATTGGTGCATGGACAGGGCGGTCGCCTTCAACTTTTTATTGTTGATCCATAATCCCATGGGCATGGTCTCCGGGGTGGTTCCGCGATCAGGGAATCAGGTTATCGAGAAGGTTGGCAAGATTGGTGTCGAGTTCGCGCAGGGCGTTGAGTTCGTTGCGGGCGGCATCGGGATATCCGGACATCACCTGAATCAGACCCAGTTTGTATCGGGCTTCAGCCCACTTTGGTTCGAGACGCACGGCTTCGGCGAAGCGGGTGAGAGCATCGGATCGACGCCCGGAGGCCATGGCGTTTTCTCCCTGTTCGAATGCTCTGCGGGCTTCTTCACTCCAAGAGGGTGAGGTTTCAACGGAAATGCTTTCTTCCGCCGATGCTTCTGTTTTTTCGGATGATCCGGCAATGCGATCCCACAGGCCACCGGTTTTTTCAGTATTGGTTGAGGCGTGGCTTGGTTGGGGACCCGGGCCTTTGCCTGCTTCACCCCATATCCATACGCCGAGGACGGCGGAGACCATGATGACAAAGGCGAGGGTACGACGGGAGAGCCGACGGGGAGAAGAAGATCCCCTTTTTCCAACGGAGGAGGGCATGGCGGGATTATCGGGGGAGACATAATTCGATTGTGGGTCAAATCGCATATCCTCATCAACGGCTGTCCAGACGCTCGGCTGAGGTAACCCGCAAATCGGTAAGGAATTTTCTACCACTTGTGCCGACTTTAGGACATAGGAGCGTCCGACACTGTCTGATGGTTCTTATTCGAGTTGGACCGATAAGCCGATGATCCGGATCTATCATCAGTCCGGAATACTTTACATGTGGGAGTTGTCAGGATAAATCCTGACTCACACTTTCGACCACTTCAACCGCCGCTGACGGGGGGGATGAGGGCGATGCGATCTCCATCCTGCAAAATGGTTTCTGGTGGAGAATATTTTTCGTTGACGGCGATGGCGATGCGGCTCAAGAGGGTTGGGGAAAGGGTGAAATTGGAGGCGATCATGGTCAAGGCATCGGATACGCAGGCACCGGATTTTAACTCGATGACGCATTCGCGACATTCAGCGTCTTCTGCCAATTGAGCAAAGAATAGAACCGTACATTTCATCAGTGGTTTTTCCAGAGGGTTGATTCCAGCATCAGGGCCAGGGTAAGAATCGGAGTGACCGACCGATTTCGACGGGGGTGTTCTGGATGGGCAATTCCACGATGCCGTGGGTGGTGGCGGTGTGGACCAGATCGCCCGAACCCGCCCAGGGGGGAATGATGACCCGGCTGTTTGATTCGAGCCGGGCGGGTCGGAATGCCCGACGCCGGGGATTGGGTCTTGCGGATTCTGCGAGTTGTACTTCTTGCCAGGGAAGGGAGGGATCAAGCCCCAGCATGATCCGCACAATGGGCCAGATGAACAGCACGGAACATACCAGGCAAGAGACCGGGTTTCCGGGCAGGCAGACCACGATGCATCCACTGGGCGCCAGACCGATGCGGATGGGTTTGCCCGGCTGGATGGCGGCTCCGGTCAGGGCTGCTTTCACCCGGTGATGTTTCAGGGCGGGAGGAAAATAGTCGCGCTCTCCTGCGCTGACTCCGCCGAGGGTTACAACGAGATCCGACTTTTCCAGAGATTCTCCCAGGTGGCGGATGGTTTCCGGGAGGTCATCCGGGACGATGGTGTTTCCCAGAGGATCGGCTCCAAATTTTCGGAGTAGTGCGTCGGTCTGGGGGCCGTTGGAATTGCGGATCTGGTGAATTTCAACGGGATCACCCACCGGGACAATTTCATCACCGGAGGCCAGAACCGAAACTTGGGGTCGCTTCATCACGGATACGATTTTTTTTCCGGCCACGGCGAGAATACCGAGATGATGCGCCTTCAGCACAGTACCGGGTTGAATCAGGGTGTCGCCCTTACCGGCATCCGCCCCGCGAGGATGGACTGCATGCCCTTGATTCATTTCGGAAATGGTGAACCGCACGGGATTAGATCGATCTGAATGCTCGTGCTGAATTACGGTATCTACATCATCAGGCAGGGGAGCACCGGTGGCGATTTTAATGCAGTGGCCGGGGGGAATGGATATATCACACCCCGATTGACCTGCGGCAACGGTTCCGACAATTGGCCATGATTCGATTTTTCCTACTTCCGATGCCCGCACGGCATAGCCGTCCATTTGGGCGCGGTTGAAGGGTGGGAGATCTCGGTCGGCGATGATGGGTTCGGCCAGAATGCGTCGGAGGGATTCGCGGAGTGGTGTTGATTCCGGTTGATCCCGGGGTCGAACGATGGCTAACACCTGCTTGAGGGCGTCAGCGTAGTCGGGTAACGGGTTTTCCGAGACGGGGTTCATGGATTCGTGATTCTTCTGGAATTGGTCTGTTTACCGGGGGTTGTAGGCGCGGTCATCATTGGAGAGAAAGCCATTTTGGGGAAATCCCATGACCTCCTGCAAAAGTGAATCGGTGGCAAGAGTGCCGGGATAGGCGTACTGCACCGATGACACATGGCCGTCAATATACGCCACATTGGTCTGATCCGCGTGGCGAAAGGCCTGCCCGCCGGAATAGACCAAGCCGAGATTCAGTTCCACGGTGTTCAGGGGGGCCCGCATATACTTATTTGCGTTCCCTTTGCGACCTCCACAGCCGAACATGGCGCAGGTGGCGGTGCGGCGGCAACGGCTATAGCGTTCACCGGGTCGGAAGTCCCGCCAGCCGGAGGGATCACCGAAGGAAATAAGCGGTCCCTCGCCGCCGAGGTATGTGGTGTTATAGTTGTAGCCGGTGAAGGGGTCATCGCCGGTGGGCGGGCCGTGGTATTCCGGACACTGAAATACCTGATCGTTGACATCGGTGAATTGCCACAGCGCGCCCGGAGACAGGATTTCACCGGAGAATGTTGTGACCCAATCCCACGAGACAATCTGAAAGGCGCCTTCCACCTGAACGCCATGGACTGCGGGAGGGAAGTAGCCGTATTCGAGGGCGTATTGGGTGGCTCCGATGGCCATCTGACGCAGGTTGCTGCGGCATTGGGTGCTACGACCCGCGGCGCTGACTCCGGACAGAGCCGGGGCGAGAATGCTGAGAATGATCAAAAGGATCGCGACCACGACGAGCAACTCGACGATGGAGAAACCGTTACGGCTATTGGCCAAGTGACCGGGGATTATTCC
>CAZLXE010000104.1:0-8250 GCA_964563005.1 uncultured Isosphaeraceae bacterium
GGGGAACCGGGGGTGGACATGCTTGGCTGACCATCGGTACTCGGTTTTTCAGGCATGGATGCAGGCATCGGTCAGGTGGTCTCCTCAAACCATCTCTCGCCGGCAGGCAAGAGAATGATACATGGGGCGCTCCGTGGGCATCCCTCATCACAATCGTTATCGACACCCCAGCCCCCCGGATCAAGCCCCAACCCGAATCTCCCCCCGGATATCCTCGGAATCCCCCGGCAACCACCCCGTTTCCCCGGAATCAGCCGCATATCCGGCAAAGTTTCCCATTCTTACTCATGAAAGAAGGGCGAGAAAAAACCAACACATATCAAACTCTTTCGAGAATTCCGGGTTCATAGTCGTTCACAATTTCCGGGGGTCGGTACACTGCCTTTTTTTCGAGCAGCCGATTAATGCGTCAATTCTTTGTACAACGGTGGCGACTCTGGGGGGTAAAGCTGGGCTTCGAGCGCGACTGGTACCTTATCTTTGTAGCGGGCGTGATCGGGCTGGGGATGGGAACCATCGCCGTTGCGTTTATCACGCCCCTGCACTGGCTGGAGACGGGGGCGGAGAAGGTGCCCCGGGACATGATGCTGTGGCTGGTGCCCACAGTTCCTGTCTTGGGGGCATTGCTGGCGGGCACGGTCTACCACTTCATAGCAGCCAGCGGGGTGGGGCCAGCGGTAACTTCCGTGATGTATAACATTCACCGCCACCGATCCCGAGTGCCGCCTCGCGTCTTCGTTCGCAAGTGGCTGGCGGCATCGCTGACCATCGGGTCGGGGGGATCGGCAGGGGCGGAAGGCCCGATTGTAACCCTCGGATCGGCAATGGGTTCGATGATCGGGCGACTGCTCAGAACCAGTCCACAGAATTCGGCGACCCTGCTGGGGTGCGGAGCGGCGGCGGGCCTGGCCTCGGTGTTCAACGCTCCCATTGCCGGGGTCTTTTTTGTTCTGGAAATCCTGCTCCGCGACTTCTCCATGCGCACCCTGACCCCGATTGTGGTGGCCTCGGTGGTGGCGACGAGTTGGTCCCGGGGATTTCTGGGCAATGAGACGATGTTTACGGTCAGCCATGACTTCCTGGTGATGACCACGCAGTTCTCTCTTTTGGAATTGCCAAACTACATTCTCCTCGGGGCGTTATGCGGGACGGCGGTGGCCGTATTCATTCGGCTGTATTACTTCACTCATAGGCAATTTCACCGGATCAAGGTTCATCCGATCATCCGGCCAGCCATCGGGGCCTCGTTGCTGGGACTGGCCGGACTGGCCTACATGCTGCTCGTGGCAGATGACCGAACCCTGCCCGCTTTCTTCGGGAACGGATATCCGGTGGTCAAGAGTATTCTTGATCCCTCGTTCTACGGTCTGGATGGTGACGGAGGGCTGAAACCCGCGGCGGCGGTGCTGATTCTGCTCGTTTCATGGGGGGCTTTGAAGGCAATAGCGACCTGTCTTACCCTCGGGTCGGGAGGGGCGGGGGGATTCTTTGCCCCGTCGCTGATGATGGGGGCGTCACTGGGGGGCACGATGGGTTATATCGTCAACGCCTTGGGCTGGTTCCCGGCGGCGAATCCCGCGACTTATGCCCTGGTGGGAATGGCGGCGATGGTGGCGGCGATGATTCACGCGCCGCTCACCGCGATATTGATTGTTTATGAAATTACCGGGAGTTATGAAATTATTCTTCCCCTGATGCTCGCCGCGGTGATCAGCACCATTGTGGGAAGACTGCTGTACCGGGAAAGTGTCTACACCGTCAAACTCACCGAGGCGGGAATCCGGGTGGGGGCGATGAGCGATCTGACAATTCTCCGACGACTGATGGTGCAGAATGTACCCCTGATTCCGGCGGTGGTGGTGAATGCCGATGATTCGGCCCAACGGCTGGTGGAGTTGAGCGAAGAGCAGTCGGTGTCTGATTTTGTCGTCATCGACAAACAGGGCGGATATATCGGTTTGGTAACGGCGGCCGATTTGCAGGCGGCCCTGGTGTATCGCGAATCCATTCCATTGCTTCAGGTCAACGAACTGGTACGGAACGACCTCCCCACGGCAACCCCGAACGATCAACTGGATGTGGTACTGGACAAGTTTTCCCGACATGATGTACAGAGTTTGGCGGTACTGAGTGATGAGGCCGGGAACGGAGTGATACGCGGACTGATTAATCGGTCGAACCTGATGGCGGTGTACCAGAACGCTTTGAGCCAGGATTAATGTCAAATCCTACATCATCAGATCATCCTCCTCACCGTTTCCGGTTTCCCAAATCGGTGCGCCTTAAACTCCGTCGGGAATTTCTGGCGGTGTATAAAGAGCGGATGTATCACGCGGCGGGACCGTTGTTTATTTATGGTCGGCCGAACGAATTGGGGTTTGCCCGGCTGGGCTTGAGCGTTCCTCGTAAAGTAGGCAACGCAGTGCGACGGAATCGAATCAAACGATTGCTTCGTGAAGCGTTCCGCCATGGGCAACACGATCTTCCCTCGGGCTATGATCTGGTGATTAATGTCCGTCCCCACGAGCCGTTGATGTTGGCGGAATATCAGAGATTACTGAGTAAGGCGGCAATGAAGTTGCACGAAAAATGGACGAAACGACAGGACAACTCAAAGCAGGCATCGAGGTCCGAACCGGATACACCACCCGAATCTTAATTGGCTTGGTGCGAGTTTATCAGCGGGTGGGTGGGCCGCTCCTGGGTGGGCAGTGTCGATTTCGGCCAACCTGTTCGGTCTATGCCATTGAGGCCTTGAAGATTCACGGGGCTTGGCGGGGAACCTGGTTGGCCGTACGGCGCATTGCTCAGTGTCATCCCTGGGGAGGAGGCGGGTATGATCCACCTCCGCCCCGGGAAGTCCAGCCCCCACAAACCCCTCCCCGGAAATCCCCACCGACTTCATGAATTACCCCCCCGCTATCTTCGCCATTGGCCGCAATTACGCCGAGCATGCGGCCGAACTGGGCAACGCCGTTCCCGATCGTCCCCTGGTGTTTATGAAGAATCCAGCTTCGATCATCGGAAACGGCAAGCCCATCGTTATTCCGAAGATTTGTACAAAGCCGGAGGAGCAGGTGGATTTTGAGGGAGAATTGGCGGTAATTCTGGGCAGGGATGCGCGGGATGTTGCCGTTGGTGAGGCCGGGAATTTCATCGAGGCATACGCAATAGCAAACGATGTTTCCGCCCGGTGGTGGCAGAAAAAAGGATCGGGCGGTCAGTTTGTGCGGGGAAAAAGTTTTGACACCTTCTGTCCCATGAGCGAACCGGTTCCGGCGGAGAGCATCGCCGATCCGCAGAATCTTATGCTCACCACCCGGCTCAACGGCGAAATCATGCAACAGGCATCCACCGCGAGCATGATTTATTCTTGTACGGAACTGGTAACCGAACTCAGCCGGGGCATGACGCTGCTCACAGGAACCGTAATCCTGACGGGGACACCAGCCGGAGTAGGGGCGGGACGGACCCCGCCGCGATTTTTGCGAGAGGGCGATGTGATCGATGTGAGCATCGAGGGGTTGGGGGTATTGCGAAATGTCGTGCAGGATGAAAAACCAACCGGATAATCATCCCCGGAACCAGTAGATTACCCCACTTCCCGCCGCTGGAAGAGAATGACGGCAAGAGCGAGGAAGGTGATGATCTGGAATCCGCCGTAAAGAGTGATTTCAGCGAGATAGGCGGGGGGGATGACATGGTGTTGGGTGAGGGCATCATTAAGCAGCATCACCTGGAAGTTGGGAACAATGGCATAGCCGATCTGGGCAAGCCAGTAAGGGAAGAGTTCTCCCCAGCCGTGGGCCATCTGAGTGAGGGGAACCGTGGCTTCCACAATCGTCTGGGTAACGGCCTGGGTGGTTTCACCCGAGGTCAATTCGATCACGCGGGGGATCGTGGTGGAGGTGGTAAGCCCTTCCAGTTCCGCTCGATCGAGCCAGGTGGTGCTATAGCCATTGATGATGCGGCCGAGAAACCAATCGGAAAGCAAGCCCAGAAGAAACACCCCGAGGGTGGCGCAAAGGGTAATGATCTGGCTGAACCGGGTGGAAAGGGCCAGGGCGATGGCGGTGAGAACAAGAATTGCCACCATCAAACCTCCCAGGCCCAGCCATATATTGCCCCGAAAGGCCACGGAGGGGCTTTGGGGGCTGAAGTGGGCATCGAAGAGCAGGGAGAGAAAATAGGCCAAACCCACCAGAAAGGTGGTCGTGCAGATGGTGGTCGAAGCGAATGCCTTGCTATAGAAGTAATTGCACCAAACCCCCACCCCCACGCCGAATACGGCCGCCCCCGCCCCAAAGGTAATGACAGGGAGGTGATAAGGCGAACGGGTGGTCTGAAGAACTTTGTGCTGCTCGACCAGGAGAAAAACGAAGGACATATAAAGGGCACCGATGAGCATCGCCCCGGCCACGCCACAGTACTTGCCGAGAATAAAGGTGGTTCGGCCCACTGGCTTGGATATAACAGTGAGGGCGGTTTTGTTTTCAATTTCCCGGGTAAGCACGCTGGTGGCAATGAACGAAGCGAGAAGTGCACCGAAAAGGAAAACGGTGGCCATGCCAATATCCACCAGCATGCGTTGATCATCGCTCATGGTGAAGGTGGAGAGGGGATTGCTGAGAATGAGCAGAAGGGTGGCGATGATGAGGATCACCAGCATGATGGGCTGGCGGATGCTCTCAAAGAAGGTATTGCGGGCGACGGCGAGGAATTGCTCGAACATAGAAGAAGGGGATGATAGGGGGTTGCAGGGGAGATGCGAGGGATGTGGATCATTGAGTACGAGCCGGAGACAGGGAAAGTTTGACGGGAATCCACTTTGCCGTCAGTATGAAGGGGGATCATTTTCATCGTTCCGGTACATTTTTTGCCGAAAAAGTGAACCGAAGCGGGGAGATGACTCGTAGGAGGCGGGAACGGTAGTCCCCCGCGCGGTGTCAATGCGCATTTTCTCTTAACCATTTCGTGCGGAATCTGGAACAGGACCGACCACAGCCCATGCGAATCGACCATCATGCATATCAGCGAGCCACTCGGGTGGCTTCATTCGGCCTGGCAATGCAATTTATCATTGCATTAACCCTCATGCTGTTTTCCTATCTGGTGGGAGGGGGAGATGACACCATTGGATTTGCCAGCAATTATGCGTGGCTGGGCATTCCGGTCTGGCTGGGCCTGATTATTGTGTTTCACCAGCACAAACTGGAACGACTGGAAGCATTGGAATACGATGAATTGGCAGCATTACGCGGGGACGAATCCTCCGGAGGGGGAGCGGGGAGCGGTTTGTCCGGGGCTTCCATTTTCGATCGAACGGATGAGGAAATCCGGGTGGCAGGGCGTCGGCTGCGGCTGATGCATACCTGGCTGATGCCGATTCTCAGCTTTCTGTTGGCCTCCTTCCTGGCGGTGTGGGGATGGGTCATGCTGCAGAAAATGTTGGAATGGGGCTCTCCCATGATTCGGGAAGCCATTCCCCAGGACAAAAATGCCGCAATCTTTGAGTTTACGAAAACCACCGCTCTGGGCTGGGCGGTCGCTCTTTGCCTGTCCTTTGCCGCCATTTCCTTCATTATCTCTCGATTCGTGGCGGGCATGGCCAAACAGGAAGCATGGCAGAACCTGCGCGGCGGGGCGGGGTGGATGGTGGGAAACGCCCTCGTGCTGCTGGCCGTGGCGGTCGGGGTGATTTTCCGGTTTTTCGAAAATGATGCCGTCATTGAAACAGTGGGATACGCCATTCCCATTTTTATGATCGCCCTGTCCGTGGAAATCGGGGGAAACCTGATTCTGAACTTCTATCGACCCCGAGTGCCGGGCGAGGCCCCGAGACCCGCCTTCGATTCGCGCGTGCTGAGCATGTTTGCCGCCCCGGACAATCTGGTGCGGTCGTTGAATGAGGCGGTGAATTATCAATTCGGGTTCGATGTAACGAGCACCTGGGGATATCAGTTGTTATTGCGGAGTTTCGCGGGACTGATGGGAATTGGCCTGGCGGCCATCGTCCTGCTCAATATGATGGTGGTGGTCGAGCCGCATCAGCAGGCGGTGCGCCTGAGGGGCGGCGCCGTGGTGGGCCAAGTGCATGGCTCCGGGATCATGTGGAAATTGCCCTGGCCAATCGAAACCGCGGGGGTGTACGACGCCCACCGCGTGCAGCGACTTGCCCTGACCGCCCAACGACTGAGGAAAAACAAAGCGGGGCAGGAAAAATTGATCAATCTCTGGACAGATGAATTGGAAACGGGTGGGCTGTCGAATCTGAAATTTGAGCCGTTTATTGTGCGCAGTATCGCTACGGGCAAGGACAGGAGTACCGAATCCGAGGGAGAAGAAAACTCAGTGAGCGATCTGCTGGCCTTGGCAAATCTGGAAGTCACCCTGGATTATCATGTGAAGTTGGGTGACGATCCGGCAAAGGGCGGCCTGCTTGATTATCTGAACTTCGCGCCCGATACTTATATACGGGGCCAACGACTGACCGAACGGGAACGGATGTTGCGTCATCTGGCGGTGGCGGAAATCGATCAAGTTTTGATTTCACTCGGCCTCGATGAGGTACTGGAACTTCAGGAGGGTGGCCTGGCCGAACAGTTCAAGTCCCGAATCCAGGATGCCTTCGATCGAAATCGGACTGGCGTCGAAGTGCTGGTGGTCAATATTCTGATGGCCCGGCCAGCGGGCGCGATGACGACCACCGAGTATCTGGAATTGCCGGTGAGCGAACAGACTCGGCAGACCCGAATACTGAGGGCAAATCAGAGCGTACGGCTGCGTCAGACCACCCTGGTGGGTGATATGGATCTGATCGAACCGGTGCTGCAGGGGATCGATGAATACGAACGACTGCGCCATCTGGAGGATGAAACCTCACAGGCCGATGCCGCCCGGAAACGAGTGGAAGTTGAACGATTGCTTTCACGCGGGGGAGGAGAGGCCGCGCAGATCATTGCCCGGGCAGAAACAGATCGCTGGGTGAGCATCATGAAGGCAAGGGGTGATGCCAACCGGGTCCGGGGGGAAATCGCCGCCTACCGGGCGGCCCCGCGTTTATACCGGCAGCAACTCCTGATGAGCGTGTACATGCGGGCCATTCCCCCGGTACGCAAATTCATCATCGGGTTCGACCCCGAAAAATTGAGCATCGACACAGACATTCGGGATGTACGCTCCACCCTCAGTCTACTGGATGCCAAAGACAAATCAGAGAAAGCCGCAGAGGATCAACCATGAGTAAACTTTTAGCCATCGTCGTGGGCATCATTCTCCTGGTAGTGTTGATTCTGTTCAGCACCACTTACACCGTCTCGTTTCACGAAGTTGCCATCCGCACGCGGTTTGGCAAAACGGATGAGGCAAGTCTGGTGACGGAACCGGGACTCAAGTTCCGGCTGCCCATCTTCGCCGACAAGGTAACCACCTATGACACGCGCTTGCGCCTGATCGAGACGCCCCTGGAAACCATTAAAACCGCGGACGATCAGCAGATTGTGGTGCGGGCGTTTCTCATGTGGCGGATTGATTCCGAAGGCGACGGGCCACTACGCTACCACGATCGGTACCGGACAGAAGTGGAGGCCCAGGATGCTTTGTCGGATCAATTCCGCAGCGCGTTGCTGCAATTGGGGCAATATGCTCTGACCGACCTGCTGGGAGAAGGCGGCTCACTGGCCGATGCGGAGGATTCCATTCGGGGGCATCTGGCTCTGGAAATGAAACCCACGGGAGTGGTGCCGGTAACGGTGGGAGTAAGTCGCCTCATGCTCCCCCGGGAAGTCTCCACCACCGTCACGGAGCGAATGGAGGCCACCCGAAAAAGCATTGCGGAAAGTACCCGACGGGAAGGCAAAGCCCGGGCGGATCAGATCACCTCGAAGGCGGCGAATGAGGCAGAAAAAATTCTGTCGTTCGCCCAGGCCCGGGCGGAAGAAATTCAGGCCGCAGGCAGCAACCAGGCGGCAAAATACCTCGCCCAAATGGGTGATGCCGATGAAGATTTCGCCATTCTGCTGACCTGGCTGGACGCTCTGGAAACCGCCTTGTCTGAACAATCCACCCTGTACTTGTCCACCAAATTCGCTCCGTTCCACCTCTTGGATATGGATCGGAAATCCGGTGGCGGAGCCATTCCCATGCCCGAACAGGAAATGTTGCCGCCCCTGTCTCCAGATGCCATCACGCAAAACGAAGACAATGCTTCCCCAGCCGAGGGAGGGTCATAATCATGAGCCAACCCCCACC
>CAZLXE010000105.1:0-8187 GCA_964563005.1 uncultured Isosphaeraceae bacterium
GCACTGCGCGGCCACGGCGGGGCGGAGCCGAACCCGTTGGTGGGATGTGTGATTGTCTCGTCGGAAGGATTCGTAGTGGGATGGGGTTATCACCGGAAATGCGGGGAGGAACATGCGGAGATCCATGCCCTACGCCGGGCGGGATCAGATCTTGCGAAGGGGGCGACGGCGTATGTGACGCTGGAACCGTGCAATCACGAAGGTCGAACCGGGCCTTGTGCGGAGGCAATCATTAAGGCGGGGATTGCGCGGGTGGTCATCGGCCGGGCTGATCCCCATCCCGAAGCGAGGGGCGGGGCGAATCGTCTGCGGGCGGCGGGGCTTGAAGTGGTGATAATTGATGATTGTTCGGAAGCACGGGCGGTGAGTGAACCGTTTGTGCATCGGGTGAATACCGGTTTGCCCTGGGTGGTGGCGAAGTGGGCACAGACGGTGGATGGGAAAATCGCGACGCGAACGGGAGCGAGTCAGTGGATTTCGGGAGAGCGGTCGCGGCGAATGGTGCATCGGGAGCGGGGACGGGTGGATGCGATATTGACCGGGATCGGTACGGTGCTGAAGGATGATCCCCAGTTAACCGCCCGAGGGGTGCGGCTCAGAAGAATCGCCCGAAGAGTGGTCATTGACCCGAAACTTCAGATTCCGTTGGATTGCCGTCTGGTTAAAGCAGCAGGGGAAATTCCCTTGACGATTGCCTGTCACGACTCTCTTCTGGAAGCATCTGATCCCAAGGGGCTAGCCCTGCGTAATAGAGGTGTAGAGATTCTGGGGATGCCTATGGACGGGGGGAATATGCGGCTCAAGCCCGTTTTGCAGGAATTGGTTTCAAGACATGAAACGGCCACGGTTCTGGTGGAGGCGGGGGCGGGATTGTTGAGCCGCCTATTTCGGGAAAATCTGGTGAATGAGGCGTGGGTATTTTTGGGGCCGCTATTGCTGGGGGATGAGCAGGCCGCATCTTCGATGCGGGGCATGGCAGCTTCTGAATTAACGGATGGCGTTTCGCTTCAACTCAGGGATTTACGCCGCCGGGGCGATGATGTGATGCTGCGTTATGGGGTGGGCAGTCCGTAGTCTTCGGTCGTGAGCCGGGGTTGTAAACTGGCCGGAAAAATGCGAAGTACATTATCACCGTTTTCAAACGCCCATTCTCCGGAGTTGGGATCGCGGGCGATGCGGATGGTATCGAGGGGGCGTTGGTCGAAGCCGTAGAGGGTAACAATCGCGATTTCCTGCTCAAATGGGTATTCGCGGATTTCAATGCGAGGGGCGCGGAGTTCGGTCAACTGGGTAAGCAGAGTCTGAACATAAGGAACAGGCGGTTCGAACTTGCCGTGGTCGGGGGCAATCCATCGTTCGAGGTCTCGTTCCAGAGTGAAGCCGCCGGATTGATCCTGAATGGTGATGGATTTGACATCGGCCGGGTTGGCGCCGCTTCCGGTGTGATCGATGAGAAGCGACGGCTCACGGAAGAGGGCAAGAAAAGTTGCGGCGGGAAGGCGAACCACGACGGGAACGCCCTCAATCATGGCGTATCTGTCCTGTGTGGCGGTTCCGACGGGCTGGCCAATAAGGAGTTTTTGTATTTTTGAATCAGCATTGGAAATGGAATTGTCAATAACGAGCGTCGCTTGCGGGTTATTCAGGCCGAACAAGGAAAGGTCTTCCGGCTGGTCGAGAATGAATCCTCCGGATTGGGCTTTCGCAAGGGTGCGGATGAACTCAGCGATGGCATCAGGGCTGACCCGAGTGGATACGGGACTGGTCATGGCCCAATGCTTCTGTTTGCGCACCAATTCCAACTGTTCATCTCCCCTTTTGCGGAAGATGCGATCGGTTTCGGCGCCGGTTCCGGGAAACAAAACCCGGCTGCGCCATTCTTCTTCATCCATATCGATGGCGCGCTCGTGGAGGGATTGCGACACGACATAGACCGTTGAATTATCACCCTTTTGAAGATAAGCCCGACCGGCCATGCTTCGTTTGCCGAGGGCGAGGGTGATTTCACCATCGGGCCAGCCATAGGTGATGGTGGCGCGGGGGGGATTCAGGCCGAGATCATTCATCTGAGAGGCATCCGAGGCGTCCAAGGTGTTCACGGTTTCGAGTTGGGCGGCACTCAGGATGAGTTGGCGCATGGAGTAGATATCCACAGGGAAAGGGAAGGGAGCGGTCTGCGCCCATTGCCCTTCGCGGCGGGTGAAGGTCAATTCCGGTTCAGCGCCCCGCCGGAGAGTAATATGATCGACAGTATCCACGGGGAATTCGGCCTCAGTGAAGAGTGGGGTTGCACCGATGACCGGCGGAGTTCTTTCCCGATCCCAGCGGCGCACTGCCCAGTCAGATGCGACGAGAAGCGCGGCGAGGAGAATGATGAAGATGGTAGGTTTTGTGTTCATGGTTACAAGCGGCGATACATCCAGACCACTCCGCCGAGAAGCAGGCAACCGCCGGGGAGAGCGGCGAGAAGAATCCATGCCCACCGAGTCCGGGTTTCATCGGAAAGATCACGAATGCGGGCAATCTCCTGACTGATGGGACCGGGGGCTATGAGATCGTCCAATCCCGCCAACCATGCGACCGAGGCCATCAGGAGTTCGGTATTGCCGGGATTGATCAGAGCAACGCGCTGGCCACCCTGAGATACCACGGCATCTGTCGTGTTCCCGATCATCCATCCGCCGGACCCGACTACAATCATGCGTTGGCGCCTCGAATCCCGGGGATGGTCGCGTTCAACGGCCAAGACCACGGGAAGGGCTTTGGAAAAATGCTGTTGGTCGTTCAGGGTGGCGAGATCAACTTGGGTACGGCGGAAATCAAGTTCCCGCCAACGCTCGGGGGACGGCTGAATTGACGCAACAGTTTCAATGGTCATCTCGCCCAAAGTATTTTTCCGCCGGGCAAGACCGACAGG
The DNA here is from genome assembly GCA_964563005.1 of uncultured Isosphaeraceae bacterium. Lineage (GTDB taxonomy): Bacteria > Planctomycetota > Phycisphaerae > Phycisphaerales > SM1A02 > CAZLXE01. The sequence goes on from CAZLXE010000105.1 coordinate 2,918, forward strand.
GAGCCCGAAATAGGTTTGTCGTCCGTTAAGAGCGCGGGCTATGACATGATCTTGATCGAAATGCGTTATGGATTGCCCGCGCACGATGCTGGTTTCATCTTCACTGACGCGGACCTGCTCCAGTATGATGTGGGCTGTGTCTGCTTCGATTCCGAATGGGAGAAGCAAAGGAGGCCATGGGTCTTTCTGACCGAGACGGGGAAGTAGACTGGGGTAGATACTGAGAAGGACGGGTTCGCCATCTTTGAGGAGTTGATCCACTGCAGCAATGAGATTACGGGAATTTGCCTTGGAAGACCCGCCTCCTGTTATATCCTGCATGACACGAGCCGGTGGCGGGGGTATGACAACCCAGATGGTTTTCTGATCAGAATCGTTCACCGGCTTATCCTCAACTCCCACCCGCCACTCTTTAACGGAATAGCGCGATGCTCGAAGGGTTTCGGCGACGGCAAAAACATCCTGCTGCTGGGGAGTCTGCCGGAGGAGTGAGCCATCCTCGATATGCATGAACACAACCGTGGGCATCTCACCCATCACCAACGATCGGATCGCGGCGGAGATCACCTGTTCGCCTCGGAAACGACGATCGAACGAGACAATTCCCTTTTGGTCTGCACGGAGATTGATCCGGGGAAAGAGTTGCTCGGCGGGAATGACGGTAGCCCCGGGAGGACCGACGACCACCGCCGCCTCACCCGTGGACAGAGCGTCGCCGATGTGGGTGAGTTCGAGTTCGGGGAGGCGAACGAGGGTATCGGATGCGGTGAGGAGGGACTGGGCCAGGCCTTCATATTCAGCCAGTGATGATGAGGCGTATTGACGAACCACCGCATCTATCTCCGGACTCTGACGCCATCGCCGGAACATGGCCCCAGTCTCGGAGAGTTCGTTCGCTCTCTGGTGCAAGGCCTGAGCGAGGATGCTGCGGGCAATTTCGTATTGGGGAATGAGCCGGTCATCACCGACCGCGCGGGCTTTATCGACTTCTTCGGTGACGCGAGTTCCCTGAGTAGAAAGGAGGGTAAACAGACCTACCCGCTGTTGAAGGGTTCGAGCATCCGCCGACGATCCGAGACGCGGGACGATTCGCTGGAGCAACGAGGCGTGGCGTTCGGCAAAATGCAATAACTCAGAATAAGTCTGTTCTCCGACATCGAGAGCATGGTCATAGAGCTCCACTTCTCCGCTGTAGAGAGACCGAAGGCGCTTGATGAGTGAATCCCAGGCGTCTCCGGATTCACGGGGTCGAGTGGGATCGATGCGTTGGACCTGTATTCCCGGGGCTTGCTCGGCATATCGTTTAAGAAGTTCATCAATCTGCCGCAGGACGGCGGGATCGATTGAATCCTGCGTACACAGAAGCGCAATAGTCCAATCCCCGGCTTCGTCTTGAATCTCTTGAAGCAGATTATGAGTCTTCGGACTGAGGGAATAGGCGCGGGTCTTGGTGGCGTCGAGACGAACACGGAGGAAATCCATGCGGGCGAAGTCGTTCAGAATTGCGACGATGACGAGGATACCCAACATGAATACGATGAGGTTGACCCACTGGCCAAGTCGACGCCATACGAATCCATTTGCCTGCACACTCTTGTTTTTCTTTGCCATTAATTCCACCTCCGTACGCTCAGGGATTGAACCGAAGCCAGGAGGAAGAGCACCGTGATGCCCAGAAAGTATGCGATATTGGCGGTATCAATGAGGCCGATGGCAAAATCACGGAGACGCAATTCAGGGTCGAGGGCAAAGAAAAGACGCGCCCAGGGGTCGCCCACCTCGGCGGGAAGAAGTTTTGTTGAAAGCGCGAGCGCAATCCAGAAAAAGACACTGAGTAGAAACGCCACGGGCTGACTGGCGGTCAGAGTAGAGGCAAAGAGTCCACTCGACACATAGGCGCACCCCGCCAGGAATAAACCCAACAGGCCGCAGGACAATTCGCCATAATCGGGGCGGCCATACATTTCCAACCCCCCCACCATCACACTAACAGGCAACACCATGATGACTAGAAAAGCCATGGCGGCGATGAATTTTCCCGCCACCGCGTACGAGTCGCGGCAGGGTGAAGTTACCAGAGTTTCCCAGGTACCCATGCGAAACTCATCACTGAACAGACGCATGGTGAGGGCGGGAGCAATGAAGGCAAACATCTGAGTGCCCAGAGAAAAGACGGATCGCATGGACGAGACATCACCGGTACGGAAGCCGGTACGCAGGAATATCCAACCCGAAATCAGGAGAAAGAATGCGATGATGATGTAGCCGCCGGGGGTGAGGAAGAACGCCCGCAGTTCCCGTCCGGCGATGGCGAGAATGATTCTCATGCCTTCCCCCCCTTCTGCTCCGTTGCGGCCTGACGCACCGCAAAATCCTCCTCCGCCTCCGCCGCCATGCGGACGAAGAGTTCTTCGAGGGTGGCGGTAACGCGAGTGATCTGGCGGGTCAGACCTTCTTGCTCGGCGAGGGTACGGGCGAGTATCTCGCGCAGATCCTCCTGGGCATCCCGGGGAGTAATGACGAAACGCCGCCAGCGATCATCGAGACGCAGTTCCTCGACCTCGGACACACCGTGGAGTTGACGAAACAGGCGTGCTACTCCGGTGGTGTCGGTTTCCACAATAAAATGACTCGACCTGGAGGCCCGGCCTTGCATTGCATCCAGCGTACCTTCCACCCGAATGCGTCCCCGGGCGATCATGAGAATGTGATCGCAGGTCTTTTCGACCTCGGGCAGAATATGGGAGGAAAGAAGAATCGTGTGCCCTCCGGCAAGTTTGCGAATAAGGGATCGGATTTCCTGAATCTGCGTAGGGTCCAATCCCACCGTGGGCTCATCGAGAATGAGGACGGGTGGATCATGGAGCAATGCAGACGCCAGGCCCACCCGCTGCCGGAAGCCCCGGGAAAGTTGATGAATGGGACGACGGCGAACCTCCTCCAGCCCGCACTGCTCTAGCACCCGGCTGAGGGCGTGTTTACGATCTTTCCGCGGCAGGCCGAAGAGTTTTCCCCGAAAGTGAAGATATTCCTTGACCCGCATCTCGGTGTAGAGAGGGGTATGTTCGGGGAGGTAACCGAGACCGCGCCGAACCACCCGGCTATGAGTCATCACATTCAACCCATCGACGGACACGCTCCCCTGGCTCGGGGGCAGAAAACCGGCGATCATCCGGATCACCGTGGTCTTGCCCGCCCCATTCGGGCCAAGAAATCCCGTGACTTTCCCCTTGGGGATCTCGAAATCGATCGAGTCCACGGCAAGGAGGCGGCCATAGCGTTTGGTCAGTCGTTCAGCGGCAATCATGAGGAGGCAAGAAAAGAGAGGAGGATTGAGGAATCAGGGAAGATACGGCCATTCCCCCCCCCAAGGGGGTGGAGAAGAAGCAGGGGCACGAATGATATTCGGTTTTTTGGTAGTTTGGGGAAGAACATTTCCTTTCTCAGGGGAGCCATGGAGAATTTTTGGAGGAATATGGAGGGATATCGAACAATCACAGGCGTCCTGACCGATTATTCCATTACACCGGGGCAAATCCCTGCCCTACAATCTGAATGGTTTATCCAAGAAACTCACCCCCCCTCGAATCGAACATGACTGAACAACGACCCAGACTGGTACTCCTGCGGGGGGAAGTTGATGGCGATCTTCTGGAATCGCTGCGCCGGAAATATGAGATCGTGGAGGTGGATTCTCTGGAAGAGGTCGAGGATCGCATTCAGGCATTTGAGGATGCCCCGGGATCGGTGCGGGCAATTCCGGAATCGGGCGTGCGGCTTGGGGATGGAGCGGGGACGGTTGATGAATTGGAAAATCTTACCTGGGCGGATGATCGTCTGGGGGAGCAAGTTGAACAGATCAGGCAGGAGTTCATACGGCAGTGCCTCCAGACCATGGAATATTTTAACAGCCCTGGGGAACGGGGGAAGCCGGATGAGGATCGTATCAGCCATCGGTCTTCCTTCTCCAGTGGTCGAGCCGCGTACGAAGTGGTGATTTCTCCATCTACGATTGAGGATGATGGCCGGGTGTCTTCGGTGACGGGGATTATGTGGGAAGTGACGGGGTCGCGGCGGCTGCAGATGAAAATTGACACCATCGATGCGGCAGGAGAGCAACTGCTCAACTTGGAAGCAGGAGTCATAAAAAACAACACCATCGACGAACGACTGCGACTCCTCGAAGACAAAATCATCCGCTCCGTTCATGATCTTCTGAACTTTGACAACTTTGAAATACGGCTGCTGGACCGGGAAACCAGGCGCCTGGAGTTAGTCATCAGTGTGGGGTTGACCCCGCTCAAAATCGGGGAGGTGATCCTGGCGGAACGGGAAGAAAACGGAATATCGGGGTTCGTGGCGGCGACGGGTCAATCGTATCTTTGTCCGGATGTGCAAAATGATCCCCTTTATCGAGATGGTTTGGACCACGCCGCCAGCACCCTCACGGTACCCCTTAAACTGCACGATGAAGTAATCGGGGTGTTTAATGTAGAATCGTATACTCCCAATGTCTTCAATCAGAATGATCTGCTCTTCGCGGAGTTGTACGGTCGCTATATCGCCGCCGCGATGAACATTCTCGATCTGCTCATTGTCGAGCGCTACACCACGAACGAGCGACTGGCGGAAAATGTGATCGGCGAGTTGGAGCGCCCGCTCGCCGACCTCACTGCCCGCATCATCAAGATGCAGACCGGAACCGAGGCCTCCGATCCGTTGCATCAGGAATTGGATGGACTGGTGATGGCGGCGGAAACCATGCGCCGACGAATCGAAACCTGCACCAGTGGGCCGCGGACGATTCTGGGAGTGGAGAAGATGCTGCACCAGGAACATTCCGAACCCCCGTTCGAGGGTCGCCGCATTCTCATCGCCGATGATGAGCCATTTATCCGCGACACCCTTGCCCGTATTCTGGAACAGAAGGGATGCGTGGTAACGGCCTGCGCAGACGGACGGGAGACCATCGAAATCATCCAAAACCATCACGAAGATCGGCCTGAGTACGAACTGGTGATCACAGACATCCGCATGCCGGGCCATACCGGCTACGAGGTTTTCCGGGCCGCAAAAGAACGATGCGCAGATACGGCGGTGATCCTGATGACCGGCTTCGGCTATGACCCCCACCACTCCATTGTCCGGGCCACCCAGGAAGGTCTGCACTCATTTCTGTTCAAGCCGTTTCAGGCAGAAAAGATGCTGGAAGCGGTGCGAGGGGCGTTGACGGGGTGACAGGTGGCAGGTGGCAGGTGGCAGGTGGCAGG
>CAZLXE010000106.1:0-8157 GCA_964563005.1 uncultured Isosphaeraceae bacterium
GATTGGGCGAGATATTCGGCTTTGAGTTTGGCGAGGTCCACGCTGCTGGGGCATTCGGTTTTGCAGGCCTTGCAGGAGAGGCAGAGGTCGAGCGTTTTGAGGGTTTCGGGGTCATTCCACTGGGGACTCCCCGTGCGGTCAGGGGTAGAACCGGGGGTTGATTGGCCGGTGATGGCGAGGCGGAGAGCATTGCCCCGGCCCCGGGTGGCGTGTCGTTCATCGCGGGTGGCCCGGTAGGACGGGCACATGGTCCCCCCCTGCATTTTTCGGCACACCCCAGCCCCGTTGCATTGTTCGATGGCCCGGGCGAATCCTCCTTCTTTCTCATAGCGAAAATAGGTATCCACTTCGGGAATGGTCACCTCTGCTTGCTCCGGCTTCACTCTGAGGGAATCGAGCATGGGGGGCGGATCGACAATGGCTCCGGGATTCATCAGATAATGGGGATCGAAAATTTCCTTGATTTTTCGGAAGCCGGCACAGATTTCCGGGCCGTAGAAGCGATCGAGGAGATGGGCGCGGAGTCGCCCATCGCCGTGTTCGCCAGAGAGGGCGCCGCCGTACTGCTTCACGAGGTCGGCGGCTTTTCCGATGATGGTTTCCATGAGGGCGCGATCATCAGAGTCGTGGAGGTTGATGAGAGGGCGAATGTGAAGACAACCGACCGATGCATGGGCATACCAGGCGGCGGCAAGACCGTGGTCATTCAGCAACTCCCGGAACTCTGCGACGAACTCACCCAGATTTTCCGGTGGGACCGCGAGATCTTCAACAAAGGTAACGGGTTTTCTCGTTCCCGGCAGGCCATAGAGCAGGGGTTCGCCGGATTTTCTCAGGGTCCAGGCGCGATTCATGGAGGAAGGATCGGTCAAGGCGACAACTCGTTCCCGTCCATATTGATCGTTCACTTCATCGAGTTGAGCCGCTAGTTCTGCCTGGCTTCCCGCGAAGAACTCCACATACAGCACGGCGGGGGGATGCTCACCCTGCGGTGAGGGAAGAAGATCGAGCAAAGGGCGACACTGTGCATTGCCCTTCGCCGCCCGCATCACGAGGTCATCAAGAAGTTCCACGGCGGCGGGCTGACGAGTGAGGATGTCCGGGAGGGCGGCAAGGGCTTTATCCACCGATGAGAAGGCGATAATGGCGAGGGCTTTTTTCTCAGGCCGTGCGACAAGCCGTAGCGTGGCCTCCAGCGTCATCCCCAACGATCCCTCGGAGCCACAGAAGAGGTGGGCGAGGTTCACCCGATCGTAAGTTGTGGGGGTACCGGGAGTGGATTGCTCCAATTGATCGAGCAGAAGGTCGAGGTTGTAGCCGTTGACCCGGCGGAGGGTTTTCGGAAAGCGGTCGCGGATTACCTGGCTGAGCGGGAGGATGACTTCAGCGATGCGTTGGGTGATCTTGCGGACAAGCGGATTGTCGGCAGCCGCACCTTCATACAGATCCAGTTCCGCGCCATCGGCGAGCAATACCTTGAGGCCGTGCAGATTTTCCACGGTTCGTCCATAGAGAATGGAATGGGCGCCGGAGGAATTGTTGCCGATCATCCCACCGAGGGTGGCGTGGGTGGCGGTGGCCACATCGGGGCCGAACATGAGGTGGTGCGGGGCGAGGGTTTGATTGAGGTGATCGAGCACGACCCCCGACTCGACCCGGGCAAGGCGTTGGTCAAGATCGAGATCGAGAACGCGCGTGCAATGAGCCGAACAGTCAATCACCACCGCCTGGTTTACCGTTTGCCCGGCAAGGGAAGTTCCGCCCCCTCGGGGGAGCATGGGGATGGCGTGTTCATGACAGAATCGGATGGTTTCGCGGAGATCATCCAGATGTTTCGGAATAACCACGGCCAGCGGCATCACCTGATAGATGCTGGCATCGGTGGCGTAGAGTTGGCGATCGTGATTTTCGAGACGAACCTCGCCCTCGAGGGACCGGGCGAGATGCTTCAATTGATCCGCATGACTCGGATTGGATTCCGGGGGCAACACCGGGAGCGAATGGCTCGGCATAAGGAAATCATAATGCTTCCCTGTCGAGTGGGGGCTATTTCGGCTCTGCGGCTTCTTCCAAGGCCTGTTGAATGTCGGCTTTGAGTTGGTCGCCGCTGAATCCGGTATGGATGGCCCGCACGATACCCTCAGGATCTATGACGACCGTGGTGGGAATGCCGGTTACGCCGTACGCTCCGCCTATGCCGTCGGAATAGTCCATGAGCACCGGAAGGGTGAAGTTCTGTTTGGTCCAGAAATTCTGGGCGGCTTCGAGGCGGGCGTCCGGCCCATCGCCCTTGGGGCCTCGTTCCCAGACATTGACGGTGTAGATTTTGACGGAGAGTTTTTCCTCCTTCGCCCAATCCGCAATCTTATGAAGTTCGGGCAGGGCTTTGCGACACGGCCCGCACCAGGTGGCCCAGAAGTCGAGCACGATCACTGTGCCGCGTTGATCGTCAAGATCGAACATTTCCCCCGTCGCTGATTCGAGAACAACTTCCGGGGCGGGCTTGCCCACCAGATCCGGCTGATGGTTGCCCGGCCCCTGAGGGGTAGCGGGGTGCATCTCCGTCTGAGTGGGGATGAGAGACATGAGATAATCCAGGTGTTGGCGATTGCCGGGATCGAAGGCGAGACGGTCGGTATCGAAGGGCTGATCCTCCGGCTCATACTCGAACTCGTGGCGGTAGATCAAGGTGGTTCCCGGCTGCACGAAAGCCCCGGCGGTGATGGTGGCCACCACAGACTTCATGAGTTCCGTTTTCGGGTCGATGAGCACTTCAACGGTGGCGTTGTCACTGGTGAGGGTGATGAAGCGGAATGTTTCCCCTTCGAGTTCTTTCTCGCCGCTCGCGGTGGGAAGTATCCACGGGGCTTTGGGATGGAATTGCATGCAGAGGTCTTCGATGGATTCCTCGCCGAGCATCAGGGCAAGATGGGGAAAGGGCAGATCGACAAACAATTGCGTGAGCGTGTAAAACGGTGAACCATCATCCTCCACACTGAAATACGAATGATCCGTTTTTTCATGGATCGCCGTCACTTTGCCCTCGCCCAACCAGCAGGTGAATCCATTCACCTTCAAAAGGCCCCGGAAATCCCGACTTTCCCAGTTTTCTTTCTGCCCCTTTTGGGTGAACACGATTTCCGCTTTCTGCTCACCACCCTCAACAATCGATTCCCCCTGCTGCATTTTGACTTTAACGGAGGTTGTTACAGCCAGATTCGGGCGCTCCCGATAGGCCTCCACCATCTTCTCAAACGCCTTCACGGCTTCCGGATTCGGTTCGTGGGCCTGCCCCCATGCCGACGATGCTCCACAGATCAGCGACAGACTTATTCCGATGAGGCGATGAACCCTGATCATAGCAACGCTCCTGTCGGTCTCCATAAAAGCTCAATCCGAGCGGAGACCCGGCTACATCATAGGAGCCGAACGCAGCCAGAGGGTGAATCACCCCCGTCGAGATTGCCTCATCCTTTCGATTTCAGGATGTCCTGCACTTCTTTTTTCAGGAGTTCATCCATATTCGGGGCGAAACCAGTGTGGATTTCGGTGATAACGCCATCGGGATCGATGATCACAGTGGCGGGAATGCCCTGAAAACCATACTCAGGAGGCAGGGTGTTTTTGTAATCCATGAGGGTGGTCATGGTGAACTTCTGCGACGCCCAGTATTTCCCCACCATGGCATCAATTTTGTCCTGACCCGGCACTTTTTCCCAGATATTGATGGCATAGACCACCACGGGCAGGCCGGAGTCTTTGGCCCAGGTATCGAATTTCTGGAGGAAGGGCAGACCCATGCGGCAGGGCCCACACCAGGTGGCCCAGAAGTCGAGCACAATGATTTTTCCCCTCAGGTCGGCCGAGGACACCATCTGACCCTCAAGCGTGGGCAGGTTGAACTCAGGAGCGGTTTCACCCTTGGCGATCACTTCCGGGCGAAAGTTCTTCAGTTCGGTAACTTTCTTCCTTTTGCCCGGATCGAAACTGATGGGGGTGAGCAGGGCATTGCGTACCTGAGGATTGAACTCGATGGTTCCCACCATTCTCAGGTTCGGAGGGGCCTGCGGAGGATGGGTGTTGAACGACACGCCATGAATAAGATTGGTTTTGTTGGCGATGGTCACCTGCATTTCGCCGCCCTCGATGCTGAGATTGAGCCGTGATCGGATAACCCCGTCTTTCCCTTTGGTCTCTTCCCGGCCGAGGAGTTGCATGCCTTGAAACATGCCCATGCCCAGAGCGGCAACGGCATCTTCGGAAGTTTTCGCATCACGCAGCCCGAAATGAACCGGCAGGGCGTTGCCACCTCCCGGAAAAAGGCCTTCCATGGTTTCCCGCACTGAACCCTGAAGTGGCACCGCCAAATACTTCCGGCGAATATCGCTCCGCTCGAAATACAGGGTGTCATCGAGGGTGGTGATGGCCATGCCGGACAAGTCAATGAAGTTTTGGCCGTTCTTCCCGATAGACAGTTTGACTTCCTGCTTCTGTTCTCCCTTCGGCAATCCCGGCAAATCCTCCCCGCCCTCGAAATTGATGCGGACGATGAAGGAGTCCGTCATGGTGGGGGCATCTTGATAGGCCTGACTCACCTTGGCTAACAGGGTTTCGGCGTCGCTCATTGGGGCGGCATCAGGGGTTCCGGACAACAGGGGAAGGAGGGCGACGAGAAGTGTTTGCATCATCAACATGGACATTTCCTTGGCGTTAAACGGGCCGAATCATAACGAATCAATTCAAAGAGAATCGTTTCTCCAACCCCCGTCCCCCGCATTGTACATACCCTCAACTCCCAGTCTTTATTCCCCCCTTCCATCGGAAAAACCACCCCCCCCATCCCACCATTCTCCTCCAGATTTCGGACATTCCGGTTCAACATACGGCACAACGATTGGGACCGACCTCAATCGCCGCCGGGTTTCGCCCCTCCAACTCCTCTTTCCCTTCGTTGAGGGCGATAATCTCGTCAAAACTGGGCGGTTTCGGGCCGAGTCGGTCAAGAATCGCGGCCACGAATTCCCCTTCGGATTCATCAAGCAGCGAGATGGTGGATCGCACCTCCCCCAAACGAGCACAGATCGGCGGTCCTTCCAGATCGATGGTGAGTCCGGTATGGGCCGGACAGATCAGGGTTTCATCCGGCAATGGCAACATCCGCTCGTGGAGAGTGTTATGAAGGATTCGCGCCCCGTCTTCTGCCCCGGCATCGCCTTTTTCGAGATCGGGCCGCCCCACTGCATCGGTAAACAAGGTGTCGCCACTGAGCAGAATTGACTCGTTGCAGAGATAGGACATACTCTCGCCAGTATGGCCGGGCGTGGCCAGAGCACGGATGGTCCACCCCCCCACCGCTATTTCATCGCCATCGTGAATCGGCTCGTATTTAAAGGTAACCCGGTCATTCTGAGGCAACAGAAATCTTGCCCCCGTTTCGGTGGCCAGCGCCCGGGCCCGCGAGAAATGGTCCGCGTGGACATGCGTTTCCAAAATGGTGGTGATCTTCAATCCCTCGCGCTTTGCGATGCTCTGATACACACCACAATCAAGGCAGGGATCGACGACAATTGCTTCTCCTTTCGCTCCCATCAGATAAGAAAGACACCCCTTCCCATTCCGCCGGATTTGGATGGCTACGCCGGGTGAGTTTTCCTCCACCGGCAACGCGGCCTCGCTGTGCACCATGCTCCACTCAATCATCCCCCCGTTGAGACTGCAGGCGGTAAAGCCATGCGGCTGAACGATCAACGCGGATTTCATCGAGGAGGCGCCGCGATTACAGATGAAAACAATGGGCCGATCTTTGGGCAGTTCATCCAACCGATCCAGCAGGGGCTGCGGATCGTTCGCCCGCATCGCCTCGATGATGGGCATGTTCACCGTGCCGGGAATGCGCCAGTCCGCAAAGGCCTCCTCGGGACGAATATCCACCAGGGCCAGGTCTTCCCCGGCCAGCAGCCGGGCTTTGAGATCATTAACTTCCATCCCCAACATGGGTTCTGCTCCTGAGTGAGTGTATGAATCCCGCTTCCGATGGGAATCAAACTTCTAAGTGTTTATCGATTCGGCTGCGGAGTCAATCGCAGGTACGGCTTAATCTCCGTGAATCCCTTGGCGAACTTCGCCGGAATATCCTCCGTGGCCACCTGCGGCACGACAATACAATCATCCCCATCCTTCCAATTGGCGGGCGTCGCCACCTGATACTCCGCCGTGAGTTGCAACGAATCGATCACGCGGAGAATCTCATCGAAGTTGCGGCCGGTGGAGGCGGGATAGGTGATCATCAGTTTGATCTTCTTGTCCGGACTGATGATGAAGACAGAACGCACCGTCGAGGCCTCCCGCTCCTTGGGGTGAATCATGCCGTAGAGATTGGAAACGGTGAAATCCGGATCGGCGATGATGGGAAAATTGACCTCGGTGTTCTGAGTTTCGTTGATGTCCTTGATCCACTCGTGATGCGAATCGACCGGATCGACGCTCACCGCCAGCACCTTCACGCCTCGACGGTCGAATTCCGCTTTTGTGCGGGCCACCGTGCCCAGTTCTGTGGTGCAGACCGGAGTGAAGTCGGCGGGATGAGAGAAAAGCACACCCCACGAATCGCCGAGCCACTCGTGAAAAGTGATCGTTCCCTGCGTGGTTTCGGTGGTGAAGTCCGGGGCGGTGTCGCCGAGTTGCAATGCCATGATGAAAGTCCTTTTTTGGTTTACCTTGACGGTAGGAGAAATTTGAGTGAAGGGCGGGCATTATAAGCACTTTCGCGGCCTCGTTCCTCACGCCTGCATATCCGGATCGGGGATATTTGTAAAACTGATCCGCATGGGAGCAGATTCCGTGGCCTGGTGCATTCCGCCGTAATACAGCGTGTGGCGGCCGAAGCGGGCGTTGAGTTCATCCATCGTCCGGGCCAGGCGGAGGCGGCGACCTTCATCGGGAAAAAGAGGATGCGGGGCGAAGCGGTTTTCGACCAGTTTCATCAGCACCATGCTTACGCTGAGCGGCCTGCTTTCACGCAATTCCGGCGGCCGTCCCTCCCACATCTTCGCGAACGCCTCCAGAATCGTCGCCGTATCGCGGCAGAATCCCAGCCCCGCCCGATCCTTCCACTTTCCGCGATCCATGTACCGCACCGAGACCCGCAACTCCCCCGCCCAGTAGTCGAGAGCCCGCAGTCGCACCGCCGCCTTGTGAATCAGCCGCACGAGAACGGCCCGCGCCCCCGCATCCGTACGGTATTGGGGAGGCAGGATGTGCGAATGGCCCACGGTACGGCGATGGGTGGCCGGCTCGGGAACGGAGTGCCCCCGCAGCCGCAGCCACCACCGCTCCCCCTCGATGCTCTTCCAGATGTCGGTCAACTGCTCCTTCGAGAGGGCGCAGAGTTGCTCCACGGTGAACACCCCTTTGCGCTGACACCGGGCGAGCATCTGCCTGCCGATGCCCGTCAGGTCGGCGAGATCGAGGGTATAGAGTTTGTGAGGAAGATCATTTTTCGTCAGCACCACCAGGCCGTCCGGCTTCTCGATGTTCGTCGCCGTCTTCGCCAGAAAGATATTGGGAGCCAGCCCCACCGAACAGCGGAGATACGGCCCCACCCGCTCCGCAATCGCCCCCTTGATCGCCCGGGCCAGTTCCACCGCCCGCCCCGGCTCCTTCTCCACTCCCATCAGCCGGCAATACATCTCGTCAATCGAACAGACCTCCGCCACCGGCAGCGTGGTCTCCACCGCCGCGATAATACGATGGTGAATCTGCACATAAGTCGCGGGCCGGGCCTGAACCACCAGAAGATTCGGACACCGCCGCCGGGCCTCCGCCACCAGCGTTCCCGTCCGCACATTGCACCGCTTCGCCTCATAACTCGCGGCAATACAACAGGTTGTCTCCGCCAGCATCGGAACCACGGCCACCGGCTTCCCCCGCAATCGCGGCTGCAACTGCTGCTCCACCGAAGCAAAATAAGCGTTCATATCAAGAAAAAGTATGCGTACAGACATAACCGACCTCCCACCGGGGCCGTTAGAAGGGCTCTGCCCCCACACAGGAGCAAATACCCGAACTTTACCCTAACTTATATTCCGCACCAAGTCAAGCCCGATCCCCCAAAAAGATCACAAAAACAAAAACCCTCATCCCCCATCCCTCATGGCT
>CAZLXE010000107.1:0-5944 GCA_964563005.1 uncultured Isosphaeraceae bacterium
GGCATGAACTTCCTCGATCTCCAGCCCGAAACCGCCACTCAACTCAGCCACTTCGCCGCCCGCAACCGACCCCGACGCACCATGGAGGCGGCGTAAAACAGGTTTCACGCCGAACCTTCTCCCCATGCTGTCGTATGATGACGGCATGCCGCGTTACAAACTCACCATCGCCTACGACGGCTCCAGTTTCCACGGCTGGCAAAAGCAGGAGCCCCCCGATAGCGATCCCCTGCGCACCGCTCAGGGCGTTCTGGAGGTGGTGGTAAGAGATGTGGTGCGCGAAGAGATCCGCCTGGTGGGGGCTTCCCGCACCGATTCGGGAGTCCATGCCGAGGGGCAGGTGGCCGCGTTTACTTCGGAGCAGGATCTTGAGCCGGAGCGGCTTGCCGCGGCTATCAACTCGCGATTACCGGATGATCTTCAAGTTCGAGGAGCGGAATATACCAGTGACACTTTCAGCCCAATTTCGGATTGTGTGGCCAAGGGGTATCGTTATCGCCTGGCCCATTCCCGCCGTCAGGGCATTCTGCGGCCTCTCTTTGATCGTCATTACACAGCATGGACTGCTTATGTCCTCGACTGGAACCGCATGAATGAAGCGGCGGTCCATATCGTGGGTGAGCACGATTTCTGTTCCTTTACCCGTCTCAATCACGGCCGGGATTCCACCGTGCGTACAGTAAATTCCTGTTCTGTTACCGAACCGGAGGAGAATCTGGTTGTCCTCGAAATTTCCGGGAACGGTTTTCTCTACAACATGATCCGCATTATTGCGGGGACCCTGCTTGAAGTAGGACGGGGCAAAATTGAGCCGGATGAAATACTTGAAATTCTGGCCGCAAAGGATCGAGCCCGGGCCGGTCATACGATGGCCCCGGAAGGGTTGTGTCTATCTTGGGTTTGCTATGGAGATTCACCGGCGTGACCATGCGGATTATGCATATTTCGACTCGGTTGATTCTTGGTGGCTCTCAAGAAAACACTGTTTTGTCGTGCGAGGGACAGGCAAATAAAGGACATGATGTTTCGCTGGTGTACGGCCCCATATACGGCCCTGAAGGATCGCACCTTGCCCGCGCTGACGCCCACGGCGGTATCGAAACCATTGAAACCCCCCATCTCGTGCGTCAACTTGCGCCATATAAAGATTGGAAGTGCTATTGCGATCTGCGGAAACTGATTCGGGTCTGGAAACCGGACATCGTGCATACCCATTCTTCCAAAGCGGGTATTCTCGGTCGGTTGGCCGCATGGAAAGAGCAGGTGCCGGGAATCGTTCATACCATTCACGGCCTCGCATTTCATCCCTATCAATCTCGCTGGCGCAATGCGATTTATGTTCAGGCCGAGCGTGTGGCCGCCCGGCATTGTCATTCCATCGTCTGCGTGGCAGACGCCATGCGCGATCAGGCCCTTGCTGTGGGCATCGGTCGGGCGGAGCAATATCAAACTATCTATTCTGGAATGGAAACCGATCGGTATCTCAATCCCCTAAGATCGCGTCAAGCCATGCGCGATGAACTCGGCTTCCAGGATGATGATTTTGTCCTCGGCACCATCGCCCGCCTCGCCGAACTCAAGGGGCACGATGATCTTCTTGATGCCCTCCATCCCCTCATGCAGGAGAATCCCCACTTGAAACTCCTCTGGGTAGGCGATGGCTGGTGGCGGGATCGACTGCTGGGACGGGTGAGGGATATGGGATTGCAAGATCAGGTCATCACCACCGGTCTCGTCCCTTCGGAGGATATCCCGAACTTTATCGCCGCCATGGACTGCCTCGCTCACCCCAGTTATCGCGAGGGCTTGCCCCGCACCGTGCCCCAGGCCCTTCTCGGCGGGGTTCCCGTCATTGCCAATGATGTGGATGGCACGAAGGAAATTGTGCTCGACGGCGAAACCGGACGACTCATCGCTCCCGGCGATCTGAATGCACTCCACACGGCGACGAAATGGATGATGGAGCATAAAACAGAGCGGAAACACATGGGCGAGCGGGGAAGGGAACTCTGCCGCGAGCGATTTGCGGCCGCCCGCATGGTGGAACAATTGGAGCATCTCTACGCCCGCCTCCTCTCCGGGTAAACTGACGCCATGACCATTCGTTGGCGATTCCGCTGGATTTCCCTTATTGCTGTTTTTGCTTTCACCATCACGGTACGGGGGCAGATTCTAGAATTACCCGAGAACATTCATCCCCCTCGGCTGGGCGAATCCACCGCCGTCAAGTCCATGATCGCTGGCTTGGAAAACGAAATAACAACGCTTTTGATCGATCCACCGCCGGACCATTCGCCGGAATTCGAGCGTAATCGGGCTTCCCGGAACATCCGGATCATTGCCGCCGATCTTCTCACGGCCGGGGATGAAGCGGGAGAAAAGGGCAACATCGCCATCCTGTCGGGATCGCGTCTTTACGATGCCCGCGAATCATTGGATGGTTTATTTGTTGCCATGAGCGCACCGCCTTCGGAAGACCTAAACCCCGACATTGCCGAATCTGATCCGCCATCCAAGTTACAGAATGCCCTGCTTCAATTCAACGACCGGGCCACGGCAATGATGGGGCAATTTCAGACTGCCGACCCGGAAGAAATTGATCGGCTCCTGCCCGAATTATTCGCCCTGCTGATCGAACCGGCCCACCTCGTTACGGGAGAAGCTGTACAGAATCAATGGCCGGATATTTTCGCCGTCCGGGTGCAGCCACTGTTTGCCCTACCGCCTCATGCAGACTTGACCGCTCGTCTCGTGGCATTGCACACCCAATCAGACACCCGGGAAGCCCTCCTGCACCTGGCCACCCTCATTCAACGCGGCCAATCTTTTTCCGATCTTGCCTCCTCCGCCGAAAAGATGGCCGTTCGAGTCGCCGAGGTGATGGATTTTCTGGAATCTCTCAACGCGGCGGAGTGGCTCGATGACCCCCAAAAACAGACTTATGCCAACCGATTGCATCAGGCCATCATTCTCTTTACCAATCCCGAAACGCGAGTGCGGGGAGCAACTCGTCTGCGGGGGCTGAACTCGTCCGGGCGACTTATCCGCCACATCACCGCCCTGCGTAACGGAAATGAATTGGATGCCTCCGCCCTGATGGTCGCCCTGCCCATCGCCGATGACCTCAATGCAAAGAACGATCGACCCGAACCATCCCTCGAGCGCATCGAGTTGCTTCTCCGAATCGCGGACCTGATGATCGAATTCCGCGAACTTCCTGAAGCCGCCATAGCCAAGCGAGATATCGAGAAATCGCACGACAAACTTCTAAAAAAGTATCGGGAAACCGAAGCCACATTACTCGATCGCCTCGATGAAGTGGCCGCGAATCCCGAAGCCCTGGCCGATCCCGATCTTGGCTCCCTGCTCGTCGATCCGCGCCAATATCTCGAAGACATCAAACGCATCCGGCGGGTTCCCGACTGGATCGACGCGGTGGCTCTCCTCAATCCCGAACTTCGAGCGACATTTTCCAAGCGGGTGTTCCTGTGGGGTCGATGGCTCCTCCAACTCAATCGCCGCCCGGACACCATCGACCTCATGCGCCAATTCGAGGATGAACTGAACCGTTTTGTTCCCCTGCCCTACGAAACTCAACTCATCGGCGAATCTCCCTCCGCCCTCCTCGCCACCGGCGGCAAACAACGGGAACTCCTCCACCGCGTTCAGGCCGAGCGAAGAAAGTGGGTCGCATTTTGGAGTGAAGGTCGTTCCGACAGCGCCGCCGGGAAACGCCTGCGGAGCATCTATGAACTGACCCAAATAATGGAGGAGTTCGCGGGCTTGAGCAGTGCTGAATCTGACGCTGCACTCCTCAACCACTGGGCGGGCTGGGAACTCCCTCCCGCCATCATCCTCCGACCCACCCGCGACCTCACCGCCCGGCTCAAACTCGCCACCAACGCCGCTGTGGATGAAGAATTCGACACCCTAGCTCGTCACCTCGAAACCATCGCCCGCACCCTTCCCCTCCTCAAACTGCAATCGCAACTGTATCAGCGACTCATCGGTGCCCTCAATAACTCTCCCTCCGGGGTATCTGCCGTTCTGGGTCAACTGATTCACCCTCCGACCCGCTCCGCCTGGTGGTTCACCTTCCGAACCCGACTCGCCGAACTCTGTCGGTACGCCCGGGAAGCGGAATACGCCCGCAGTCAAAGTAACCTCGAGCAGGCCGCATCAATTTTAGAATATGTCAATGTCCTTGCCGAGGAACTTCTCGCCATCCTTGACCAGAACCCTTCATCCCTTACTCCATAAAGTTTTCTTTCATGACCAATATACTCATCGTCGGCCCGCACCCGGATGACCAGGAACTCGGCATGGGCGGCACCATCGCCAAACTCGCCGAACAGGGCCACAACATCCTCCTCCTCGACATGACCAATGGCGAACCCACGCCCCACGGCGACCCCATCACCCGCGCCGCCGAAGCCGCCCGAGCCGCCGAAATCCTCGGCGTCCCTCGCACTCTCCTCGGTCTGCCCAACCGCGAAGTGATCCACTCGGTCGAGAATCGCCACAAAGTCGCCGCCGTCATCCGCGAACATCAGGCGGAGATCGTCTTCACCCCCTACTTTGAAGACGCCCACCCCGATCACCTCGCCACCACCCGCATCGTGGAGGACGCCCGCTTCGACGCCAAACTTACCCAGACCGACATCCCCGGCGAGCCGATCTATCCCAAGTGGCTCTTCTACTACTACTGCACCCACCTCCGCCACCTCGTGCAACCCTCATTCCTCCTCGATATCACCGGCTATGAAGACCGCCAGCGCGAGGCCGTGCTCGCCTATCACACCCAATTCGTCCTCCCCGAAAAAAATCGGCGCATCGTGGACTGGCTCGATGCCCTCCATGCCTGGCTGGGCAGTCGCATCGGCGTACCCTCCGCCGAAGGATTTTACACCCGGGAACCGATCGGTCTGACCGGGCTGGACACGCTCACTCAACTATGACCTTAACCGATTTGGGAGGAGAGTTTTCCCGGCCCCGGCTCCGAAGCACCATATTAATCAAACCGGCAAACACCAACCCCATCCCCAGAAAAAACTCCCACCCGATGTCATCCCCCTGAAACGCCCACCCCCAACAGGCCGACAGAACGGCAGCCAGAAACAGATACATCGCCACCGACACCGCGGGCAAACCCGAAAGCGCAATCACCCAGGTGGTGTACGCCACCCCGAGGGCGATGAAACCGAGATAAAACACCGACCACCAGCCGTGTAGCGTGATGTTTCCCCAATTTCCCATGTCCGCAAAGGGATGCAATGCTGTTGAACAAATCACGCTGATTCCGCCCGTTACGATAATGAAATCCATCGGTTTCATCAGGTTCCTATGCAGACGGCTCAGGGTCACAATACCCCCGCCCATCACCGCCGCGATCGTACAACCGATCGGCCCCTCCAATTGGGCGGGTAACAGGTCGATCGAACCTTCCCGCCCCAAAATCACCACCGCCACCCCCGTCAGGCCCAATCCCAAGGCGATCGCGGCCGGGATTGTCAACTTCTCTTTCAACACCAGCCAGGCCAGCCAACTGGTATGCACGGGAACCGTCGCAATGATCAACCCGATTAACGCCGCATCGATCCGCCCCTCCGAGCCCGACCAGGCCAGGGGAAAGTGATAGCCCGGGCCCGCCACGAATCCCGTCAAAATCAGCACCGGCCAATGCTTCAAGCGCACCCGGGAAAGATCCGGCCGCCGCCAGAGCAACATCCCCAGAATTGCTATCCCATAAAAATCCATCCGGAGCGCCACCAGCCCCGCCGGATTCACATGCTCCGACAGCCAGATCACATGGATATAACTGAACGACCAGATGAACACGGTAAGCAAAGCCATGCCGTGATAGAACCAGGGGGAATGCGAAGATCGGGGGAATCCGGGGGAACCGGGGGTTTGAGTCATGGCCCCCTTGTACCACGAATCACCC
>CAZLXE010000107.1:6044-8148 GCA_964563005.1 uncultured Isosphaeraceae bacterium
TACGATGCTCCTATGAGTCAAAACTTTCGCATCGGCATCATCGGCGGCACCGGACTCGGCGATGCCCTCATCGAAAACTTCAACCCCCGGAACACAACAACGGTTCGCCCCGACGCCTCCGGGAACCCCTTCGGCCCGCCCGCATCCCCCATCATTCTCGGCGAGTTCGATAACACCCCCGTCGCCCTCCTGCAGCGCCACGGCGAGCACCATCTCCGCAATCCCGCCGCCGTCCCGTATCGGGCCAACATCTTTGCCCTCAAGCAACTCGGCTGCACTCACATCATCGCCTCCGGAGCAGTGGGATCATTACGCGAAGATATCCACCCCGGCAGTATCGTCCTCTGCAATCAACTCATCGACAAAACCGATGGCCGCCCCCGCACCTTCTATGAAAACGCCGCCGTGCATGTGGAATTCGCCGACCCCTTCTGCCCCATCATGCGGCAGTGGCTTCTCGACGCAGGGCAAACGCTCCCTGACCAAACAATTCATTCCGAGGGCACTTATGTCTGCATGGAAGGCCCTTCATTTTCCACTCGGGCCGAAGCCGAGATGCACCGGCAGTGGGGAGGCGACATCATCGGCATGACCGCATGCCCCGAAGCCCGTCTCGCCCGCGAGGCCGAAATGGCCTACGCCTTGATCGCCCTTCCCACCGACTACGACTGCTTCAAGGGAAGGCCGCTTTCTGCCTCGGGTGATTCGGGGGAATCCGGGGGTTCCCTGATCGCCGAAATCATCGCCAATCTTCAGAAAGCCACCGCCGCCTCCATCGCTCTCATCAAGGCCGCCCTGAATAATACGGCCATGCTGCAATCCACCCCCTCCCCGGCCCATGAAGCCCTCACCCTCGCCATCTGGTCTGACAAATCTAAAATCGAACCTACGGAAATCAAACGATTGCATCCTCTATGGGGCCGACACTTCCCCGAAAATTGATCACTGACAACTGACAGCTGATAAGTTACACCTCCCATGCCCTCACTCTCCATCACCGTCGACGGCCTCACCCTTCCCAACCCCTTCGTCATCGGCTCCGGCCCGCCCGGCACCAACGCCAATGTCATCGGGAAGGCGTTTGAAGAGGGCTGGGGCGCGGTCATCGCCAAAACTATTTCCCTCGACGCCGCCAAGGTCACCAATGTCGCCCCCCGCTACGCCCGGATGCGGGCTAAGAACACCAAGGAAGTCTGGGGCTGGGAAAACATCGAACTCATCTCCGACCGTCCCTTTGAGGTCTGGGAAGAAGAATTCACGAAAATAAAAAACCAATACCCCGAAGGCGTTCTCATCGCTTCCATCATGGAGGAATATCACAAAGATCGCTGGGTGGAGATCGTCGAGCGCTGTCAGGCCGTGGGCGTGGACGGCTTCGAACTTAATTTCTCCTGCCCGCATGGACTGCCCGAACGACAAATGGGCGCCGCCATGGGCCAGGATCCGGAAATCCTCGCCGAGGTGTGCGGCTGGGTGATGTCCGCCGCCACCGTTCCTGTCTGGGCCAAAATGACGCCCAACATCACGCATATCGAAACCCCCGGCCGAGTCGCCCTCCAAGCGGGCTGCAACGGCCTCAGCGCCATCAACACCATCCTCTCCGTCATGAGCGTCAACCTCGATTCTCTCCGCCCGGAGCCGACTGTCGAGGGCTGCACCGTCCCGGGCGGCTATTCCGGCCGGGCCGTCCGCCCCATCGCCCTCCGTATGGTCATGGAACTCGCCCAGATGATGAAAACTGAATTCCCCGATCGCTCCCTCCACGGCATCGGCGGCGTGGAAACCGGCTCCGACGCCGCCCAGTTTTTCCTCTTAGGTGCCCACACCGTTCAGGTCTGCACCGGAGTAATGATCCATGGCTACGCCATGATTAAGGATTTATGTGCCGAACTTTCTTCGTTCATGAAAAAACACCATTTTGAATCGTTGGCTGATTTCCGGGGCAAATCACTCGATTCTTTCACCACCCACGCCGACCTCGTCGAACGACAGGCGAAAACCAAAGCAGAAGCCAAAGCCCGCCGCGAAGGCATGATTGAAAAAGACGCCCAATGGGAAGGAGATAAGTTCGTGGAACAGACGGACAAACTGGTGGCGGAGGAGT
>CAZLXE010000108.1:0-8146 GCA_964563005.1 uncultured Isosphaeraceae bacterium
ACCAGTTCATCACCAATAGAAAGAATCGCCGCTCGCATGGGAGGGCATGATAACGATCCTTAGAGCTCCCACCCCCGGTCTGCGATCGGGCCTATCATACTCATAGCCACGGCACCCTCGCCCTGGACGTGGAGATGCAGTATGCGGTTAAAGGTGTTGACAGCAATGGGAGTGGTAGTGGCTTCGGGACTAACGGGGGGAATGTTCGGAGGAACGAACCCCGGCGAAAAAGCACCGGCTTTAGACCTTAGACAGCCGGAGATTGCAGTCAGCCGCCTTAATCTTGACCCTACCTCCCTCCAGCAAATCTCCGGTCACCCACTTCCTGGAGGAGGGGGCGCTGCCAATGGCACTTTCCCCGGTGATACGACTTATGATTTGTCTCACGCCGTGGGCACCGGGGCCTTGGGATTCTTCCTCATCTTCGATCCCTCATTGCCCGGCGCCCCGGATGACATTGTCAACTTCGATGGCCTTCCGGATGCCACTCGTACTGATGTCCACGGCACCGTACCCACAGTTACCGAATCTGATGTGGCCGGCATCGGAAACACCCGCACCATCACCATTACCGTCACTTCACCCCCCGGGACCGACCTCTTTCCTGGTGGACTGACCTCCAGCGGTTTCCCCCTCACCGATGGGGGTATCTTACTGGGAATCGTTGAAGGTCATCGGTTGTTCGAATATTGCGGGAGTCTGGTTATTTCTGCTTCACTTGAATTCTTCACCGATGGGGACAGCGTAGCTGGTCCCTTTGATGTTGCTGGAATCGTGGCGAATGGTGACGGGGTGTGGGAAGGCGACTTTGCCGTCTCCATTGGTAAACTGGCAGGGTTCGGAGTCAATAGTTGGACGCTCATAGTTGAGGTCTCTTCACTCCTGTTTACCAGTTGTCCAGTTTTATGCCCAGGTGATATCGCGCCTCCCGGAGGCAACGGCCTCGTCAACATCGATGATCTGGTCGCCGTTCTCAACGATTTCGGGTCCACTGGGCCTCCCCGCACCATCGGCGATGTCACTCCTCCCTGCGGCAACTGTATTGTCAACATCCACGATGTTTTTCACATCCTCGACAACTTCGGGCAGTGCCTTTTCGGTCCCGGCGATGTCTGCCCGTTTGCGATCGTGGCTCTCACCGGGGCCAACGCGTTCGACAGCACCGTTTTTCACAATACGATGGCCCCCGGCGTAAATCAGTGCGAATTCGCCGATCCCCAGCTCAACGACATCTGGTTCATCTGGACGGCTCCTGCCGGAGCGAACAACTTCGCCGTCCGTGCCGATCTGTGCGGCTCCACCTTCGATGGCGCCCTGTCCATCTTCCCCAACGATTGTAACCTTGCCTCAGCAGGGGCGTTCAACGCTCTCGGGTGCGGTGATGACAACGCCACCGGCTGTCCCGACGCATTCCAGCCGGAAGTCAACTGGATCGCCGCCCCTGGTGAGTCATACCTCCTCGTGGCCAGCGGTAGTCAGGGCGGGGGACTGGGTACGCTCAACATCGCCGCCACAGAAATCACCAACAAGAACTGACCCCTCCCCGGCCCTCGGATAGCCTTCCCGGTACTACACCCGATAACCAGCAATCCGTGTTTCCAGGCCAAAAACTCGGTTCAGAGAAGTTCTTAATCGATCCAGAATAGTTCTGGACCGACCCGGAACAGTTCCTAATCGACCGGCGAGAGTTCCCGCTCGACCGGCAACCCCCGAATACCGACCGGGAGAAGTTCCCGCTCGACAGGAAATCCCCCGATACCGACCGATAGACGCTCCTCATCGACCAGTAGACATTCCCCCTCGATCCGGAAAAACTCACAACCTCGAAATCCCTGCTTTCTCACCGCAGCGACTGCATGGCCCTGGGAATCTGGTCCAGGAGATCCATGGCCAGCAATCCCCCGGAATTCCCGGAACCCATACCTTGCTGCCGCGCCCAGAGGTCGGCGGCGAGGCCGTGGAGGTGGGTGGCGAGTCGGGCGCAGTCGAGGAGGGATAGGTGATTCGATTCCGGGGGCGTTTCTTCCGGGGGCGTTTCTTT
The DNA here is from genome assembly GCA_964563005.1 of uncultured Isosphaeraceae bacterium. Taxonomy (GTDB): domain Bacteria; phylum Planctomycetota; class Phycisphaerae; order Phycisphaerales; family SM1A02; genus CAZLXE01. The sequence goes on from CAZLXE010000108.1 coordinate 2,042, forward strand.
GGCGTAGTGCTGGGCGATCAGTCCTGCGATGATTCCGGTGAGGATGTCGCCCGTACCGGCGGTGGCGAGGGCGGGGTTGCCGGTGTGGTTGAGGTGGGTGTGCTGGCCATCGGTGATGACGGTGTGCCGGCCCTTCAAGACCACGATGCAGCCCAGGCGTTGAGCTAATGCTTCTGCCCCGCGTGACCGGAGGTTGGGATCGGTGATGTCGATGTCGATTTCCAGGGATCGGGCGAGGCGGCGGAACTCGCCGGGATGGGGGGTGAGGATGGCGTCGGCGTGAAGATCGTTCTGGAAATCGGGCAGGTGGGTGAGGGCGTTGAGGCCATCGGCATCGATCACGAGGGGAAGGTCATCCCGGCTGATCAGGCGGGCGATGATCTGCTGCTGCTCCAACCCTTCTCCCAGACCGGGGCCGAGGGCGAGGCAGTCGATCCGGCTTCTCTGGTCATCCAGGACTGCCGCACATTCGGAAGGATTCAGCGTGCCTTGTTTATTCACCGGCAGAGCCAGACCGGTGGCGGAGGGAGCGATGGTCAAACCCGCGGCAAGAATGGGCCGGGGCATGGCCAGCATGGCCAGCCCGCACCCCGAACGAAGGGCAGCCAATGCCGAAAACGCCGGCCCGCCGATCATCACGCTGGCCCCATGATTCCCCCGGATCTCCGCTGCCTGCCCGCCCACGATGCATGCCGTGCCGAAGGTTCCTTTGTGACCATCGAGCGGACGCGGAGGGAGAGGGGGAAGAGAGTCCATGGGGTTATCCTAGGACATCCTCATGATTCTGCACCGTCCGGACAGGCATACTCTCCCCCGTGAATCCCTTATCATGCCCCCTGATCTCATTCCTTTTTCTGTTGGAGTAATTTATGGCGTCCGAGCCGATTGTTGACCTTGATTCGCTTGATCTCAATGCCGTGAGGGTTTCGCCGGACGAGGTGGGACGCATCAATCCGCAAAGCGGGGATATGCGCCACCTGGACCATGTGATCTGGATGGATGATGCGTATTCCATGGCGGTGGGGGTGAAGCAGGTACGGGATGATGAATTCTGGGTGCCCGGGCATATTCCCGGGCGACCACTGTTGCCGGGCGTGATTATGATTGAGGCGGTGGCCCAACTGGGAAATGTTTTGTATCACTTTCGCTCGAAAAACGAGCGGTTCATGGGCTTCACCCGGTGTGACGACTGCACCTTTCGCGGTCAGGTGGTTCCCGGCGATACGCTCTATCTGCTGACCAGAGAAGTGGTTTTCAGCAAACGACGCTCCATCACTTATGGTCAGGGCATGGTGAACGGGAAACTGGTCTTTGAAGTGCAGATCACGGGGATGCTGATCTGAAGTTGGATATTCAGGGTGGGTGCGGTTTCAGTGCCCGGAGGAGAGTCCGGAATGCCCGTGGGATAATCCAGAATGCCCATGGGAAAATCCCACATGTGAAAACACAAAAGGGGTTCCGAAATAAGGCCATCCATAGCCATATCTGAAGCCGAAGCCGTATCCATAAGGGGAATACGGCGAGTAATATGGATAGCGATTGTATGCATAGGCATTCGAGGAAGCGGGGGAATACACATTCCGAGGGGCATAGCGGCCTCGGCTATATCGGGCGAAGGCCAACGCACCGGGGCTTGCGGTTGGATTGTCCTGGGTCACTGGCTTCGGGGTCGCTTTCTCAGGAAACTGGGAAGGAGTAAAGACTTGCGGGATGGTGAGGGATTTTTTTGCTTTGGGTACGGGCATGTCGATGACGACATCACCCACGACAATTGTGCTCATCAGGAATACGCAGATCGCGGAGAGGCCAGAATTTGATATATGCTTCATTCCATGCATGATGCGAATCTCCACATAGACGCGCTGGGCGTCGGAAAAGAAGGTGATCTATTCTATCCAGACACAGGCGTGCGGCCAGTAGTTCAGAAATTGAGCAAAATCTTCGATTAATACTCCATGAAGCCCTATCCACTGCTATTTGAGCCGATTTATAAGGAGAAGGTCTGGGGAGGGAGATCGCTGGAGGGGTTGGGAAAAACGCTTCCTGAGGGGGTAAAAATCGGGGAATCGTGGGAATTGGCCGATCTTCCGGTGGAAATTGAGGGGGGCCGATCGGTCATCGCCAATGGTCTCTGGCAGGGGCAGACCCTGCATGATGTGCTTCGAGATCAGCACGCACACATTCTGGGGCCTCAAGCCACTCAATCTCAATTTCCCCTCCTGATCAAATATCTTGATGCCAGAGAGAATCTATCGGTGCAGGTGCATCCATCCCCGGATTATGCGGCGGCACATCCGGAAGTGCATCTTAAATCTGAAGCGTGGGTGATTCTGGAAGCGGAGCCGGGAGCGGTGATCTATAAGGGAATCAAGCCGGGCGTGACTCCGAAGCAGTTTGCCGAACACATTTCCACTGGAAAGGTGGTGGACGATCTGGTCACTATTCCAGTGTCGGTGGGCGAGTGCCATTACCTGCCCAGTGGTACCTGCCATGCCCTCGGGGCGGGGATTGTGGTGGCGGAAGTGCAGACGCCGAGCGATACCACATTTCGGGTGTATGACTGGGGGCGGACGGATCGGGAAATCCATGTGGAGGAGGCGTTGGCGTGTATCGACTTTAATCCTGTACTGGATGAACCCGCAGATCCGTTGCCTCTGTTGGAGGCCGATGGTCTCTGCACTCGGCGGCTCGTGAAAACGGATTTCTTTGAGATCGATCGCATGGAGGTGGCGGCGGAGGCGGAGTTTGAAGTCGTTACGGGAGGCGGAGCGTGGATCTGGATGTTGCAGGCGGGGGAAGGGGTGTTGCGTTCGGGCGAAGCCGGGGAAATCCGGGTGAAGAAGGGCGACACTATTCTGATGCCTGCTGCCTTACAGGACACGATGGCCGTGCTGGCCCCGGGATCGGCCTGGCTATCTGTTTCGCCACCTTCTCCCTACCGGAATGTCATCGCATGATCCGGCGGTTCATAATCTTCGCCATCCTGATAGCGTGGGGAGCCGTTTCCCCGGTGGAAGGAACGCAGCATCTGGTCAGCCCCGGCGAATCATGGAGCGATCTGGGGCCGCGACTCAAGCCGGGCGATGAAATAATTCTGCTGCCGGGTGCGCATCGGGGGGTGAGATTCACCGAGGTGGTGGGAACGGAAGAGCAACCGATCGTGATTCGGAGCGCAGATCCGGATCAGCCGGGAGTGATTCGGGATCAGCGAGTGGGGGTGTATTTGAAGAATTGCCGGCATTTTGTGCTGAGGGATTTTTCGGTTTCCCATTCATCGCTGTGCGGGATTCGGATTGAGAATGATGTGGATAAAGAGGCGATTGAATCAGTAGATCACGGTTTTTTTCTGGAACGGTTGCGGATTTCTAAGATTAAGCGGGGACGGGGGCGACAGGGAATTCAGATCATAGGGACTACAAATGTCCGTATTACCGAGTGTACAGTGCAGGATTGGGGAGGGAGGGCGATTGATCTGAAGGGGTGTGCGAAGGTGGTTCTTGCGGGCAGCACCTTTGCCATGGAGGAGAAACGGCAATCCGGGGGAGGGATCCTGATTCGGAAAGGATCATCGGACATTCAGATCAGGCGGTGCCGGCTGAAAGATGCGGGGGCATGGGCGATTCAGTTGGGGGAGAGTGATGCTGATTCGGCAGTGCGGGACATCCTGATGGCGGACACGCTGGTGATTGGCAGTAAGGGATCCGGAGGTGGGTGTCGGCTGGAAAGAGTGGAGAATGGGATTCTTCGCCGGAATTCGTTTGTGAATTTGCGAGGGAGCATTCTGGAGATTGCGGGTTCGGCGGCATCAATCCGATCAATTCGTTTTAAGAGCAATCTCATCAGTTGGTCAGGCGAAGGGAAGTGGATTCCGGGGGCGCCGATTTCTGTGGCGAAGGGAGGAGAGGTGCTGCCTCGGGAATCGCTTATGGTGCGGGCGAATTTGTGGTGGGACGGGCAGCGCAGTCCGGATCAGCCGGTACCGGAGTTGCCTCTGATTGATGCGGAACCACAGGTGTGGGATATCGATCCCGATCTGGATGGGAAGGATTATTCTCCCCGGAATCTGCGGGCGGGTTTATATGGCATATCCCAAAAATGAGTGATTCTGGCGTGCTATTGACGGTTTTGGAGCGATCGGAGTGAGCCGGGAATAATTTTCGGGGAGTGGGGTCTACCCTTGGGGAGCGTCGTTCTTCTTTCTTTGCAGGATTCTCGTCATGGCCCAGAAAATAACGGAAGCGAAACTGCGGGAATGGATGGAGAAGTTGGGGCCGCGGCTGATTGCGTTGAGTCGGGGGATCTGCCGGGATGGGCATCGGGCGGAGGAGATTGTGCAGGAGGCGTTCATCAAGTTGTGGCGGCAGCCGCCGGATGTGGGAGAGGTGGCATATACCTCGTGGATGCGACGGGTGGTGACGAATTTATCGATCAATGTTCTTCAGCGAACGAAGCGGCCGGGGAAGTTGCCAGAGTATCATTCGGATCCGGCGCTGCATACGAGGCGGGGGCCGGAAGCGCCGATGTCGGAGCAGGAGAATTTAGACTCACTGCACGCGGCGATGGATCGGTTGGATGAGGGGAAGCGGGCAATTCTGATGTTACGGGCGGTGGAGCAGTTGAGTTACGAGCAGATTGCAGAGCACTTGGGGGTGCCGGTGGGAACGGTGATGAGTCGATTGAACCGGGCGCGGAAGGCGCTTCTGGAAGAGATGAAACAGGGGATGGAGAAGGAGGAGGATGAGCCGTTGGTGTTTTCGTTTCGAGACTATAAGAGAGCGTAAAGAATGAATGGTTGATGGTGGACAATCCCCGGATTGCCCGCCCTACTTAGGAATGATCTTATGAACAGTATGGATTGCAAAGATATTAAGGCATTGCTTTCGGGACTGGTGGATGATGAGGTGGATGCACCGACTCGTCATGCAGCGGAGCGGCATCTGGGGGAGTGCGGGGGCTGCCGTACCCTTTTGAATGAGGCGGAGGGATTGGATCGGTTGCTGGCGCTGGATGCGGCGTTGGAGACGCGAAGTGAATTGCCGTCGGGTTTTGCCGAGGCGATTCTGCGGGAGACTGTGGATAGGCCATCGCTTCGACCGACCCACGGGGGTTTCGGGGGATTCGGGGGTTGGGTGAACTGGACGGGGTGGATTGCGGCGGCGGCGACGCTGGGGCTGGCGATTACGATCTGGACGCTGGAGAATCGACCATGGGGACAACCGGGAAGCCAGAATAGTCCATTGGTCGCAGAGGGATCGGGGAGTTCAGTTCAGGAATTGGCTCCAACTTTGAGCGGGCCCAGGGTGCATACGGCGGCGATGGTGCGGCCGACGCTGGGGGCACCGATTCTGCACTATGACTCCATAACGATGCCACCCCCGCCCCCGGCCCCGGAAGTTGCAACCGAGAATTCGGTGAACGCCACAGTCGTGGACGAGCATATCGAGCAGTTGGAGGAAATTCGTCAAGATCCCCTTCTCAGTGAGAGTGATGGGGACACGCTGTATGCGGCATCGGTGGCCTTAACCATGCTGCGAGAAGCGGATGATTCCTCGTTTGCGGATGTGGAGTTTCTGCGGCAGGTCATCGAGTATGACGAACTGCTTTCGCGACTGGCGGCGGTACGGGCACGACTGCGGGCACAGCAGCGACCATCGGTGTTGGCGGCGGAATCAATTTTATTGCGGGTGGTACGCGGGCCGCTGGATATGCAGGATCTGCGGGAAATTCAGGGGACTGTGGGCGAGATGGGACTGGCGGGGACGATGCGGGCTTTGAGCGGGGGGGAGGTTTGAGGAGAGGGAGTGGATTAACCATTGAGATTGTGAGGTGCAAAGGGAATTAGTCAACTTCACGATCTGGGGACATGTGAGTATTGTTAAATGTTTGAGTTGCCCTGATTCCATTCCTGCCATGCGCTCTCATGTGTTACACCAAACTGTTAACCAAATACCGACCCCTTGAAGTTGGGGTACAGTGCCCCCCATGTCTTTGCCGCGAAAACACCACCAGTTACACGACGCGCCTCGAGTTGAAGGTTTGGTATCCGGGGGCGGGGGTTCGGCTCGGGATGTGGTGCATGGGTACTTGGCGGAGCAGGTGGGGCGG